>CANQMR010000003.1 GCA_947625015.1 uncultured Lachnospiraceae bacterium | reverse complement strand
AAAAAAATAAGCCATAAACGGCTTAGATAAAGGATTTTTATGATATGATGTTTAAAAGAAAGTGTCAAACTCCCGGTTTTGTGTATTATATTACAGATTTTGCTTATTGCAAAGAGTATTTGCAGTAGTATGATTCAGCAAAAAATGGTATACTTATAATATTACCGGCAGCAATGCCAATCTAAAAAGACCATGGCAGGAAGGAAGGGATTAGAATGAACACACAGGAATTGTTAAAGGAAGCGTCCGCTTTACAGGAGGAGTTACGGGAGATTCGGAGGGATTTGCATCAGCACCCGGAGATTGGGTTTGATATGGTCTATACAAAACCACTGGTTAAGAAAAAACTACAGGAGATGGGATATGCGCCCCAGGATTGCGGCAAGGCGGGAGTAGTTGCCATTGCCGGAGGAAATCATCCGGGAAAGACCATTTTAATCCGGGGGGATATGGATGCGCTGCCGATTCAGGAGGAGGCAGATGTGGAGTACCGCAGCAAGACGGAAGGGAAAATGCATGGGTGCGGCCATGATATGCATACTGCAATGATGCTTGGAGCCGCAAAGCTTTTAAAGGCGCATGAGGATGAAATTCAGGGAACCGTCAAGCTGGAGTTCCAGCCGGCAGAGGAGATATTTCAGGGCTCTCCGGATATGATTCAGTCGGGGCTTTTGGAAAATCCCCATGTAGATGCGGCTATGATGATTCATGTGATTGGCGGCATGCCGATGCCTTCCGGCATGGTATTGGTTCCGTCAGGGGGCATTTCCATGGCGTCCTGTGAGCAGTACCACATTGTGGTAAAAGGAAAAGGCGGCCATGGCTCCACTCCCCATGAGGCCATTGATCCCATTACCGCCGCTGCCCACATACATTTAGCCTTGCAGGAGATTAACAGCCGCGAATTGAACGGCAACGATTTTGGCGTGTTTACTACAGGACATTTTGAGGCGGGGAAGGTGTCCAATGTGATTCCGGATTCTGCCGAGATGTGGGGAACCATACGGACAACCGATCCGGAAAATGAGATTGGAAAACTGATTAAGAAACGGATGACCGAGATCAGCAAGGGCATTGGGGCGGCAATGCGGTGTGAGGTAGAGGTGGAATTTTACGACTATTGTCCCTGCATGGTAATTGACGATGCATTGGCGGCGGACGCCATGGATTACATGAAGGAATTGTTTGGACAGGGGGCGCTTGATTTGTCAGTGGTGTCCGGCGGAAAAGCGGGCGGCGGAAGCGAAGATTTTGCTTTTGTAAGCCATGAAGTGCCAACGGTCAGTATGTTCTTAACGGCAGGAAATTCAAAGGAAGGATATCTTTATGGACAGCATCACCCCAAGGTAAAATATGACGACTCCGTTTTGTATCTGGGAAGCGCGGCCTATGCGCAGATGGCGCTTCGCTGGCTGGAAAACCATAGAGGATAAATAAAAGAAGGGGAGGGGATTTATGAGTTATGTATTAAAATGTGCTTCCTGTGGGAAAAAGCTGTTGGAGTATGATACTCCTGTGCGAAAATTCGGCAGCCCTTTAAAGGAGTGCAAAAAGTGCGGCGCCAGATATATTGATCCCAGATATCATGAGCTGGCAGCAGAGGGGATTCCGGAAGAGGATTTCAAGATTCCGCCCTACATTTTTTTGATTGTGATAGGAGTATTGATTGCCTGGAGGGGGATATATCTTTTTTCCGGACATATGCTGGGGACGCCGGAGGAAATCTGGTGGCTGCTGCCAACAGTATTTCTGGTCTTTGGGATTGTCTTTGTTATAGGCGGCATACTTGAAATCTTATCCGTAAAATCGGGCCGGAAGATGAACAAATTTAACAGGCTGTATGAGGAATCCTGCAAACGGCTGGGAAATCCGTCGTATGCCCTTACCCTGCATAGTATGGGGTATAAGGTGCCGGAACAATACTTAGGAGGAATTTATAATGAGGGGAATAGGGAGTAAAATTTTAATTGGTTTTTTTGCGGTACTTTACATAGGATTTTTTTTAGTGACAGGCATATCTGACCTGACGAATAAGGAGGATTTGCATAGTGTCAATATCGATATGGCATTTGAAGCGTTCGAGGTAGAACATTCGATTAATGGACTGATACCCATAGGAAAGGATTATTACTATGTAGGCATGGATACGGACGCCATGGAATACTATGTTATTCATGCCCCAAAGAAATGGCTGGGGGAGAATTTTAACGACAGCGCGCAGTCCTTAGAAGCAGGTGGTCTCAATATTACGGCGCTTTCAAAGGAGCTGGATTATGAAATAGCAAAAGAGATGTCTTCGGCAGCCCAACAGCTTGGGAATGCGGTTTTTCCTTATGGGGCGTCAAATTGTCTGGAATTGTCCTATAAATCGGATGCTATATTGAAATTGGTTACGCTGGCGCTGACTATCCTTGTCGCATTGGCGACTCTTTGGTATTCAAAGCTTCCGGAAAAAGGCATAGGTGGAAAAATCCTTGCGGTTGCTCTGTTTGTGGTATGCGCTCTCAATCTTATGGTTTTGATATGATTTTGCATTTTCCGAAGGCGGTTATTGCGGGAATTTCCGATACGCCCTCCGGTAAAAGCAGATGGAGATGAACATGGAAATGGTCCACCCAATGGGCCAAGCGCACCATATGCCGACGGCGGCACCGGTCACATCGGAAAAGACAAAAGCTAATACCACCCGCAGAATCAAATCGGTAAAGGTTCCAATCATGAACTGCCGCATAGCGCTGATTCCCCGGAGGATTCCGTCGGCAACTAACTTAATGGAGATAATGAAATAAAATGGAGTCAGGATGCACAAAAACTGTCTGCCGACAGCGAGGGCGTCTGTGGCTCCCTTTTTCATGAACAAAAGCAGCAGATATTTTCCGAAGAAAATATAGAGAATAAAGAAGGGTATGCTCAGACACCATACCATTTTAACGCCGGCCCGGAACCCTTCTTTGATCCGCCCGTATTTATGAGCGCCTAAGTTTTGCGCAGAATAATTGGAGATACCGTTGCCGATGGTGGTAAAGGAGGTAATCACCAGATTATTCAGCTTTACGGCGGCAGAATATCCGGCCATGACAGAAGCGCCGAAACTGTTGATTACGCTCTGAATCAGGATATTGCCTACGGAGATAAAGCTTTGCTGAAAGATACTGGGGACGGCGATAACCAGAATCTTTTTCAGCAGCTTCCAGCTAAATACCGGGGGTTTTCTTTTCAGTTCTATTTTATGGAGCCTTTTAAGGACTACAATCAAAGCGGCGAGACAACTGATTCCCTGACACAAAAAGGTTGCCCAGGCCACGCCTGCCACGCCCCTGTGAAACGCCTTGACAAAGAGGATGTCCACAGCGATGTTGGAGGTGGAGGAGACGGCGAGAAAATAGAAAGGCGTTTTGGAATCGCCAAGCGCCGAAAAAATCCCCGTCGCAATGTTATAAAAGAACACAAAGGGAAGTCCCCATATATAGATATCCAAATACAGCTTCGAGTCTGCAAATACCTCCGCCGGCGTCTTGATAAGATGCAGCAGGGGACTGCACAGAAAGATGCCGGACAGCATCAGCACTAAGCAGAGGCAACCGCTGAAAATGAAGGAGGTGGACACTGCGGTTTTCAGCCTGCCATACTGCTTCGCACCGAAAAGCTGGGAGACAATGACGGAACAGCCGATGTTGCAGCCAAAGGCGAAGGCAATAAAGATTAAGGTAATCTCGTAACTGTTGCCTACGGCGGCTAAAGCATTTTCTCCGATGAACTTTCCGGCGACCAGACTGTCAGCAATGTTGTATAGCTGCTGAAAAATAATGCTGCCAAACAGGGGAAGGCAGAATTTCCAGAGTACGGTTTCTGCTTTTCCTGTAGTTAAATCCTTATTCATAATCACAATACCTCTCTTATGTAAAAATCATTTTGTCAACGGTTTCTATTATATGACTTTTTTTGCGCTTTTTCAAATCCTCAAGGGAGTTGCTGTGAGCCTGATTGTAAAAAACAGTTAGGGAAGGCAAAATGTCAAAAAATCCGTTTGACTTTATCAGGTATTCCCACTATGATAGTAATATGTTTCATAGCATTTTGATTACTTTTCAGATACAATGTGTATAAGAACTGGGCGAAGAATAACAGTTATCAATTTATAAACTGTCAGAAAGAGGGCTTTGCATGAACACAGATATTACGAAACAAATGGAAATGGTGCTGTATAGGACAGAAGATGATGATGTAACGGTCAGCGCCCTAATAAAAGATGAGACCATCTGGTTAACCCAAAAGGCTATGGCTGAATTGTTTGGTATCGACAAATCTGGCATTAGCCGCCATCTTGCAAAAATTTTTGAAACAGGTGAACTGGATGAAAAAGTGGTTGTTGCAAAAATTGCAACAACCAAAAAACATGGAGCAATGCAGGATAAAACTCAGACTACATTTACCAATTATTATAATCTGGACGCTATTATTTCTGTAGGCTATAGAGTCAATTCCATTCAAGCAACCAAGTTCAGAATCTGGGCAACGAATATTCTTAAGGAATATATGTTAAAAGGATTTGCTATGGATGATGAACGGCTGAAACAGGGTAAAACTGCTTTTGGCAAAGACTATTTTCGTGAATTGTTGGAAAGAGTTCGCTCTATTCGTGCCAGTGAGCGCAGAATATGGCAACAGATTACTGATATATTTGCAGAATGCAGCATTGACTATGATAAGGATTCTGATATTACCTATCATTTTTATGCTACCATACAAAATAAATTTCATTATGCCATTATTGGCAAAACTGCGGCTGAAATTGTTTATCAGCAGGCAGATCACACAAAAGAAAATATGGGATTAACTACATGGAAAAATGCGCCGGATGGTCGTATTCTTAAATCAGATGCATCCATTGCAAAGAACTATTTGAACGAAAAACAGATTCGCCAATTAGAGCGTGCTGTTTCTGGATATTTTGATTATATAGAGGATTTGATTGAACGAGAAAATGTTTTTACAATGAAAGAATTTTCTAAAAGTGTTAATGAATTTCTTGCATTTCGTAGATATGATATTTTAAAGGATAATGGGCGTGTTTCTCATAAACAGGCAATGGAGAAAGCGTATCAGGAATATGATATTTATAATAAAACACAGCCGATTGAATCTGATTTTGATAAGATGGTAAAAGAATTAGGAAAAAATTAGAAATTTAAATTTTTCAACTATGATAGTCTTAGCTTTTGCTTAAACGAATGTACATATTGTTGATAGTGAGATGTGCTTAAGTTGTATGGTTAGTCTTGACATTTCCCGAATAACTGATAAAGTCTTATTAGTAAACTGCGGATGCGGTTGTCAACAAAAGAAAATGTGTTCAGGGAGGATACGGGGATATATGGAAAATGAGGAGAAGATACAAAAGCACATTGTTAGGTCGTATTTTCACAATCTGTTGGATATGAGGAGCGATATGCTTTCCTATGAAGACCTGCACGATATGATGAAGGAAAATATTATTATTCATGGCGCCAATATGTGGATACTGATGATGGCGATTCTGATTGCCTCTATCGGTTTAAATGTGAACTCTACCGCAGTCATTATCGGCGCAATGTTAGTATCCCCCTTAATGGGCGGTATTCTTACCATGGGTTATTCCCTTGCTATCCGGGATTTGGGCCTGCTAAAGCAGGCGGGGGCGTGCTTTCTGACGCAGATGGTAATCAGCCTGATTACCTCTACGGCATATTTTACCCTGACGCCGCTTACTACGGCTACCAGCGAAATGATTGCCAGGACAAGCCCCACCCTTTGGGATGTGCTGATTGCCCTGTTCGGTGGTATTGCGGGCAGTATCGGTAATACCAGAAAAAAGGCAAGCAATGTGATTCCCGGCGTGGCTATTGCTACGGCGCTGATGCCGCCTTTGTGTACAACGGGATACGGCATTGCTACGGGACAGTTCAGCTTTGCCATGGGCGCTTTTTACTTGTTTACGATTAACACGCTTTTTATCGGGCTGTCAGCATTTATTGTGACAAAACTTCTGCGGGTGCCGAGCGTCCGGGAGATGGACGAGAAAAGGCGGAGACGGGCTAACCGCATTGTTACTGTGCTGATTATCATTATTATCATACCAAGCGCCCTGACAGGCGCGCTTACGGTATATAAGTCCATTTTGGACAAGAATATTTCCGACTATCTGAATAAGGAGTTTGTCTTTGAAAATACCCAGCTTGTACAAAACAGCGTGGATAATGCCAACCGGAAAATATCGGTTTCCCTTGTGGGCGAGCATCTCTCTGACGAACGGATTTCGGAGCTGCAAGACCGTTTGGCGGAGTATAATCTTTCCTCCTATACCCTGCATGTCACTCAGGACGAGGTGCATACAGACAGCGAACAGGTGACGATTGCAGTGCAGCAAAATACCATTCAGGATTTGGAGAAACAGTTAAAGGAACAGAAGGCGGAAAATGCGGAGCTTTCCGAAAGCCTCAATAAAGAGGTGGATTATGCGGCTCTTTCGGAAAAGACGGCGGCGGTATTCACCAAACTTACAGATGTGCGCTGCGGTCTGATGGCGGGGGAGAAGGGAAATGTTTTGCTGCTGAAGGCGTCGGTTTCCGGAGAACTGTCCGAGGAGGAGACGGAGACGATTAAGAACTTCCTGAAAGCCGAGAGCGGTGTGGAAGATGTGGAGTTAGAGATAGGGGAGTAGATTTTTCTGCCGGGGTAATAGCGGTGGATTTGTTCACGATTCTATGCTACAATTTATCGAAAGATGGATATATATCTGCCTGACAAATCGTGATTGATGGAGGTAAATAAAATGGCTAATAAAGACAGATTTGAGAAAGTTTATTCACAGGGAACAGTGAATGTTATGGAAATTTGGGTGGATAAAGAGACAGGCGTAAATTATGTGTTTCATGCAAGTGGATATTCAGGAGGAATGGCACCGTTGTTGGACAGAGACGGGAAACCAGTTATTTCTCCAATATATGAATAGGTAAATTCCCATTTGTCGGGAAGCAGATCAGAACAAGAGCTTAAATTATTTGAGGTGAACGAAATGAAAGCCATAGTAATCAATTGTAGCCCTGTCAGGGACGGAGCAACGGCAGAAATCGTCAAGATCATTTCCCAATGTCTCAGGGAACGGTACGAGGTCAGAATTATCTGTATTGATGATTTTAAGTTTAGCTTTTGCAAGGGTTGCCGGACGTGCCATAGTACGGCAAAATGTGTTCAGCATGATGACGTTGACAAGATTATGGGAAACTATGAATGGGCAGACGTGATCGTATCGGTATCGCCCTCCTATTGGGCGGATATTCCGGGGCAGTTTAAGGCTTTTATTGATAGATGCACACCATGGTGCAATACCCATGAGCCGCACGCAACTTTAAGTACAGGAAAGAAAGGGTATGTGGTGGCGCTGAGAACAGGGCCGAGTATGAGGGAATGCCAACACATTTTTGATACGATTGAACATTTTTACGGGCATTTGGAGATTGAATGCTGCGACAGGTTGGGTTTATGTTCTGTAGAGTATAAAGAGGCTGTGGAACCAAGAAAAGAGGAAATCATGGAGTTTTGCAGCAGGATTTGACCAACTTCCCGCTTTCCAGAAAGCAGAGCATAAGAATATACGAGGATTTAAGAGATGTATTCAAAAACATTCTTACAGTTAGACGATAAATTCCAGTTTGTCGGGAAGTTGCGGAGAACGAAAAATCGGAATTTGAGAGAATCAAATCTAATGTTCAAAGAGACAGGAGTTTCTAAAAGAAAGCTCACTGTCTTTTTTGTAACTCTTTCACTGTCACTTTGTAACCGAACACATGCCTATGTTCCCCACCCCTCCAACCTTACAAAATTGTAAGCTGACTGAGATTTGGGAAAAGGTCTGTTTTTGGGGATGTGTAAAGGCTGGTAATGAAAAATTGTACAGGATTTACACAGATTGAAGGGAACTTCAATACGATAAAAAATGGACTAATAGTTGAGTGGGTGGAGTGTGAAAACATTGCATCCACTTTTTCAAATCACAAAATAATTGTTGACAAGTAAGAACGACATAGCCTTGATATTGCTCTGATATAGAAAATGGCAAAAATGATATAGTTTCTGGAAAATGAAAATTTCTAATGATATAAGAATGATATGATAACCGCCCAAAATGATACAGAAATGATGTAGGGGCGATATGACAATGATATAGTTATTGAAAAATGAAAATTTCCGATGATATAAGAATGATATGAAATTACCCCAAATGATATAAAAATGATATGAGGAGGGCGATTTTTGATATAGAAACTATATAGTATTGCATATTATCGGGGTTTCAGGGGTGTCCACTGACCAGAAAGCCTTCAGGCTTGCATTTTGTGATACAAAATGCGTATCTGGCGAAAACCGAAAGGAAGTCTAAGATGAGTAATGAAAATTGTAAATAACATGTTGCAAACGTCGGGGTGCTAACGGTAGATTTGTTCACGATTCTGTGGTACAATTTATTGAAAAGTGGATATATATATCTGCCCGACAAATCGAAATTTATGGAGGATAGCCAAAAATAATGAAGGATAAAAAGCCAGTAAGCAAAAAATTGATAATGTTACCGCTTATACTGGGAATCTCTTCTTTTTGCACGTTTGCGCTTTATTTTTACAGTGCAAACCATGCCCCCTATACATATACCGACATTATACTTGTAGGACCGATACTCTCCTTTATTGGCGTGATTGTTTCCATTATTACGAGGAGGAGCAGAAAACTGTATCCCACGTTATGGACGAGTGGACTTATAGTCTGTTTATTTAGCTTTGTAATATGTGTTCTGATTATTATATTATTGATAGCAATTATGGCGGCAACTTTTAATGGAAATTGGCTTTGATACAGTCATGAGATTACAATGTAAATTCCAGTTTGTCGGGAAGTTGCGGAGAACGAAAAATCGGAATTTGAGAGAATCAAATCTAATGTTCAAAGAGACAGGAGTTTCTAAAAGAAAGCTCACTGTCTTTTTTGTAACCCTTCCACTGTCACTTTGTAACCGAACACATATCTATGCTCTAAAGCCCTAAAATCATAAAATAGACTTACAAGGAACAAAGATTTTATGATTAGGAAAAGGAGCGAAAACATGAATAATGAAAAGGAGATTGTCGGATTAGAAAACGAAAAGCAGGACATAAATGCGGTTTCTAATATTCCCCTATGGGAAAAGTATACCCTTTCCGTTGAAGAAGCAGCATTATATTTCCGGATAGGAAGAACAAAACTTCGTAAGCTGATTGCTGAAAACGAAAATGCATCTTATATTTTGTGGAATGGCAACAGACCGCAGATTAAAAGAAAGTTGTTTGAAGAGTATGTTGATAAAGCCGATGCAATCTAAGGTTACTTATGATCATCAATTTGGAGAACAAATAAAGGAAAATCCATTAATCGTAACGCTTAGCGTTCATTATTACAAATTTCCTGTGGCAAAAGGAGTTTTCAGGCGGTATAATGATTTTATCGTATTGAAGTTCCTTGTTGAAAGGAGCGGGACAATATGTCAGAGAAAAGAAGAGATAAAAAAGGTCGTATCTTACGGAAAGGAGAGAGTCAGAGAGCAGACGGACGGTATATGTATCGTTATCTGGATTGCAGTGGAAAATATCAGGCTGTATACAGTTGGCGGCTTGTGGAGACCGATCCGTATCCAAAAGGCAAGAGACAGGAGGATGCTTTACGCACTAAGATAGTGGCAATTGAGGAAAATAATAGAGATATGATTTCTAACATTGCCGGCAGTATGACATTAAATGAGCTGTTTGAGCATTATGTAAATATGCAGACAAGGCGTAAGAAAGTTAAGATAAGAACTGCGCAGAACTATACCGGTATCTGGAATAAGAATATGCGTCAGTTACCGATGGCAAATATGCCCATTGGGAAGATACGCAGGACGCATATATTGGATACCTATCAGGCAATGCAGGAAAACGGGGCCGGAAATGGTAGTATTATCCTGCTCCACAAGGTTTTGAATGCAATGTTCAACTATGCGGAATCAGAAGATATGGTAAGACGGAATTACGCAAAAGGGTGTACGAAGGAACTGGGTATTTACAGCAATAAGAGGGATGCCTTGACTATGGAACAACAGAAAGAATTTCTGGATTTTTTAGAAAACAGACAGGAATTAAGCTGGTACTATAACCTGTTTGTGTTTTTCCTTGAAACAGGGTGCCGATGTGGAGAAGGAATCGGACTTACCTGGTCAGATGTGGATTTTCATAAGCGGTTCATCAAGATTGACCATCAGCTTATCTATGAGGTGGATGAAGATGGTAAACTTTGTTTCCAAGCCACAGAGCCAAAAACAATCAAGAGTATCCGCAGGGTTCCTTTAAGTCAGAAAGCATTACAGGCATTGAAAATGCAGAAAGCGCAGATGCAGAAAGCCGGCTTGCTGGAAAACCATATGGTAGACGGTTACAGTGATTTTGTATTCTTGCGGGAAGATGGGCAGTTGCTAACTGCCGGTAGAATGGATATGTTGATCCACCGTATTGTATATGAATGCAATGCAGTAAAGATTGCAAATGCGATCAAGGCAGATACGGAACCGGAACTGCTGCCGAATATTTCTACCCATATACTCCGGCACACCGCCTGTACCCGTATGGCAGAACAGGGTATGGATCAGAGGACATTGCAGGAGATTATGGGGCATCAGAATCTGGCACTTACCATGAAAGTTTACAACCATGTGGACGACAAACGGATGCGAGACGAAATGGACAAGATTGATGCTGCGCGAAATGGCGAAAAAGCCAGTAAAATCAAAGCATCATAGCCTGTTATTTGTACACAGAAATGTACACAAAAAAACCACCGTTTTACACAGTTTTTACACACGTTCAATGAGAAAATGCGAAAACCTATAAAAAGTTATGTTTTCTGCAAGCATTTCTAATTCCCAAACCAAGGGCGTTTGACAAGATATAAAAATTTCTGGGAAAATTCTAAATCCCCCCCAACCTTACAAAATTGTAAGCATATTGTAACCTTAAAAACAGGCACTTTCCCTTTTCAATGTGTACAATAGAACCATAAAAGGGAAAGGAGAAAACGATGCAAAGAAAAAGAAAACGAAAGAATAGGTTTCCTATATTTTTTATCGGCGCGCTTTTATTTGTAATGCTTTGCTGCCGGAAGAAACCTGAGAGGCGTAGGGAATCATAAGGTTAGAGGTTAAGTAAAAAGTAGAAAGGATGAACAAAATGCAGCACATTTTAGAAGTTCAACAGATTGAAAAATATTACGGCAATAAATCCAACCTGACCAGAGCCATTGACAATATCAGCTTTGAGGTGGACGAGGGAGAATTTGTAGGGATTATGGGAGCCAGCGGCAGCGGGAAGACCACGCTGTTAAACTGCATCTCCACCATTGACCGGGTGACGGCGGGCCATATCCGGATTAACGGTGAGGATATCACGAAGCTGAAGGGCGGAAAGTTGAATCAATTCCGCAGAGAGGAGTTAGGGTTCATTTTTCAGGATTTTAACCTGTTAGACACGCTGACGGCCTATGAAAATATTGCATTGGCTCTCACCATACAGAAAATAAGCCCCATAGAGATTGACAACCGGGTAAAGGACATTGCGGCCAAATTAGATATTGTAGATGTTTTGAATAAATATCCATATCAGCTTTCCGGTGGGCAAAAGCAGAGGACGGCGTCAGCCAGAGCCATTATCACCAACCCGAAACTGATTTTAGCGGACGAGCCAACCGGAGCGCTGGATTCCAAGGCGGCAAGACATCTTTTAGAAAGCTTTGAAACCCTGAACCGGACCATGAATGCCACGATTTTAATGGTAACGCATGACGCATTTACGGCCAGCTATGCAGACCGGATTCTCTTCATCAAGGACGGGCAGATGTTCAACGAACTGATTAAGGGCGGCGACACCAGAAAGGAATTTTTTGAAAAGATTATCGAGGTGGTCTCCCTGCTTGGAGGTGAACTGAATGATGTTATTTAAGCTGTCCTTAAAAAATATCAGAAAGAGCATATCCGATTACAGCGTCTATTTTCTGACATTGGTGCTGGGCGTGGCAATCTTTTATATGTTCAACTCGTTAGGCAGCCAGGAGGCCATGCTCGAAGTCAGCAGCAGTAAAAGGGAGATATTAAAGCTGTTGACCTCGATGGTTGGCATGGTCTCTGTGCTGGTATCCATTGTTTTGGGTTTCCTGATTGTCTATGCAAACAATTTTCTGATTAAACGGCGGAAAAAGGAATTTGGAATTTATATGATGCTCGGCATGAGCAAGGGAAAGGTGTCCCGTATCCTGTTTTACGAGACCTTTTTTGTGGGCGTGCTTTCTCTGGTAATCGGGCTTTTTGCCGGAGTGTTCGGCTCCCAGCTTATGTCCGCTATTGTGGCGAGGCTTTTTGAGGCGGATATGAGCAGTTACCGGTTTGTCTTTTCCGAAGATGCAGCCTCTAAGTCCTGCCTGTATTTTGGCGTGATGTATCTGGCGGTTATGGTGTTAAATGTCTTTACGGTATCCAAGTATAAGCTTATCGACCTGCTGACAGCCATACGGAAAAATGAGAAGGTCAAAATGAAAAGCCCCCTGCTTTGCGTTCCCGTCTTTTTGGCGTCTGTGGCGGTGCTCTGCCGGGCCTACTATATGGTAACTAACAAAAACTACGCAATCCGTTCCCTTAGTCAGTTAGAGCCGCCAATCCTGATGGGCGTGATTGCTACATTCCTGATTTTCTGGTCCCTGTCCGGATTTATTTTGAGGCTGGTGCAGACAAGGAAGAAGATATATCTAAGAGGAACCAACCTGTTTGTGTTACGGCAGCTTCACAACAGGATTAACACGACTGTGGTCAGTATGACGATTATCTGTCTCTTACTGTTTATGACCGTATCCGTACTGTCGACGGCCTTGGCACTTAACCACGAGCTGTCCGGCGATTTAGAGGAAATGACGCCTGTGGATATCAACCTGTATAAGTCGGCCAACCTTCCGGATAATGGGGAGTATTCAAAAAAAGCAGTGGAGGATTCCCGGCTGCCAGTCAGCGACACCCTGAAGCGTTACGGGATAGACGATAAACTAAAAAATGTAATTGAAATTCCTTTGTATGCCACTAACGAGCTTACCTTAATCGATACCTTCGGGGAACTGGCAGACGAGGTGAAGGCGCAGCTTCCGATGCTTGCCTTTGACAACCCGGAAACGATTTTACATCTGTCAGACTATAACCGGATTGCCAAAGCCTATGGGCAGCCCCGGTATGAATTAAATGAAAATGAGTATCTGATACTTTGTGAATTTGACAATATGACGGAAATAAGGAACAAGGCTTTGGAAAGAGGCATTTCCCTTACCATAGCGGGGAAGGATTATGTGCCCCGGTATAAGGAGTGCCGGAAGGGCTTCGTTGAAATCAGCAACAGCCATACTAATACCGGCCTGATTCTGGTGCCGGACAGTTGTCCCTTAACGGAGGACATGAAGAAAGAATATTTTCTGGCAGCGGATTACAATGCGGAAAATGAGAAAGAGGCGGAGGAGATAGAAAAAATCTTTGTAGATAATGACAGCGTACTGATTCAGGGAATGAAAAAGGACGGCATAAAGGCTTTGGCAGGAATGTCGAAAAGAGTATTATACGAATCTGCAAAAGGGGTTTCGGTTATCATTACATTTATTGCCCTTTACCTGGGCATTATTTTCCTGATTACCAGCTCGGCAATCCTCGCCTTAAAGGAGCTTTCGGAAAATGCGGATAACCGCCAGCGGTATACAGTGCTTCGCAAGATTGGGGTGGACGAGGAGATGATTAATAAATCCCTGTTCCGGCAGATTGCCATTTTCTTCTTTGCGCCGCTGGTGTTAGCAGTCATTCATTCTGTCTTTGGCATACGCTTTGCCCTGAATATGGTTTCCGTATCCATCAAGCCGTCGGAGCTTCTGCCCTCGGTCATCGGAACCGCTATCTTTCTAGTTGTGGTGTACGGGGGATATTTCCTCGCCACCTATAAGGGCAGCCAGCACATTATCAGAGAGGAATAACGGGTTTTTTAAGGCGGGCAGTGCAGGGCACAGACATGGTAAAATGTGAAAAAAGTGTGAACTGTTAAAATATAGAAAAAAATAGTTGACCAACGGTCATTTTTGAGTTATTATCATAGACGAAGAAAATGACCGTTGGTCAAATTTGTTTCAAAAGGAGAGATAGCATGATTAAAGTAGGAAAATGGATTACTAGACACAAGGCGCTGATTATCGCTTTGAGTATTCTGTTACTCATTCCTTCTGTTATTGGCATGGTGAAGACCAGAACCAATTATGATCTGCTGAGTTATCTTCCGGAATCATTGGAAACGGTATCCGGGCAGAATATTATGGTAGATGAATTTGGAATGGGTGCATTTTCAATGATTATCGTTGAGAATATGCCAATGAAGGATGTCAGCGCTTTGGAGGAGGAGATTAAGGGAGTTGAGCATGTAAAAGACGTCCTCTGGTATGACAGCGTTATGGATATTACCGTACCCACCGAAATGCTGCCAAAGGAGATTCAGGAAACATTGTTTCATGGGGACGCCACCATGCTGATTGCGCTGTTTGACGACACAACTTCAGCGGATAATTCCATGCAGGCGGTTTCTGAGCTTCGCAAGCTGGTAGGGGAGAAATGCTTTATATCCGGCATGACGGGACTGGTAACAGATGTAAAGGACTTAGCTTTAAGCGAGATACCGATTTATGTCGTGATTGCGGCCCTGCTTACATTGCTTGTGCTGATGATTACCATGGATTCCTTCCTGACGCCGGTTATCTTTTTGTCCGGTATCGGTCTGGCCGTCGTTTACAATTTAGGGAGCAATTATTTTCTCGGAGAGACCAGTTACATCACGACTGCCTTAACGGCGGTGCTTCAATTAGGCGTTACCATGGATTATTCCATATTTTTGTTGGAAAGCTACCGGGCCAACAAGGAGCGGTTCCCAGAAGACAGGGAGCGGGCAATGGCCCATGCCATATCCAATACCTTCCGTTCCGTCTGCGGCAGCTCCTTAACCACTGTAGCAGGATTTGCCGCCCTTTGCGCCATGACCTTTGCGCTGGGAAAAGATTTGGGAATTGTAATGTCGAAGGGTGTTGTCATCGGAGTAATTGTCTGTGTCACTCTGCTGCCCTGCCTGATTCTTGTATTTGATAAGGGCATTGAAAAATTTTCCCATAAAGAGCTGCTGCCTCAGTTCCATAAGCTGTCGGCTTTTATCATTAAATACAGATGGATTGCCATATTGGTCTTTGTTATCGGCATGGTGCCGGCGGCTTATGGCAACAACCATATATCCATTTACTATAATCTGGACAGGGGGCTGCCGGAGGATATTCCTTCTTCCATTGCCAACAAGAAGCTGGAGGAGGAATTTGACATGAATGTCATGCACATTGTCATGATGCCCTCCGGTTTGGACGCCAAGCTAAAAACGGAAGCGATTAACGATATGGAAAAGGTAAAAGGCGTGAAATGGGTAGTGGGCATGAATTCCTTTTTGGGCGTTAATGTACCGGAGTCCATGATACCTGATGAATACCGGAGCATGCTTACCGGCGATAATTACGAGCTGATGTTTATCTGTTCCAATTATAAGACGGCCTCTGACGAGGTGAACCGGCAGATTGCAGAGCTTAACGATATTGTGAAAAAGGTGGATTCCTCCTCTATGGTAATCGGGGAAGCGCCGCTGACAAAGGATTTGATGGATGTTACCAATGTGGATTTAAAGAATGTCAATTACCTGTCGATTATAGCAATTTTCATCATTATCCTGTTTACGTTTAAATCCATTTCCCTGCCTGTCATTTTGGTTGCAGTCATAGAGTTTGCCATTTTTATCAATATGGCGATTCCGTATTACAGCCATACATCGCTTGTGTTTGTGGCAAGCATTGTCATCGGCAGTATCCAGTTAGGGGCAACGGTGGATTATGCGATATTGATGACCAGCCGTTACTATAAGGAACGAATCGGGGGCTTAAGCAAGCAGGAGGCGATTTCCATTGCCCATAAGACTTCCATTAAGTCCATTATCATCAGCGGTTCCTGCTTCTTTGCGGCGACATTTGGAATTACGCTTTATTCCAGCATTGATATGATTGGTTCTATTTGTACCCTGTTGGCAAGGGGAGCCATAATCAGCGTGATTGTGGTGGTATGCGTACTGCCTGCACTGCTCTGGGTATTTGATCCGGTTATCTGCAAGACAACATGGGATATGCGGCATATTCCCATTGGAAAGACGAAAGAATAAATGATTTGGAACGATTTAAGAAATAGGAGGGAATTGTTATGAAATATTTAAAAAAGACATGTGCGCTTACCTTAAGCGCCGCAATGGCAATCAGTATGGTATCTGCCGCAGGAAATGTATCCTATGCGGCGGGCAATGTGGAAAAGGAAGAAACCGTATATGTGAATCAGGACGCCGACGGTACGGTAGATGAGATTACCGTTTCCGACTGGTTAAAAAATGTTGCCGGAAAAGAGGATATTTCGGATGTATCTAACCTGACGGATATCGAGAATGTAAAGGGAGACGAGGAGTTCCAGCAAAAAGAGGACGGAACCCTTACATGGAAAGCGGACAACGCAGACATTTACTATCAGGGGAAAAGCAATGCAGCCCTTCCTGTGGGCGTAAAGATTTCCTACAAACTGGACGGAAAACAGATGAAGGCTTCAGAGATGGCGGGCAAGAGCGGTAAGCTGGAAATGACGATACAGTATGAGAATAACGCCACCTATGAGGATAAGATTGACGGGGAGACCACAAAGCTGAACACGCCGTTTTTAATGGCGTCCGCCGTTATCCTGCCTGTGGACCAGTTTTCAGAGGTCGAGGTCAGTCAGGGCAAGGTGGTGTCAGAAGGTTCTAACCAGATTTTGGTGGCATACGGCGTTCCCGGCCTTGCCGATAGCCTGAAGCTGTCCGGCGATATCAAGGAGGAAATGGAAAAGAAAATCAGCGATACCGTAACCATTACCGCCGAGGTAAAGGATTTTTCCATGGACGCAATCTATACCGTAGCATCTTCCAATGAGTTTTCTGACATTGATTTAGATGAGGAAAATGATATTCAGGATGTGGAAAATGCGGTCAATGATTTAGTCGGTGCAACAGATGAATTGCTGACCGGTTCTTCCGACTTGTCCGACGGTCTTACCACCCTACAGAGCAGCTTTAAAACCTATGCGGCAGGAGTGGGAACTGCTAAGACGGGAGCGTCGGATTTAGCGGACGGCGCGGGGAAACTGAAAACGGGAATATCCCAATATACGGCCGGTGTAAAGAGCCTGACAGACGGTACCGGCCAGTATATCACAGGTACTAAGTCTCTTACCCAGGGCGTAAAGAGCTATGTGGAAGGGGAGAAACAGATTGACGCAGGCATCGGAACATTGTATGCGGGGACGAAGGATTTACCGGCGCAGTATGGGCAGTTCTCCGAAGGATTGAAGGGTTATATTAATGGAGTAGATGTGTTGACAGGCAATGTGACGGGTACGTTAAGTGGGATTAATGGGGCAGCGCAAGACTTAGCGAGTGACCTTCAATCATTGGGGAGTGAATTACTGAAGTTACAAAACGACTTGACCGATAATACCCAAAAAGAAGAGATAGGTGTTATGTTAGGAGAGATTCAGAAAATGGGAAAAACAATTTCTAATCTTCAAAACGGAGCGCCAGACTTAAGTGCGCTTACCAACCTCACAGCGGGTGGTAAGAAGCTAATAGCATCTGACGAAACGATTAGCGCAGGAATTACAGACATTGCCGGCGGAGTTTCCAACCTGTATGCGGGTGTTCAGCAGTTGAGCAGCAATAATGAAGCCCTGTTAAAAGGCGCAGCCCAGTTAGAGGCAAGCAGTACCACGATTACGGAGGGAATCAGCCAGATTACCAAAAGCTCTGCAACCCTTAACAGTTCTGCCAAGGAGCTTTCCAAAGGAGCCACAGACCTTTCCAAAGGCGTGGGAAGCCTTAAGACCGCCACAAATGATGTGACTGCCGGTATCAATAAATTACAGAGCGGTTCTTTAGACCTCGTGTCCGGCATGAATAAATTTAAAAATGAGGGAACAGGCAAGCTTCAGAATGAATTTAACGACAACATTAAGACGGTATTAGACCGGTTCCAGTCCCTCACCGGAGACAAGGCGGTTTACAAATCTTATTCCGGCATTGCAGACGGAATGAACGGAAAAGTAAAATTCATTTTCCAGACTGCTGAGATTTCTGACAGCGAAGATTAATCAGAACTTGTTTGACAAAAGCTGCCGCAAATCCGCCGTTTCAGGCTGCGGGTTTGCGGCAGAAACAGTTTGTGTTATACTTGCGTTATGGGATAGGGGAATCGGGAGCAGGCACAAGAGGAGGTAACACATGGGTAAACTGGAGGATAATAAGAAAAAAAAGAAAGACGCCATTGTCGATTCGGCCTTTTCTCTGTTCATTGAAAAGGGATTAAACGATACTTCCATTGCGGATATTATGGAAAAGGCAAAGCTGGCGAAAGGCACATTTTATCTGTATTTTAAGGATAAATATGAAGTAAGGGATTATCTGATCCGGAAAAAGGCATCGCAGATTTTTGAAAAGGCCCAGTTGGCGCTCCATGAGGAAAAGATAAAGGGCTTTGAGGAAAAAGTGATTTTTCTGGTCGATAATGTGTTAAACCAGTTAAATGATAACAAGGTGTTGCTCCGCTTTATCGCTAAGAACCTAAGCTGGGGAATTTTCCGGCATGCCATTATGAGCATGCCTATGGATAAAGCGCTAAACGCAGAGGAATTTATAGAAAAACTGTTTCAGGAAACGGACCGGAAATTTAAGAATCAGGAAATGCTGATTTTTATGATTGTGGAACTGGTTAATTCCACAGCCCACAATGTGATTCTCTATGAACAGCCGGTAACGCTGCCTGAATTAAAGGAGGTTTTGTATCCGCTGATTCGACAGTTGATTAGCAACTTTGAGATAACCGGGGCTGACAGCGGGGAAGCGGACGAGAGATAGAATAGGGAAATACAGCATTTTTTGCCAATGTAGCAGGAAATGCTGTATTTTATTTGCAGGAAAATGAAGTGCAGATGTATTGATTTGATAATGAAATTGCATTATAATAAATATGGAGGTGTTATTATGGCAAGTACAATTCAAGTAAGGGTAGACGACGATTTAAAAATAAAATCAGATTCTTTGTTTAAGGACTTAGGGACGGATACAACAACTGCTATTAGAATGTTTTTGAAACAGGCAGTTGCCTTGAATGGATTTCCTTTTGAAATTAAGAGGCACACAGTAGAGAATAATCCCTATGCGCCAATGACAGAATCCGAGATGATTGCAAAACTAAACAATTCCAGAGAACAGGGAAAGTATCGGGATGCAGATGATGTGCTTTCTGATATGAGGTCAAAGTATGGATTATAGGATTGTTATGACAGAAGATGCAGAGAAGGATCTTGATAATTTTATTTCATATCTTATATTTGATAAAAATAATATACAGGCGGCAAAGAATTTGTTAGATGATTTCGAAAAAACCAAAATAAGTTTATCAAAGGTTGCGGGAAGCCTGAAATTGTGTGATAATCCCAAACTCAATAAATTAGGTTACAGAAGAATTAATTTTATGGCACATAGGTATTTTATGTTATATAGAATTGAAGAAAATACAGTTTTTGTGGATAATATTTTTCACGAGTTGCAGGATTATGAGAATATGATGAGTTAAAATAATATTAGAGTAGATATTGGAAATGTGAGGGTGGGAAGGTTGAGAAGAACGGACAGAGAAGTAACGGATTTTGAGGAAATCCTTAAGATAATTGGCCGGTGCGATGTCCTGCGGTTAGGGCTTGCAGACGGGGAATATCCCTATATTGTACCGGTAAATTTCGCATACCGGGTAATTGGCAGGCAGATTGAATTTTACATTCATGGAGCCATGGCGGGAAGAAAATATGAACTGCTAAAGGCGAATCCGGTATGCTCCTTTGAGATGGACATTCCTAAGGAAATGGTCTGCATGGCGGAAAAGAAGAGTGTGACGATGCATTATCAATGCGTTATGGGAAAGGCCGACGTATGCTTTTTGGAAGGAGAAGAAAAGCAGAAGGCGATGGACGATATCATAATGGCAAGATATGAAGCGACCAGAAATTTTGATTATAATAAATCCATGATGGCTAGGACGGCGGTAGGCAGGCTGACGGTGACGGAAATCAGCGCCAAAGCCAATCCGGTACGGAGTGAGGCCCACATGTGAATAAATATGGAGTTGTAAGTTTTTTGCAAACGCTTAATGAATATTATATGAGGAGAAGAAAAAATGGCTGTTTCTAAAATTAAAGTTATGTTTAATTGTAATGTAGAGAAGATTTGGGATATTGTAACATCCCTTGAAAACTATGAATGGCGCAGCGACTTAAGCAGAATTGAAATTTTGAATGAAAATGAATTTATAGAATATACCAAGGGCGAATATCCCACCCGATTTACAATTACTTCATCGCAGATGTATCAACGCTGGGAATTTGATATGGAAAATGACAACATAAAAGGACACTGGATTGGAATATTCCGGGGAAATGGCGGACAGACTGAAATCGAATTTACAGAAGATGTTACGGCAAAAAAATTAATAATGAAACCTTTTGTCAAATCCTATCTGAAAAAGCAGCAGGCACAGTATATAGAAGACTTAAAAAAAGCATTATCATAAGCAGAGAAGGATTGAAAAATGAGTATTTTTGATAAGTTTAAAGAAAACAAATTTAGCAGGCTCAAATGCCTGAACGCCCTGGAACTGAAGATACTGGCGCTTATTTTAATGCTCTGCGACCATATGTGGTCTACGGTAATTGCAGGAAATAACTGGCTGACCTATATCGGCAGGCTTGCCTTTCCTATTTTTGCCTTCCAGATTGTGGAGGGCTTTTATCATACCGGCAATTTTAAAAATTATCTGAAAAGAATGTTTGTGTTTGCATTGATTTCAGAACTGCCCTTTAACCTGATGGCGGGAGGAGGGCTAATCTATCCCATGCATCAAAATGTCATGTTCACATTCTGCTTATCGCTTTTGTTCTTAAAGGCGCTGGAAAAAGCAAAGGAGAAGGGAAGGCTTGTATTTATACTGGCAACAGCGGGAGTTTTTGTAGTCAGCTTTTTTGTCGGGTTTATCACATTCGTGGATTATTACGGATATGGAATATGGATGGTTCTGATATTTTACCTTTCCAAAAATATTCCTTTTGGCTGGCTTTTGCAGCTTGCAGGCATGATATACATTAACTGGTACATGATTGGCGGTCTGGTGTTCCAGATTCCGGCTTTCGGCAGGGTATGGCAGATTCCAGAGCAGGGATTGGCTGTGCTGGCCCTGATTCCCATATGGCTTTATAACGGAAAGCAGGGGCCGAAAAATAAGGCGCTCCAGTATGGCTGTTATATCTTTTATCCGTTGCATATATTGATTCTGGCACTGATTGCAAGGTTTCTTTAAGAAAAAAATTTCGGTTGCCCTATTGACAGAAGAAAAAGAATAGCATATAATCTAATCAATCTCACAAGATTGAATCTGAAAAGATTAAAAGGAGGAAGGATTATGAATATTTATGATTTCACAGTAAAAGCGCAGGACGGCAGTGAAGTTTCGTTAGAGCAATACAAGGGAAAGGTGCTTGTCATTGTCAACACAGCGACTGGATGTGGTTTTACGCCACAGTACAGCGAGCTTCAGGACCTTTACGAGCTGCATCAAAAGGACGGGTTAGAGATATTGGATTTTCCCTGCAATCAGTTTAATGAGCAGGCTCCCGGCAGTGATGATGAGATTCACTCTTTCTGTACAGGGAGGTACGGCATTACATTCCCGCAGTTTTCTAAAGTGGAGGTGAATGGAGAAAATGCCAGTCCGCTTTATCAGTACCTTACCAGCAACACCACCTTCGGCGGTTTCGGAAAAGGTCCGATGTCGCTGATTTTGAAACCTATTGTCAAGAAGATGGATAAGGACTATAAGAACAACGGAAATATCAAATGGAATTTTACAAAAATCGTGATTGACCGAAATGGAAATATTGTCGCACGATTTGAACCGACAGAGTCTTTGGATGCGCTGAAAGCGAAAGTGGAGGAATTGCTATGATGTTTCACTATGATTATAAAACACAAAATACTTGTTCCCAAATTATAAGTTTGGATTTAGATGGAGATGTGGTACACAATATCAGCTTTATGGGTGGATGCAACGGGAATCTGAAAGCAATTCCCATTTTGGTAGACGGCTGGACGGTTGGACAGATAGAAGAGAAACTTTCAGGAATTTTATGCGGCCGTCGCCCGACTTCCTGTGCCGACCAGCTTGCGAGAGCGGTGCGGGCCGCATATGATGCGGAGCAGATTGCATAATGGAGATTGGCCGGAATGAACCGGGAGAGATTTTAATAATATGTAAGGAGAAAAATTAAGATGAAGATTGAAGTAAGATATTTTACACGCAGCGGAAATACAAAAAAGCTGGCGGAGGCAGTTGCCGCTGCCGTCGGCGTTTCGGCAAAGCCCGTATCGGAGCCTCTGACCGAGGATGTTGACATTTTGTTTTTGGGAAGCTCCGTATATGCTTATGGAGTGGATGACGCCGTAAAAACATTCATAAACGGGATTTCAGTAAAGGTTGGGAAAGTGGTCAACATCAGTACCGCAGCCGTTATCAAATCCACCTACAAGCAGGTGGCAAAACTGCTTGCTGCGAAGAACATTCCATTCGCTTCAGAAGAATTTTCCTGCCGGGGTTCTTTTACGGTATTGCACAAGGGAAGGCCGGATGAAAATGACTGTAGGCAGGCGGCGGAATTTGCAAAACGGATTGTAGCAAAGGAGGCTTCCCATGACTGATAAATATGCTGCGCTCAAATTGGAAAATCAGCTCTGTTTTCCACTGTATGCCTGTTCCAAGGAGATTGTAAAAGCATATAAGCCGTATCTGGACGAACTGGATTTGACCTATACCCAGTATATTACGATGATGGTTATGTGGGAGCATAAGGAACTGCGCGTCAAAGAAGTGGGAGAAAAATTGTTTCTTGATTCCAGTACGCTTACGCCGCTGTTCAAGAAATTAGAGGAAAAAGGGTACATTAAAAGGCAACGCTCTGCGACAGACGAGAGGGATGTTTTTATCACGATTACCGAAGCCGGAGAAGCTTTAAAGGAAAAGGCGGTTGCCATTCCTGAAAGGCTCGCCTCCTGCGTTAAATTAGAGCCGCAGAAAGCCGCAGAACTGTATCAGACGCTTTATGAGATTATTGGAACGCTGACCAGAAAAAATGATGGGAAAAATGAATAAGAATCTAACGCAAAATTGAATGGTAAAAATAAATTTCGTATGAAACTCAATTCCGCATGTCTACCGGCGTGCGGAAATTTTTATTTTAAATTAGAATTATATTGACACAGTGTCAGAATAGTGCTATACTCCATATTGACACGATGTCAGAATAGAAAAACGGAGGTATATGGTTATGAAGAAAAATATTGGTTCCAAGCTTGCACTTTATCCAATGCCGATTACGGTTATCGGCGCAATGAATGGTGATAAACCTACATGGACGTTAGTGGGACATTTGGGTATTATCGGGCATGACCATGTGATGGTAAGCCTTGCTGTGCCCCATTTTATTAACGGTAAGATCAAGGAAACGAAGAAACTTTCCATCAATCTCGTAGATGAGAATATACTGCCGCAGGCGGATTATGTTGGTTCTGTCAGTGGCAGCAAGGAGGATAAATCAGAAGTGTTTGCCTATGAACAGGGAGAAACAGGAGCGCCGATCATCAAAGATGCGCCGCTGACATTGGAGTGCAGCGTTGCAGATATATATGAAACGCCGAATTTTGAAAGCTTTATCTGCACGATTGATAATACTTATGTGGCAGAAGAACATCTGGATGAGGAGGGTAAGATCAACTACAATACCTTAAAGCCGGTGCTGTTCGAGTTCCCGACCTATCATTATTTAAGAACCGGAGATGTAATCTGCAAGTGTCTTTCACTGAAAGAAAAGCAGTCAAAGGAGTGAACGGAAGAATGAGACAAAAGATATTGGTTTTGCTTACAATATCTGCTGTGCTGATGATGGCGCTTGCAGGATGTGCACAGACAGCACAGGATCGTGCTGCGGAGAATAATGTTGCACAGACGGACGATAGCACCTATGGACAAAGTGCAGAGGAAGGTGGTAAGGATACGGCAGCTTCCTCCACAGGACAGACCAAAGAAGAACAGGAAAGCTCTGAAAATGCGGTTCCCGCAGATTCGGATGCTCCGGTTGTTTATATGACGACGGATATCAGCGCAGATGGACTGATGGCAATTTATGAAGCATTGGGAGCCTCTCCGGAAGGAAATATTGCGGTGAAATTAAGCACAGGTGAACCGGGCAGCAACTATCTCCGCACGGATCTGATTGGCGAACTGGTTCAGTCCCTGGATGCGACAATCGTGGAATGTAATACGGCCTATGGCGGTTCCCGCTCCAACACTGCCATGCACTATCAGGTGGCGGAAGATCATGGATATACAAAGATTGCGGATGTGGACATCATGGATGAAAACGGTTCCATGACGCTTCCCGTAACAGGCGGAAGCAATCTGACAGAAAACTATGTAGGCGCAGATTTTGCAGATTATGATTACTTTGTTGTCCTTTCCCATTTCAAAGGACACGCAATGGCGGGATTTGGCGGAGCGATCAAAAATATTTCCATCGGCATTGCTTCCGCGGAAGGAAAGACAAACATTCATACGGCAGGGCAGGGCGGCAGCATGTGGGGTGCCGCGCAGGATCCGTTTCTGGAATCCATGGCGGAAGCGGGAAAGTCGGTCGTGGATGCGCTGGATGGAAATATTCTATACATCAATGTGATGAACCGTCTGTCTGTGGACTGTGACTGTGATTCCAATCCGGCAGAGCCGGATATGCACGATATCGGAATCCTTGCTTCCTTTGATCCTGTGGCGGTGGATCAGGCCTGTATTGATCTGGTGTACAGCGCTGAAGATGGCCAGTCGCTGATTGAACGGATCGAATCGCGGAACGGGCTTCATACGCTGGAACATGCAGAAAGCATTGGGCTTGGGAGCCGCACCTATCGGTTGGAGAGCATCGATGATTGATATTCTGCACCGGGAGGCCATCTACTTCTGGTATTATTTCAGCATACAGTTTGAGCAGATTTTTGGATATTGGGTACTGGGAATGCTGATCGGTTCTTTTGTATCTGTGTTCATTAAGGAGCATATTCACAACCTGTTCCGTTCCATCAGCTCAAAAAGGCTGGGGGCGTTCGGTATCGTGATCGCCAGCGCCCTTGGGATTGCCTCGCCCCTTTGTATGTACGGGACGATTCCGATTGCTGCCTCTTTCTCACGGAGTGGGATGAGCGACGACTGGCTGGCAGCTTTTATGATGTCGTCAATCCTTCTTAATCCGCAGCTTATTATTTACAGTGCGGCTTTTGGCGTCACAGCGCTGACGGTGCGGATCGTGACCTGCTTTCTGTGTGGGATTACGGCTGGGCTGCTGATACGGATATTTTATAAGGGAAAGCCGTTTTTCCGTTTCAATGGATTTGATGAGCCCAAAAGCCGCGATACAGATCCGAATATTTTGCTCCGCTTTTTGAAGAATCTAGGAAGAAATGTGAAAGCGACCGGCCTCTATTTTCTGATCGGTATTGTGCTTTCCGCCCTTTTTCAAAGATATGTGCCGGCGGAGGCAATGACGGCGCTGTTTGGCGGGAACGAAGCATTTGGCGTGTTTATGGCCGCTACGATCGGAGTGCCGCTTTATATGTGCGGCGGCGGTACGATACCGCTTTTGCAGACATGGCTCTACGAAGGCATGAACATGGGCAGCGCAGCGTCCTTTATGCTGACTGGCCCAGCCACAAAGATTACAAATCTTGGCGCATTGAAGATTGTGCTGGGGTTCAGAAGGTTTTTGCTTTATTTGTTGTTTGTCATGGTGTTTTCCTTTGCAGCCGGAATCATCGTGAACATCATCATATAGCTGCGGAATAAAAAATAAGGAGGAAACAAGATGCCAAAGGGATCGCCGGAACTTACAAATGCAAGAAAAGAAGAAATTGTCAACGCCTGTGAGGAACTTTATAAGACAAAAAGCTTCAAGGAAATCACTTTGAAGGATATCGCAAACGCAACCAGCTTTACCCGAACTTCGATATATAATTATTTTCAGACAAAAGAAGAAATATTCCTCGCTTTGCTGCAAAGGGAAAATGAACTTTGGATTACCGATTTGGATCGGATCATGGAAGAAAATGAAACGCTTACCAGAGATGAATTTGCCGATAAACTGGCCCATTCCTTGGAGAAACGAGCCCAGCTTCTCAAAATTATGTCGATGAATCATTATGACCTGGAAAGCAGCAGCCGGTTAGAACGGCTTACAGAGTTTAAGGTGGCCTACGGGGGCTCGCTGCGCGCAGTCATGCGGTGTCTGGAACAGTATTTTCCGGAGATGCCGATTACGGAGAAACAGCATTTTCTGTACACCTTTTTCCCGTTCATGTTCGGGATCTATCCGTATACGGTGGTCAATGAGAAGCAGCGGACGGCGATGGAACAGGCGGGCGTAAACTATGTGTTTATGACGATTTATGAGATCACATACAACTGTGTGAGCGGTCTCTTGAAAGATTAAAAAGAAGGAGGTTTTTCAATGAAGTATACGAATTTGGGAAAATCAGATTTAAAAGTGTCACGCATTTGCATGGGCTGCATGGGGTTTGGCAATGCAGCTACAGGGCAGCATAGCTGGACGCTTGATGAGGAACAGAGTCGTGAGATTATCCGGCATGGTCTTGAGCTTGGGATTAATTTCTATGATACCGCTATCGCCTATCAGAACGGCACCAGCGAACAGTATGTGGGAAAAGCGCTGCGTGATTTCGCAAAGCGGGAGGATTATGTAATTGCCACGAAGTTTACGCCCCGGACGCAGGAGGAGATTGATGCGGGCGTGAGCGGACAGAAACACATCGAAACTTACCTGAACCAGAGTCTGACCAATCTCGGCATGGACTATGTGGATCTCTACATCTATCATATGTGGGATTACCACACGCCGATGGAGGAGATTATGGAGGGGCTGCATAATGTGGTCAGAGAGGGCAAGGCCCGGTATATCGGTATTTCCAACTGTTTCGCCTGGCAGCTTGCCAAGGCAAATTTTTATGCGATGGAACATGGCTTGACGGAGTTTGTGTCCATTCAGGGACATTACAACCTGATTGCCCGCGAGGAGGAACGGGAAATGGCGCCTTTCTGCGCCGACCAGAGCATTGCCATGACGCCGTACAGCGCCCTTGCCGGAGGGCGGCTTTCCAAACGTCCCGGCGAGACCTCGAAGCGGTTAGAGCAGGATGCCTATGCAAAAGGGAAATACGACGCTACGGCGGAAGCGGACGGACAGATCATTGCCCGCGTGGCGGAGCTTGCCGACAAGCGCGGCGTCTCCATGACGGAGATTTCCCTGGCATGGCTTTTGACAAAAGTGACCGCTCCTGTGGTGGGTGCGACAAAGTTTTCCCATGTGGAGGGCGCGGTAAAAGCTGTGGACCTCTCATTGTCTCAGGAGGAGATAGATTATTTGGAGGAATTGTATGTTCCGCACGCGCTTGTGGGCGTGATGGCGCAGAACGGGAAGCAGAAGGCGGGAAATGTAGTATAAGAAAGCATTTTAAGCTGTAGAAATGATGCAGGCACAGACTGCCGGGGTACCCGGCAGATGGCATAGAAAACAGAAATATATGCAATAACAAGGAGGAAAACAAAATGGAAAAAATTACACAAACTGCGGGCAGAAATCAGCTTGGCGGATTCGCACCGGATTTTGCCCACTTCAACGACGACATTCTCTTTGGTGAGAATTGGAACAATCAGGACATTGACTTAAAAACCCGGTGCATGATTACGGTGGTGGCGCTGATGAGCTCCGGAATCACAGACTCCTCATTGGTCTATCATCTGGAAAATGCCAAAGCTCATGGCGTAACCCGCGCAGAGATTGCCGCTATTGTAACCCACGTTGGCTTTTATGTGGGCTGGCCCAAGGCGTGGGCTGTGTTCCGTCTGGCAAAGGATGTATGGAATGAAGAAATGCCGGAACTGACCGAGAAGGACAAATACCAGAATACGATTCTGTTCCCCATCGGTGCGCCTAACGATGGATTTGCGCAGTATTTTTCCGGACAGAGCTATCTTGCTCCAATATCGGGAGAACAGGTAGGCATTTTCAATGTGACCTTTGAGCCGGGGTGCCGGAACAACTGGCATATCCACAACGCAGACAAGGGCGGAGGACAGATTTTGATCTGCGTCGGCGGACGCGGGTATTATCAGGAGTGGGGTAAAGACGCCATTGAGATGAAACCGGGCGACTGCATTAACATTCCCGTAGGCGTCAAGCATTGGCATGGCGCTGCGCCGGACAGCTGGTTTTCTCATCTGGCCATTGAGGTGCCGGGTGAAAACGGATCGAATGAATGGTTAGAGCCTGTGGATGAAAAACAGTATGGAGGTTTGAAATGAAAATGAAAAAGATTACAGCGATTTTACTGGCAATTATGATGGGACTGTCCATTACTGCCTGTGCCGGAGGCAAGGAGACTACGGGAAACAACGGGAGTGACGGAGTGGCGCAGAATATCACCGAAGAATCTCAGACGTCGGATAGCTTCGGGGTATCGTCCAAAACAGGAGAGGAAATCGGACAGCCAGATGATGCGTCAAACGCCGGCTCAGACGACTCTGCTTCTGAGCCGGATAATGGAACAGAGGGAAGTAAAATTCTTGTCGCTTATTTTTCAGCGACCAACAACACTGAGGGAGTGGCGCAGAAATTAGCGGATGGACTTGGCGCAGATATTTATGAAATAACACCGGAGCAGCCTTATACAGAGGAAGATTTGGACTACAACGATTCAGGGAGTCGTTCCTCTGTGGAAATGAATGATCCTGACTCCCGTCCTGCAATTTCCGGCTCTGTGGAAAATATGGAGCAGTATGATGTTGTACTTATTGGTTATCCAATCTGGTGGGGCGAAGCACCGCGGATCATGAGTACCTTTATGGAGAGCTATGATTTTTCCGGTAAGACGCTCGCAGCGTTCTGCACCTCCGCAAGCAGTGGATTTGGAAGCAGCGATTCAGCGCTGCGAGAAGCCGCAGGCAACGCTAAATGGCTTGATGGACAGCGCTTTTCCGCTGGTGCATCTGCCGAGGATGTTATGGAATGGGCAGACGGACTTGGAATTAACTAACCGGGGAATGATTTAAGATACCTGTGCCGGTAACTCGGCATAGGGCATTTCCTCATCCAGCCGCTTGGTGGGGAGTTGGAAAGTCAGCATGGCGGCAGAAGGGAGAACATATGAAGCAGACAAAACAGATTTTTAAACGAATTGTTGACCTTGCTATGCTCGTTCTTCTACCATTTCTGATGGCAGAAATATTGACCGGGCAGGAAATACACGAGTGGCTCGGCACTGTTATGCTGGCGCTGTTTTTTACACACCATCTTCTGAATCTGAGCTGGTGGAAAGGTTTACTCAAAGGCAAATACACTCCGTCCCGCGCCTCCTACACAGCGCTTGATTTGCTGCTCTTGTTGGATATGATTGCATTGTGTGTCAGCGGGATCATGATGTCGGGATTTGTTTTCCGCTTTCTGCATTTAAACGGTGGGATGATTTTGGCAAGGCAGCTTCACCTGTTTTCCTCCTATTGGGGACTTATTCTTATGTCAGCACATCTTGGAATGCACATGGAGCAGTTTTTTTCACTTTTTAGAAAAATGTTTCGTCTCTCGGAAAAGAGCATTGTGAGAACATGGGCGTTAAGAATTGTTGCCGCCGGCCTGTCTGTGTACGGACTCTACGCATTTATTGCGCAGCATATGACGGATTATCTGTTCCTGCAAACGCATTTTGTGTTGTTCGACGAGACAAAAGCGGCAGCCGCATATTTTACCGAAACAGTTGCTATGATGTGTCTGTTCGCGGTAGCGGCATATTACATAAATAAGCTGCTTTGCAAGGCGGGGCAGAAAAGCGAAAGGGAAGGGATAAGTGGACGAATTCACAAAGTCGTGGCTTTTATCATCCCGATACTTGTCTGTGCTCTTGTGGCGGTTGGGTTGAACCTTCCCTCGCAAAGCGAGCCATGGCAGGGAAATTCAATAGAGACGACAGAGGAAAATAGCCGGGGCACAACTGAAAACACAACAAGCCCTTCGGAACCCGGAGAGGCGGACAGGCAGACGGTATCTGTGGAGGATGGTTTTGTGCTGGTTCATGGAGGAAGCTTTGCGATGGGAAGCCCAAATGACGAACCATGGCGCTCGGCAGATGAAACCCGGCATACTGTGGCGGTCAGTGATTTTTATATGAGTTCTTATGAGGTCAGGCAGAGTGAATATGTCCGGATAATGGGAGAAAATCCCTCCAATTTCAGCGGAGACGATCTGCCGGTGGAAAATGTGTCGTGGCTGGATGCCATTGCATTCTGCAACGCCCTCAGTGAGAGGGAAAACCTCACTCCCGTTTATACCGTTGATGGCGGAACTGTCACATGGGATAGGAGCGCAGGCGGCTACCGTCTTCCAACGGAGGCGGAGTGGGAATACGCCTGCCGCGCCGGAACGACGACGCCTTTTAATACAGAAACTTCCATTAGTCCGGAAGAGTCCAATTACTATGGTCATTATCCTTATGAGATTGAGAATAACTATTTTTCGCAGGATAATCTTTCAACGAAACCAGGTGAGTACCGACAGACGACAGTTGCTGTGGACAGTTTTTCACCCAATGTGTGGGGACTTTATAATATGCACGGAAATGTCAGCGAATGGGTATGGGACTATTACGGTGAATATAACCCGTCTGAGAAAGACGATCCTGCCGGGCCGGAAACAGGGACGCGGCGTGTCTACCGCGGCGGGGGTTGGAATGACTTTGCCAAAAATATGCGCTCGGCTTACCGAGCCGCTTTGCCGGAGGATCAGGGGAGTTTCAATCTCGGTATCCGCCTTGTCCGGAATGCCGTAAATGGCACAGGGAGCATTGTCAGTAAGGAGTCAGGCGGAGAAGCAACAGATGGGGATAGGGTGCTGATCGCATTCTTTTCATGGGGTGGCAATACGAGAGGCATTGCAGAGGAAATCCAGTCACAGACAGGTGCAGATCTTTTTGAGATTGAGCTTGTAACCCCTTATTCTGACGATTACGATACAGTACTCGATCAGGCGCAGCACGACCAGAATATTCAGGCAAGGCCAAAGATCAAGAATCAGGTGGAAGATTTTGAACAGTACGACACTATCATTCTTGGCTATCCCAACTGGTGGGCGTCTATTCCTATGCCGATTGCGTCTTTCCTGGAGGAATACGATTTTTCAGGCAAAACAATTATTCCGTTTTGCAGTCACGGCGGCGGACGTTTCGGGCAGAGCCTTACGGCAATCGCGAAGCTCGCTCCTGATGCGGTCATGGGAGAACCAATGTCTATCCATTACTCAGGCGACGATGCGCTTCCGCAGGATATTTCAGATTGGCTGGAATTAAACCAGATACCCACAGCAGAATAGGAGGAAATTTATGAAAAAGAGAAAATTAAGAGATTTAGAGGTTACGGAAATCGGTATGGGCTGCATGGGATTTTCCCATGGATATGGGGCTGTGCCGGAAGAAAGCTATAGCATAGAGGCAATTCGACGCGCTTATGAGTTTGGCTGTAATTTTTTCGATACAGCGGAAGTCTATGGGATGCAGCAGTTTGAAAAGGGACACAATGAACGGCTTGTGGGAAAAGCCATTGAACCGTTTCGAAAGGATGTGATTCTTGCTACCAAGCTACACATTGAAACGGAGGAACCAAAGCAGGACGGATCCCTCTACAACACGATCCACCGTCATTTGGAGGCGTCTATGGAAAAGCTGCGAACGGACTACATTGATTTATATTATCTGCACCGGGTAAACCCGGATATTCCGGTAGAGGATGTGGCGGATGTCATGGGACGTCTTATCAAAGAGGGGCTGATCCGCGGCTGGGGAATGTCCATGGTCAATACGGAGTTGATTGAGCGGGTGCAGCCCGTCACTCCGCTAACTGCCGTTCAGAATATTTATTCCATGCTGGATCGGGATTATGAGAAAAAGGTGATTCCCTACTGCATGGAACATAACATTGGGTTTGTGGCGTTTTCCCCTATCGCAAGCGGTTTTTTATCCGGAAAGGTCACGACCGAAACAAAATTTGGCTTTGATGATGTGCGTACCTGGGTGCCGCAAATGAAAAAAGAGAATATAGCCGCCAATCAGCCGGTGCTGGAATTGATTGAAAGCTATGCAAAGTCCAAAAATGTGACAAACGCACAGATCGCTCTGGCATGGATGCTGAAGAAATACCCACATGTAGTACCGATCCCTGGTTCCAAGAATAAAGAGCGGATACTCGAAAACCTCGGTGCGTGGAAGGTCGAACTGACCGATAGGGAATTTAAGGAGCTTGATGATCGTCTTTCTAAGATAGCGGTATACGGCAATCGCAAGGATGTTGGATTTGCGACAGAATATATTGATTAAAAATTTTTGCCTATTTTGCAAAGAGGAGGTTATTTATGCGTGCGAAGTTTAACCAAGTGGCGGCTAATTTTCATGGGTGCGTAGACTTCCATGCGCACCCGGTAGATGATGTGTTCCGCCAAGAGATGGAATTTTTAGGACTTGATCCTATGGTTGAGGACGGTTTTCCTCTGCCGGCATGGAGCGTCGATGCGCAACTGCAATTTATGGAGGAAGCGGGGATCGACTATACGGTTTTGTCCGTTCCGACGCCGCATATCCACAATGGAGATGATGAAAAGTCCTGTGCTGCCGCCCGCCGGATCAATGAATCTACGGCAAAGATGTGTGCGGAGCATCCGGAAAAATTTGCGTTTGCCGCTGTCCTCCCGCTTCCCTGTGTGGACGGTGCGATAGCGGAAACGACCTATGCAATAGACACGCTCGGCGCTGTCGGCGTCAAGGTGGTGACAAATAGTAATGGGATATATTTAGGCGATCCTTCCTTTGATCCGTTGATGGAAGAACTGAACCGCAGAAATGCGCTGGTTATCATCCACCCCTGCCGCGCGAGGCAGCGTCCGGAAAATGTGATCACAGGCAAGGTAGCGGCTCTCTATGAATATCCGGCTGATACCACAAGAGCGATTTTAAATATGATTGCCCACCGTATTATGACGAGGTTTCCGCACATTCGGTTTGTGGTGCCGCATACCGGTTCGTTTCTGCCCTATATGCTTCAGCGGTTTACGGGCGTTTCAGGCATACTTGCATCTATGGGCATGATGGAAACGGTGGATGCGAAAGAGGAATTTAAGAATCTTTATTTCGATATCGCAGGAGATCCCGAACCGGTTGCACTGGATATGCTGCGGATGGTGGCGAATGACAGCCACATTGTTTACGGAAGTGATTTTCCGCACTCTCCGGCTAAAGTAATCATAGGAAAGAAAAATCATTTTGAAAGTAATGAGAAGTATGCCGGATTGGTTAATCAGATTTATCAGGAAAATGCTTCTCAGCTTTTATCAAATTTATAATTTGGTGTTTGTTTAATGTTTCAAACCAGGAAACGGATTCTAAATAAAATTATATGAAAATGGAGGTAGATTATAATGACACAGGAAAGCAAAACAATGCCCAAAATTGCACTGGGCGCCTGGGCATGGGGTAACGATGGAACCTTTGGGGGAACACTTGGTGCAGATGAGCTTCATCCGATCTTTGACGCTGCAATGAATGCAGGACTTAACCTCTGGGATACGGCGTTTGTCTATGGCATGGGAACATCGGAGAAAACGCTGGGCGGATTTTTACGCACCGTGCCAAGAGAGAATTACTATATTTCTGCGAAGTTTACCCCTCAATGTGCGAATCCGAAAGCGGAAAACGCAGTTGTCGAAATGTTCAACACCAGCGCAGAATTGCTTGGGACTGATTATATGGATTTCTACTGGATCCACAATCCGGTAGGCGCTCCGAAGTGGGTAACAGAATTGATTCCCCTTGCAAAGAGCGGAAAGATCGGGAAAATAGGACTGTCCAATCATAATCTTGCAGAGATTAAAGAAGCAGCGGAGATTTTGGCGAGGGAAGGACTGAAAATTTCGGCGATACAAAACCATTTTAGTATTTTGAACCGTTCCTCTGAGGACTCAGGTATACTGGACTACTGTAAAGGAAATGATATTACATTTTTTGCCTATATGGTATTGGAACAGGGAGCATTGTCCGGCAAATATGATACGGCTCATCCGCTTCCGGCAGATTCCGAAAGAGGAAGAACCTATAATCCGCTCATGCCGCAGATTGAAAAAATCGTAGCTGTTATGAAAGACATTGCCGATTCCCATGGGGTTAATGTAGCACAAATTCCGGTGGCATGGGCAATCGCAAAAGGCACGCTTCCGATCATTGGCGTAACGAAGGTCGCACAGGTCGAGGATGCGGCAAAAGCGGCGGCTGTGGAACTGACGGCAGATGAGATTAAAGCGCTGGAAACTGTCGCTGATGAGATGAAGCTGAATGTAATACGCGGATGGGAAAAAGAAATGAAATAATTATTTGAAACAGTGCAAAGAAATATTTGGTGAATAGAGCTAAAAAAATAATCAGAAGAACGACATGGGAACAGGAGGAAACAGACATGAGTAAAACATTGGTAGCTTATTTTTCGGCAAGCGGAACGACCGCAAAGGCAGCGAAAAGCCTTGCGGATGCGGCAGGAGCGGATTTGTATGAGATAAAACCGGCTGTGCCTTATACGCAGGCAGACTTAAACTGGATGGATAAAAAGTCCCGCAGCTCTGTGGAGATGAATGATAAGTCAAGCCGTCCGGCATTGGCAGATAAGGACGCAGACATCAGCGCTTATGACCAAATCCTGCTTGGCTTCCCCATCTGGTGGTATGTAGCGCCGACGATCATCAATAGCTTTCTGGAAAGTTATGATTTTTCAGGAAAGAAGATTGTATTGTTCGCCACCTCCGGCGGCAGCGGGTTTGGAAAAGCTGTGGATGGATTAAAAGGCTCGGTGGCGGCTGATACGGTGATCACAGAGGGTAAAGTGTTAAACGGCAATCCTTCCGTTGCCGAGATGAAAGCGTGGGTGAATACATTATGAGGATCGTGATATTAGAAGGCAGTCCCAACAAAAACGGTTCTTCCAATATGTTGGCGGAACAATTTCAAAAAGGAGCGACAGAAGCCGGTCACAGCGTACAGATAATAGATGCCGCCCATGCAAATATTCACCCCTGCACCGGCTGTATTCATTGCGGATATGAAGGACCTTGCAGCCAGAAAGACGATATGGATGAAATACGGCAGAAAATATTGGAGGCGGATATGATGGTATTTGTGACGCCGCTTTACTATTACGGGATGAGCGCGCAGCTTAAGACTTTGATTGACCGTTTCTGTGCATTTAACAGCAGCATACAGAGAAAGCATATGAAGTCCGCTCTTCTGACTGTGGCATGGAACAGTGATGATTGGACGTTTGATGCATTAGAGGCGCATTATCATACTTTAGTAAAGTATCTGAATTTGAAAGATCAGGGAATGGTACTGGGAAAGGGATGTGGAAGTCCGTCTATGACAAAACAGTCAAAGTATCTTAAGATGGCGTATGCGCTTGGGAAAGAACAGGTAAATTGACGGGAAAGAAATTCCTGCTAATTTATTAAAGTCAGATGTAGAAAGTTGGATTTCAGAGATTGGATTATATAAAAGTAGAAAGGAAGAGATGACAATGAGAAAGAGAATATTTTGGATGAATCTGTTACTGGTATTTGCGTTAATTATGGGATTGGCGCTGCCTGCGGCAAATGTCAGCGCTGCAAGGAAGGCAAAAAAGAAAAAAGTGCTGGTGGTTTATTTTTCTGCTACGGGAACAACTAAGGGCGCGGCAAAGAAAATAAAAAAGGCAACAGGAGGAACACTGTACCAGATTAAGGCGGCAAAACCTTATACTTCTGCGGATTTAAACTATGACAATGATAACTGTCGGGCAAACAGGGAACAGAACGATGAAACTGTCCGGCCGGAAATAAAGGGAAAAGTTAAAAATATCCGTAAATATGATGTCATATTTTTAGGCTATCCCATCTGGTGGGGAAAAGAGCCAAAGATTATCCGGACATTTTTAGAATCCTATAATCTGAAAGGGAAAAAGATCGTGCCATTTTGCACCAGCGGCGGAAGCGGCATTTCCGGCAGCATGAAAGGAATCAAAGCAAGTGCCAAAGGCGCAAAGGTGGCAAAGGGAAAAGATTTGACGGATTTATCCTACAAGAGTGTGAAAAAATGGGCGGAATCGAAAGTAAAATGATTAGGAAGCAGTAACTCAGGCGCAGTGTGTTTTGAATCGGAAGAATACACTGCGTTATGTAATTGGAGCCCAATGGGGCGTAAGGGGTTATGGGAACATGGCTCTACATAAAACAGCGCAAATTCACAAAAAATAGTAATATCTATTGAATTAAAAATGATTTAGCGGTAAAATAACATTACCAAAATTTGTGCAATGCACAAAAATAAGGAGCGGCGCTGTGGAAATTAAAAGAGATTCATACCTTGAACAGTTAAAGATAAGAAAAAATAATGGAATGATTAAAGTTATCACAGGAATAAGAAGATGCGGCAAATCATATCTGTTATTTGTATTATTTAAGAAATATTTATTGGATAATGGCGTAGATAATGACCACATCATTGAAATTGCGTTAGATGGCATTGAAAATGAAGAACTGAGAGATCCGAAAAAATGTTATCAGTATATTAAGGATGCAATAAATGACGACCGGGAATATTATCTGATTTTGGATGAAGTTCAGTTTATGCCACGCTTTGAGAAAGTGCTAAACAGCCTGCTTCGTATCAGTAACATTGATGTGTATGTAACCGGCAGTAATTCTAAATTTTTATCCAGCGATATTGTAACTGAATTTAGGGGCAGAGGAGATGAAATCAGAATTTATTCGTTATCCTTTGCAGAGTTCTATGCGGCTTTTGATGGAGATTATGATGATGCTTGGGAGGAATATATGATATATGGCGGTCTGCCGCAGGTAGCACAATTTCCTCAGGAACGCCAAAAAGCGGAATATCTTAAAAATATTTTTACCAATGTTTATATTAAGGATGTGGTAGAGCGAAACAGGATTCAAAATATTGATGAACTCGGAACTTTAGTGGATATTCTTGCTTCTGCCATAGGAGCGTCTACCAATCCAACTAAAATATCGAACACCTTTAAAAGTAAACGAGGTATCAATTATAGCAATAAAACCATATCTAACCATATTGATTATCTGGCAGAGGCATTTTTGATTTCCAAGGCGAACAGATATGATATTAAAGGCAGAAAGTATGTGGGGGCAAATTTGAAATACTATTTTTCTGATATTGGACTTAGGAATGCCAGGCTAAACTTCAGGCAGCAGGAACCTACGCATATTATGGAGAACATTGTTTACAATGAATTGCTTATGCGTGGCTATAATGTGGATGTTGGTGTTGTGGATATATTTGCAAAGAATGGCGAAGGAAAGAGAGTTCGTAAGCAGTTAGAAGTTGATTTTGTAGTGAACCAGGGAAGTCAGAGATATTACATTCAAGTAGCTTATAATATGGATTCTGAGGAAAAGCAGACACAGGAACTTAATTCGCTCCGAAATATTTCAGATTCATTTAAGAAGATTGTTATAGTAAATGGAACGAAAAAGCCTTGGAGAAATGAAGAAGGATTTGTGATTATGGGTATGAAATATTTTCTGCTTAATGCGGATAGTTTGGAGTTTTAGGCAGTTTTATATTATGGAGGAGGGGAAAGCTATGGAATGTGAATGTAGAATAGAGTGTATCAAGGGAGATATCACGAAAATCAATACGGTGGAGGCGATTGTGAATGCGGCGAATACCAGTCTTCTTGGCGGAGGCGGTGTGGACGGCGCTATTCACAGGGCGGCAGGACCGGATCTTCTCAAGGAGTGCCGGTCACTGCATGGATGTCAGACAGGAGAGGCAAAAATAACTGGTGCTTATGAACTTCCCTGCCAATATGTGATTCATACCGCAGGACCGATTTGGAATGGCGGGAGGTCGGGCGAAGCCGGGCTGCTTGCAGACTGCTACTTCCACTCCTTGGAGCTTGCCCGGCAAAACGGAATCCGCAGCATTGCATTTCCGTCTATATCTACAGGTGTCTATTCATATCCACTGGAGCAGGCGGCAGAGATTGCAGTGCGGACAGTACATACTTATATAGATACCAACAAGGGGGCTTTTGACCGGATCGTGTGGGTGCTTTTTCATGACAGAACATATCGGGTTTATGAAAAGCAGATTGCTATGTTATCCTAAAAAATATACAAATTTTGCTTATTGCTATCGGAGGCGAGCGCAGGCAGCGCATTGTATTGCGAAAGTTCGGATAGTTGAATTGTAAAGTAAATTCTGCATGAACAGAAGGTAAATTTACTTTACAATTTCAAATATAAAAAGTTTCCAGTGAGGACCTGACACATATTATACAGTATAAAAATTTGGAATACGAGTGTGATTGTGGTATCATATCTGTAAAAAATTACGGGTTACGGGGGAGAAAAATGAGCTTAGATGAATTAAGAAACGATATAACAATAAAGCAAAAAAAGGGATTGCCGTTTATATGTGCTTCTGTTGTTATATGGCTGTTGATACTGATTGTAATATCGTTGGACTTACCGCAAAATACAGAGAATTTACTTGTGTTTTGCTGCTCGTGCCCGTTATTGCCCATTTCATGGGTAATCGGTAAAATACTAAAGGTTGATATCTTTGATAAAAGTAATCCGCTTGGCAATGTAGGATTTCTGTTTACCTGCAATCAGTTTTTGTATATATTGATTGTGATGTGGGTATTTAATGCTGTTCCGGATAAAATGGTAATGGTCTATGCCATGGTATTCGGCGCACATTTACTGCCGTATTCGTGGTTGTATAAATCCGTAAGCTACCGGGTGTTTGCAATCGTGATTCCGATTATATCGCTTATTTGCGGCTGTATGTTTTCGGCGTTTTTTGTTGCATGCACGCTTCTTCTGGTGGAATGTATATTTGTTATTGCGCTGTCTGCTGAACTGCACAAATTAAATCTGTCTTCACACAGTGAGTGAAAGCCTGCAAGGCATGCCGGCGATAGCAGATATTTATGCGCAGATTGCGAAAATAAGGGAGCGTTTTTATTTTTTTGAAATTTTGGGAACAAACATTAACATTTTAGAAATTTTATCCGATATACAGATTGAAATCATTTAACAAAGGAGATGGGAGCATGGATAAGGAGACGACTCCGAGTCAAAGCGAATGGCTGATTATGGAGATTTTTTGGTCGGGAAGCGGAACCATGACAGCGAGAGAAGTGATTCAAAAAATAAGAGAAACCTCCGATATGTCCCCCCGGATGGTGCGCGTTCTGCTGAATCGTTTGTGGCAGAAGGGCGTGTTAAGTTACACAGTGGACGAACATGATGCGAGGGTGTACCACTATACTGTGGAAAAATCAAGGGAGGACTGCCAGAAGGAGAAAAGCAGGAAATTTGTAGACAGTTATTTTGGCGGCAGTGACAATGCCGCAATGGCGGCCCTGCTGCAAAATGCAGAGCTGACCGAAGAACAGTACCGGGAACTGGAAGAAATTTTAGAGCAGTGTAAACCGAAGAAAAAAGCACGCAGAAAAAGATGAGGGTACAGGAATTTATGGAACACATGGAAGGATTTTTGAATTTTGGTGCGCTTTACTACACCATACAGCTTGTGAGATGCGCGTTGATGTCTGCGGCGGTATTTGCAGTGGTTTTTCTCCTGCGGAAGACGCTGCTAAAAAACAGGGTATTTTTAAAAGGCGCATTGTGGAGCCTGTTTCTTCCAATCCTGTTTGTCGGGAAAATGAAATTTTTTTATGAGAGCAGGATAGGAGCGGTTTTGTTTACCTGTTGGACAGGAATTTTCAACAGGCATATGTGGTTAAACTGGCTGTATTTTGGCGTTATGTTTTTGTGTCTTGCCCGGCGGCTTTTTAAGAGAAGAAAATTAAAAAAGCTGATTGACGGCATGGAGCAACGGCAGATAGAAGGGACGCTTGTGTATGTGACAAGGCTTCCTGTTACCCCGTTTACAGTCGGCGTGTTTCGTCCCAAAATCGTGGTGCCGCAGACCATATTGGAACAGTACGGGAAAGAGGAGCTGCGGGCGATTCTTCTGCACGAAAAAGAGCATATTCGTCTGGGGCATTTAGTGTTCTATTTTATGTGGGATATTCTCCGGGTGCTGTTATGGATAAATCCGCTGCTTGCCATAGGGGCCAGACAGCTCCATGAGGATATGGAAGAAATCTGCGACTGGACGACAATCCAAAAGAACCGGACGGACGCCTACTCATACGGACGACTTTTGTTGAAAACTATGCGGCTTTTGCAGACGGAAAATAAGGATTTTAATATGTACGCCACATTTGCAGGAGATAAGGAATACCGTAAAATCAGGCGGCGGGTGACAAGGATTGCAGGGTACAAACCGTATAAGCGTGGTGTGGCATTTGGTACGCTTGCAGGCGCCGTTCTGCTTGTAGTCGTGTTGATGGCAGGAATTAGAAGCAACTCTTATGGCAGAAATAATGAAAATGATATTGTGATTGTTTATGGCTTTGACGGTAACAATGTGACTTTCTCGGACACTGGCAGCAGTAATGCATTGCATCGGATGATTTCCTGGGACGACAGATATGTCTATATAGATAGAAAATGCTTTGAACAGTATTTGCAGGAACAGAACGCATCGGGGGATATTTTTATTGTGTTTGGGGGAATTTATAAACTTCCCGGAGTTGGAGGTTTCAGCTATAGCTGCTGTTATGAGCCAAATGTGGAAGGGCAGATTGTAAAAATGCCTTATGATAATCGGGAAAATGAATGGCAGATAAAGCTGTTAAAACTACTGTAGAACAGAAACGGATTTCAAATAATTTTAATTATCAAGGAGGACGAAACTATGGCAATGGAAATTACAAACAACTATAACGCATATGAAAATACCTATGCGGCACAAAAACAGCAGGAGACAGCAAAACAGAGAGCGGCTTCCAAACGGGAAGTACCGGAAACTGCGGGGAGTAGTAAGGCAAAAAGCACAGCGGATTATATGAATGAACTGGCAAAGCTTGTTCCAAGCGTCGAGTGTAAGATTGGAAATACATTTTCATCCGCAAAAAGCGGTAAAACTTTGACAATCAATCCATTACTTTTAGATAAGATGCAGAAAGATCCAGAGAAAGAAAAAGAAATGAAAGAATTGATTAAAGGTGTCGAATCAGCCGTAAATATGTTGGACAGTGTAATGAATGCCAGTGGATGGAGTGTTGTATTTAAGCATGATTATATAGACGAAAACGGAAAATATCGCCAAATTGCACTTGTCAGGAATGACTTTATGTTGAATTTGAGCGATAAGCTACGGGAAGAAAGACGGAAAAATGCGGAAGAACTGCTTGAAAAATCAAAGGAAAAAGCGGCAGAAAAACGGGAAGCATTACAGGAAGCGTTGGAGGACAATAAAACAGGAACAGAAGATAAAAAAGCGGATGGAGAACAGGAAAACTCAGGTGTTGTTATTGTCAAAAATGATACACCGTTGGAAAAAGCGGAACAGATGCTATTAGAAAAATTAAATCATTCCGAAAATGGAGAAATCTATATTGATGATGAGGAGATGCGGCTTATAATCCAGGCGGCAACGGAGGACGAACAGGACCGGTCAGATAAGATAAAAAATCCGGTTGTGTCGGGAAATAATTTTGATATGCAGGTATAAGAGTAGATAAACGGGAAACGGATTTCAAATAATTTTAATTATCAAGGAGGACGAGGCTATGGCAATGGAAATTACAAACAATTACAGTGCATATGAAAATACTTATGCGGCCCAAAAGAAAGGGGCTGGCAATCCGGACAAAACGGCTGCCGGCAATACAGAGGTAAAACAGAGTGCAGTCGGGAAATACAGCAATGAAGAATATCTTAAAAATTTGCAGAAACAGGTTCCGTATATGAAGCTGCAAATTGGACAGGGAATTAACCTACAAAACGATGGCAAAGTAAACATTGTAGATATTAACCCGAAACTCTTGGAAAAAATGCAGAATGATCCTGCCGCAGCTAAGGAATATACACAACGTCTGAAAGATGTAGAAAGAGCCCTGAAATTTGCTGATAATTTTTCAAAATCAATGGGACATACCGTTGTGTGCAGCCATAGCTATATAGATGAAAATGGAAAATTTTCACATTTTGCTGTTGTTGTAAAAAAAGATTTGGCAAATGAAAAACTCCGCAAGGAAGCAGAGGAAAATGCTAAAAAGCAGATAGAAAAAACCCGCGAAAATGCCCGTAAAAAAACAGAACAGCTTACGGAACAGTTAGAAGAAAAAGCCGAAGAAGCAAAAGAAGCAGAAAAGGAAAAAGAGCCGGACATCACAGCCGAATCAGACGCCCCGAAAGATAACGGCGCTACTCAACCGGACGCCTTACAGGATAAAGCGGAGCAGATGTTATTAGAAAAGTTAAACTATTCCGATAACGGAGAAATCTATATTGATGATGAGGAGATGCAGCTTATAATCCAGTCGGCAACGGAGGACGAACAGGGGCGGTCAGATAAGATAAAAAATCCGGTTGTGTCGGGAAATAATTTTGATATGCAGGTATAAGAGCAGATAAACGGGAAACGGATTTCTAGCGATTTTGATAATCAAGGAGGAGTAAAATTATGGCAATGGAAATTACAAACAACTACAACGCATATGAGAATGCATGTGCGGCACAAAAACAGCAGGAAACAGCAAAACAGAGAGCGGTTTCCAAACAGGAAGTATCGGAAACTGCGGCAACACAGAAAAAAACTGATGTTGGGAGCGGCAAGGTAGGTAGTACAGCAGAATATATGAAAGAACTGTCTAAACTTGCGCCGAGCGTAGAATTTCGCATGGGAAGTAGCTATGCAACAGATAAGACTGGCAAAACGCTGACAATCGACCAGAAACTTTTGGAGAAAATGCAAAATGATCCTGCAATGGAAAAGAAAATGAAAGAGCTAATTGGCGGCGTTGAAAAAATGACAAAAATACTGGATAATTATCACAAAGCTGTGGGATTCACTACGGTATATCACCATAGTTATATTGACGCGAATGGAAAATACAGTTGTATTGCTTTTAGTGTAAAAAAGGATAAACTGAATGAACGACTCCGCAAGGAAGCCGAAGGAAATGTCAAAAAGCATATAGAAAAAACCCGCGAAAATGCCCGTAAAAAGGCAGAGCAGATTACGGAACAATTAGAAGAAAAAGCCGAAGAAGTAAAAGAGGCAGAAAAGGAAAAAGAACCAGACATTACCGCCGGACCAGACGCCTTGAAAGATAACGGCGTCGCCCAACCGGATACCTTACAGGATAAAGCGGAGCAGATGTTATTAGAAAAGTTAAACCATTCCGATAACGGAGAAATTTATATTGATGATGAGGAGATGCAGCTTATAATCCAGGCGGCAACGGAGGACGAACAGGGCCGGTCAGATAAGATAAAAAATCCGGTTGTGTCGGGAAATAATTTTGATATGCAGGTATAAGAATTTATAAATGGAAAAATGAAAGTGGCCTTCCTTTTCAGGAAAGCCACTTGATGATCCAGGCCATGATGCTGGAAACGATAATGGCAAGCAGGGCTGAGAGGATTGCCAGCATTACCTTTTGATAGGGGCGTTTTCCTTTTTCCATGGCTTTTTCCAACTCATTTAAATTTTTTCCTTCTGTAAAAGCAACAATTTCTTTGTAGGTCTGGATATCATATTTTTTTTTGTATTTTTCCAGACGGAAGGCATAATACATAGCCGCGCCAAGTAACGGAAGGTAAACTGCAAACGCCCACCAGTCCAAGAGTCTGGCAAGGGGGAGAGGCAGCAGGAGAACTGCAATAAACAGTGCGGTATATATCTTGCTGTCCCTTTGAAATTCCACAAATTCCTGTTCATCAATTTTCTTTTTCATTTCCGGTATATCTCCTTTGACTAAAGTATCTAAAGATACAGAAAACACCTCGCTTAGAAGAATCAGGCTTTTAATATCAGGATAAGTCTTATCATTTTCCCAGTTAGAAATGGATTGTCTTGATACGAATATTTTTTCAGCCAGTTCATCTTGGGAGAGCGATAATTCGTTTCGCATTTTTTTGATTTGATTTCCTAATTCCATTTCCGTACCTCCTGCGGTTACTATATTCCTCCGGTGTTTTTATTTCAATCAAAGGCGTTTGACATGGAACGTTTTCCCCTGTCAAAATTCTTTTACATCGGCGTAAATTCAAGGCGTTCCGCTTAGCAGATTGACAGATAATATAACCACACCGAGTGCGGAGAGCACGACGCCCACCGCCCGGTTTAATGTGGCGGCGCTTGTCCTGTTTGCAAACAGCGCCGCAATTCTCGCCCAAAGCAGAGTAAAAATTATGCAGAAAATCAGGCAGCTTATATCCGGCAGACCGCCGATGGCAAAGTGGCTGACGGAACCGGTAAAAGCGGTGAAAGCCATAATGAATACACTGGTGCCGACTGCGGTCTTTAACTCGTATCCCAGAATACTGGTCAGGATTAACAGCATCATCATTCCTCCGCCGGCGCCGATAAATCCACAGATGAATCCGACAAGCATGCCGCTTACTACGGACTGGACAATTCGTTTTTTGGCGCTGACATCAGCCATAGCTTCCTTCGTGTTCATAACCGGTTTTACAATGAATTTAATTCCCAGTAAGAAGGTCATAAAAACGGAGAAATTTCCCATGGTTCTGTTGGGTACTTTGCTGGCAACAAAGCTGCCGACCATGGTAAAAAGCAATACGGTAATCATCATGATCATTCCGTTTTTAATATCCAGATTTTTATTTTTCCCATATGTATATGCGCTGATGGCGCTTGCCAATACATCACTGGCCAGTGCAATCCCTACCGCTTCATAGGCGGGCAGGTGGAGAAAAGTAATCAGCATGGGACTGGTGACCGCTGCGGCGCTCATTCCCGCGAACCCCGTCCCTAATCCGGCGCCTATACCTGCCAGAAAGCAGATAATAATTTTAAACAGCATGTAAGCCACCTCCGAATCCATTTATCATTAAAATATATCACGCATAAAATATTTGTAAACCCCGAATTCATTTTAAGAAATTTAACCACTGTGCACACTGATACAATCGCATTTATCGTTGCAATTTTTTTCCATTAATACTATACTGTTTTTATCTGTTACGAATCGCAGCAACATAGTAACCGGCTTCGGGCGTGGCGGAGGTTCTGCGTTTTTTATATCCTCATCGGAGCGTAAATAGGATTAGCGTATTTCCCAAAACACAAGGCGCGACCTTTATGGAATTTTGCAAAACTTGTTTTGAAAAATTCCATAACCGAGCGCCGGTGTTGTTGGGAATACGCTAATCCAAAATCCCCTCCCCATGATAATATAAAAAACACAGAACCGGGGAAATAAAATCTAAGGAGAGAGTGTGTATGAGCGGAAGAAAAAAAGAGGAATTAGAGGGCGTTACCCTTTTGGGAAATCAGGGCACCAGATACCCGGACAACTATGCTCCGGAGATATTAGAGACCTTTGTCAACAAGCACCCGGACAACGATTATTTTGTGAAATTCAACTGCCCGGAATTTACTTCCCTCTGTCCCATTACCGGACAGCCGGATTTTGCCACAATCTATATCTCCTATGTGCCAGATAAGCTGATGGTGGAATCCAAATCCCTGAAGCTTTATCTTTTCAGTTTCCGCAATCATGGAGATTTCCATGAGGATTGTGTCAACATTATCATGAAAGATTTGATTCAGTTAATGAATCCAAAATACATCGAGGTATGGGGAAAATTTACGCCAAGAGGCGGCATCTCCATCGACCCTTACTGCAACTACGGAAGACCGGACACCAGATGGGAAGAGGTTGCATGGAACCGGCTTTCTAACCATGACCTCTATCCGGAGAAGGTTGACAACCGTTGACGGATTGAAAATTTATTTTCATCAATGAATCCAGTTAAAAAGGTTGAGATAAAATGACATATCAGGAATGTGTAGATTACATCATGTCCGTTCCCCTTTTTGGAAAAAAATTGGGAACGGATAACTTAAATCAGATATTAGAATTAATGGGGCACCCGGAGCAGTGCTGTCCGGTTGTCCATGTGGCAGGTACCAATGGGAAAGGTTCTACCTGCTCTTTTTTGGCGTCCATATTAACGGAAGCAGGATGCAGGGTGGGACTTTTTACCTCTCCCCATTTAGTAAAAATAAATGAGAGAATCCGGATAGACAGGGAAGTGATTTCTGATGAGAAATTTATGGAAATTTTCCAGGAGGTCATGGGGTATATGGAAACGGCAAAAAGGCAGGGGATACCCCACCCCTCTTTTTTTGAATTGCTGTTTTTAATGTCTGCGCTGTACTTTAAAAAACAGGGTGTGGATTTTATGATTTTTGAAACCGGCATGGGCGGAAGATTAGACGCCACCAATGTGGTACAACCGGCGTTATGCATTATCACATCTGTAGGACTTGACCATATGCAGTATTTGGGAAATACGATTGAGGAGATTGCAAGAGAAAAGGCGGGCATTATCAAACCGGGGGTTCCTGTGGTTTTTTTTGACAGAAAGGGACCGGAAACGAAAATTATAACTGATTTTTGTAAAAATATGGAAGCGGATTGCCATGCAGTAAGGGATTTTCAGTATAAAATATTAAAAATTAAGAAAAAAACCATTGATTTTTCTTTCAATAGTGGTTATTATGAATATAGCGGTCTGCAAATAAGAAAAACCGCTCTTTATCAATTGGACAATGCAGCTTTGGCTGTAAAGGCATTTGAGATTTTGTTAAACTCCTGCCGGGATTGTTTTGGACAGGCAGGAATGGATTTTGCTGATAACGGATTAACCGATAGATATTTAGATATAGTGAAGGCGGGACTTGTGAATATGGTCTGGCCCTGCAGAATGGAATGTGTTGCGAACCATATATACATCGACGGCGCACACAACGAAGAAGCCATAGAGGCTTTCTGCAAAACCTTAGAGGTGCTGTTCCCGGAGGAACAGAAGATTTTATTATTTGCTGTCTCAAAGGACAAGGATTACGAAGCTATGATTAAGCGGCTTTGCAGGATTCCTTTTCAGGAGATTATTATTGTGAGATATGACGGCGACAGATCGGCTGGGACAGCAGATGTGGAAGAAGCATTTAGACATTTTTCTGGTAGTAAGATTACCATTTTTGATGATATAGAAGCAGGCTTTGCCTATGGGAAAAGCCATGTTGATGAACAGTATTTATTTTGCGTAGGCTCCTTATATCTGGCCGGTAACTTACTCGGTTTGGGAGTATAGATTATGATTAATTTCGATGAGGAGATTAGAAAGTTTAAGCCCAGTCTGGAGATTGCCCAGGCTGAGGATGCAATATATAAGAATGATGTAAAAGATATAACAGATGTATTAGAGGAAATGTTACAACAGTTGAATGACAGACAGTCGCAATAGGTGGTGAGAATATGGAGTGTTTGAATTGTGGAGCACCTGTATTAGAGAACGGACATTGCAGTAATTGCGGCATGAGCCATCGACTGTTGGCAAAGGCCTATAATACTTCCAGTTATTATTATAATCTGGGGTTAGACAGAGCCAGTGTCAGAGATCTAACCGGTGCTATTGATGCATTGAATTTAGCGTTAAAGTATAACAAACAGAATATTAACGCCCGCAATTTGTTAGGGCTGATTTACTATGAAATGGGAGAGACCATTTTAGGGCTTACCCAATGGGTGATGAGCAGCAACTATCTGCCGGGGGACGGCAACATTGCCCAGTACTATATCAGGCAGGTGCAGTCGGACCCTGTGGAATTAGAGGAAGCCAATCAATTAGCCAAACAGTTTAATCAGGCGCTTATGCATGCCAGACAGGGAACCAAGGATTTGGCCTTTATCCAGTTAAAGAGAATCCTTTCCGGATACCCTCATTTTGTCAAGGGATATCTATTGCTGGCCCTTCTCTATATGGACAATGGGAATCCGGATAAGGCGAAGAAAGCCTTGAAGCGGGTTCTGCGTATTGACAAGAACAATACGTTAGCTGTAAAGTATCTGAAGGAAATGGGAATGACGCCGCGGGATATTATCGGGCTTAAGGAAAGCAGCACAAGAATTGATGTGGATTCTGCTTATACGGACGAGGATCAGCTTAAGTCTGATATTAAGACCTTTTTTGAAAATGATATTGATGATGTGGAGGACCCGGATTCTTCCGTCGGCTCCTATGAGGAGATTAACCATAATAAGTTCAATCTGCTTTATGTATCTGTCGGATTGATATTGGGGATTTTATCATTCTGGCTGTTGATTCTTCCTACAAAGCTCAATTCAGCCAATAAGGAAAACCGGGATTTGCAGCTTACCTATAGTGATGAGATTTCCCAGAAGAATGTTACGATTTCTGATTTGGAAAGCCAGCTTAGCACCCTGCAAAAACAGGCCGCCGACAAAGAGGCGGAAGAAAAAGAAGCGGCTGATCAAAAGCAGGATTCTAAGGAAGCCTTTCAGGTAATCAAGGACAATATACCGAATACGGCATATGAGACTTTATGCACAGAGGCACAAAAGGCGATTACAGAAGAAGATTTTGAAAAGGCAATCAATATGTGCAATGTAGCCCTTCAGTTACAGGAAGGAGAAGACGCATATTACTATCTTGGGAAAGCCTATCTGGGCAATCAGGATGAGGAGAAAGCAAAGGCAGCCTTTGTCAAACTTAAGGACAGCTATCCCGAAAGTAGTCATATAGAAGAAATCTCAGACTATCTTTCTGAATAGATAAATTTAACCGCAGATAATATTCGGAATAATCCGATAACGGATAACAAAGGACAAAAGAATAAGCTACGAAGGAAAAGACAATGACTCTGATTAGAGGGTTATTGTCTTTCTTTTATTATTATAGGAAAGTGAAGGAAAAGAATATGAAGCAGTTATTTCAAGTAAAGGGAGAAACCCTGATTATTGACCTGCCGGAGGAGCTTGACCATCATGTGGCAGGGATTGTGCGGGAAAAGACAGACCCGCTGTTTACCGGTAAAAAAATCCGCAATGTGATTTTTAATTATGAGCATACGCATTTTATGGACAGCTCTGGAATCGGACTGGTGATGGGACGGTATCGGGAGGTACGGTATTTAAACGGCAATGTGTATATTGTCGGCGTGCATGATAAGATTTCCAGAATTTTGGAAATCTCCGGACTGTACCGTATTGCCAGAACACAGAAGGATACCAAGACGGCGTTAGAGGTGATTGAAAAAGAATATTAACTACAGTTAATATTTAATCAATAATATAAAAGGGAGAACTTAAAAGAGATTACTTAAAAAACAGGAAAAGGGGAAAGTATTATGGAACAGTATAACAATCAGATGGTAGTGGAGTTTGACAGCGTGTCGCGCAATGAAGGATTTGCAAGAGTGGTAGTGGCGGCTTTCGTCACAAGGTTAAATCCCACCTTGGAGGAAGTGGCGGATATCAAAACGGCAGTGTCGGAGGCTGTGACCAACTCCATCATTCATGGATATGAAAATAAGGACGGAAGAATCCGGATTGAAACCCGCATCGAGAATGAACTGGTTACAATTATTGTTACGGATTACGGCGTGGGGATTCCGGATATTGAAAAGGCCATGGAACCTATGTACACATCTAAGCCGGAGTTAGAACGCTCCGGAATGGGATTTGCCTTTATGGAAGCCTTTATGGACGACCTTAAGGTGGAATCTGCTGTGGGAAAGGGAACCGTTGTCACCATGTGGAAACGAATCGGAAAAACAAAGGAGGACTGGGAGACCGGAGAAGCGGAGGAGGAGACAATAAAAGAAAATCAATAGTGGAGGCGTCATGGACAAGACTTTGGAATTATTAAGGCTTGCAAAAGAAGGTAACCAGGACGCAAAAGAGCAGCTTGTGACCGAGAACCTCGGACTGGTGTGGGCAGTGGCGAGAAGGTTCCTCGGACGGGGGCATGAGCTGGAGGATTTATATCAGATTGGCTGTATCGGCCTGATGAAATGCATTGATAAATTTGATCTTTCCTTTGATGTAAAATTCAGTACCTATGCCGTTCCCATGATTACCGGGGAGATAAAACGGTTTCTCCGGGACGACGGCATGATTAAGGTGAGCCGGACGCTTAAGGAGACGGCCTATAAGGTAAAGAAGGCGAGGGAGGAAATTATTAACAGGACGGGCATTGAGCCAAGGCTTGAAGAACTGTCCAGACTGTTGGAAATTGATGTGGAGGAAATCGTAGCCTCCTTAGAGGCCAATGTAGAGGTGGAATCCATTTATAAGACCATTTACCAGAATGACGGCAATGCGGTATATCTCATGGATAAGATTGCAGACGAGGGAGACGCCCAGGGGGTGCTTTTAGACCGCATTGTAATAGAAGGATTAATGTCCGGACTCAATGAGACGGAGGAAAAAATTATAAAGCTCCGCTATTTTGAAAACCGGACGCAGACGGAAATTGCGAAGGAGATAGGAATTTCCCAGGTGCAGGTCAGTCGTCTGGAAAAGAAAATTTTACTGAAAATGCGGGAGGAATATTTCAATAAAAAATAGCATTAACAATTTACAAGTGTTATCCATTGTGCTATAATGCAGTTACGATAAAGTGTACAGAGGGAAGGACGAACAAATGTTAAAGAAGGATATGACGCCCAGTGAGACGGAATGGCTGATTATGGATATTTTATGGGAGAGCAGCATTCCCATGACTTCACTGGAGATTATCAAGAGGTTAGAAGGAACCAAGGAATTTTCTCCCAAGACGGTGCGGGTATTGATTAACCGGCTGTATCAAAAGGGGATTATTGACTATACGGTAGACAAGAAGGATTCCAGGGTATATCACTATTTTCCACTCCGTTCAAGGAAGGAGTGCCTTATGGACAAGAGCCGCCGTTTTACGGAAAGCTATTTCTCCGGCAATAAGACCAATGCATTGGCTGCCCTGATTCAGAACTGTGAGCTGACGGAGGAACAGATTAAGGAGTTGGAGGCCATTCTTGAAAAAAGCAAAGGATGTGATAAGAGATGACTTTTCGTCTGTGGTTTGATGCATTTGCCAGATGTGTTTGCGGCTGGGTAGATTACTGCACTGTTCTTCTGGGAAGGGGCGTTACCGTTTCCCTCGCAGTCATGCTTGTAATTCTGCTTTTGCGGAGAACGCTGTTTCGCCATGCTGTCTTTGTGCGGGGAATGTTGTGGGGGTTATTGCCGCTATGCCTTTTTGTCGGAAAGCTGACCTGTATTTATCAGACGCATACCGGCTTTGTTCTTCTGTTTGGCTGGCATGATTTTTGCGCTATGCATCTATGGTTTTGCTGGCTGTATATTGCCGGAATCCTGTTTGTTGGAATCTATCTTTTAAGGCAGCGTAAGGGATTGAAAAGGCATATCCGGACGCTTCCGGCGGCAACCATTTGCGGGCAGAAGGTATATGTAAGCGATACGGCCATGTCCCCCTTTACTGCGGGAGTGTTCCGTCCCCGCATTGTACTGCCCGCTCAGGTGGTGGAGAACTTTAACCGGGAGGAGTTAGAGGCAATTATTCTTCACGAGAAGACGCATATCCGGTTGGGGCATTTGTGGTTCTATCTGCTCTGGGATGCGGTGCGGATGCTTTTATGGCTGAATCCCCTTGTACATATCTGTGTTAAATATTTTCAGACGGATTTAGAGGAGATTTGCGACCGGGTTACAATGCAAAACGGGAGACAGAGCCCCTATGATTATGGCAGGCTGCTGATAAAGAGTATGAAGGCGGTTCCCAAGGATAACCGGAATATGGGCAGGGCAGTCGCCTTTGCCGGTGAGCAGCAGTACCGGCAGTTTAAGCGCAGAATTATGGGGATTGCGGATTACAGACCTTATAACAGAAAGAAAATGGCTGCTTTTCTGGCGTTTGGCATTGCGCTCTATGCTTTTCTTGCGGGTGGCATCGTGAAGGCTTCCTATCCCCGGTATACCGTTATAGATTCCTGGGCGGTGTATGACCAGACCGGCAAGCAGGCATTGGTGGAAGACAGCGAGGAGCTGCATAGCGCAGTTCATATTGATGAAGAGAATGTTTATGTGGATATGGAGGCTTTTCGGGAACTGCTGCCGGAGGCGAACCGGAAAGATGATATGGCGGGTCTGTTTTTTGACGGCTTTTACAAGCTGCCGGGAATCGGCGGCGGTGGCAATGCTGCTATTATTGACCTTAAGAACAAAGAACAAACGCAGGTGATTCCCTATATTAAGGGAGACAAGGATATATTGATCTGGCTGTTTAAATATCTGTAATAGTCATTTCGTGCAATGATATGGTCGTTTTGTGCAATTAAGGTTGAAAAAAGGCGGCAGGAGAACCGATACTAATACCAAAGATATATGCAAAGGATAATGAGGAAGTGCAGGTGGAGGACAGATTGAAAAAACAGGAAAAGCAGGAGCTTACGGTGAACTTCGCCTTTGTAGAAGGAGAGCAGACCTTGCGGGCAGAGGATATCATTTATATCGAAACCAACAGGCATAGGAATCTGTTTTATACAAAGGACGGGACATTCAGTATTTACCGCAAATTAAATGATATTGAAAAAGACATGGAGGGCATGGATTTTCTGAGGATACACCAGAGCTTTTTAGTCAATATGCGCTACATACAGAAGATAAGCAGTTACGTGCTGCGGCTGACGACGGGGGAGGAGCTTTCGGTTCCCAAGTCCCGTTACCAGAAGGTAAAACAGGCATACGCCCGCTATCAGGAGCAATGATGATTCTCCAATGCCCTGTTTCCGCTTTATAAATGCGGAAACAGGGCATTTTTTGTTGAAAAACCGTCGGAATGTGGTATAATTATATAAACTAATATTTAGAAGGTAAAGGTAGCATATTTATGAAGAAAATTAAGTGGGTAAAGTATTTTTGTTTCTTTTTAATATGCACCATGGGGGTGCTTGGCGGCTGTCAGGAAAAAGAGGATGACGAGTCGGCGGAGAAAGAATACTATGCATTCGAGGCGGCCACAGAGATTAAGGACGGACAGCCGAATGTGTATGTAATTCTTAAAGTTCTGACCAGCCAGTATTGGCAGGATATTGTACGGGGAATTGCAGATGCCGCAGAGGAAAAGGGCTGTAATGTGTATGTGGGAGCTTCTGTGGGGGAAGGCGACTGGGAGATACAGAAGAAGCTTTTGCAGCAGGCGGCAGCCGGGGAGGCGGACGCCATATTAATGTCGCCCGGCGATTCCACCATGCTGTCTGATACAGTGGCAGATTTGCATAATCAGGGGATTCCGGTGGTGCTGATTGACACAATTCTTAATAATACGGACAGCTTTGATACCTGTTATATGACGGATAATTTACAGGCAGGGGAATTAGCGGCGCAGGAGATGATTCGGCTTTTGCGGGATAAGGGCGTGTCGGAGGAGGAACCGGCCGGCATTGCCATACAGATTGCCTCTATATCTTCCCAGACCGTAATTGACCGGCTGGCGGGTTTCAGTCAGTACTGGTCTTCCAATGCACCGCGGCAATGGACAATTTTAGACGAGGTTAAGTTAAACGACGGGGATATGGCTGTGGCAAAACAGAACTGCGTTGATTTTCTTGAACGCTATCCGGAGATAAAGGGTGTGTTTGGCTGCAATAACAGTTCTACTGTCGGCTTTGTCCAGGGCTTGACGGAATTGGACCGGAAGGATGTGATTCTGGTCGGCTTTGACTATGCTGACGAGACGGCGGCTTTAGTGGGCTCTGAGGAATGGCAGGCGTCCACTGTGGTACAGAACCAGTACAATATGGGGTATGAAGGTATGATGAAGGCTTATGCGGTAATGAATGGAGAAGACGCCGGATACAAATTTATTGATACCGGCACCAGAGTCATCAGCAGGGAAAACCATATAGAATATCAACAAAATTTGGCAGGGGAGACAAAATGAAAAAGCAACACAATAACAAGTCACAATCCAATAGTGAATATCTGCGCCTTTTAGCAGGATATATGACATTCTGTTTAATTGTCCTGGTGGTAGTGGCCTTTTTGTTGAGCCGGTATATCAAGAATAATAATACCACCCAGATTAATAACATTTTAAGCCTGATGTCGGAAAAGGTGAATACTTCCTTTGAAATGATGGTGGACTACACGACGGAGGCGGCAGATATCATATCTGCCCAGAAGGAGATTGATTTCCAGGAGAACTATGAGGAACTGCAAAAGACTCTGCGGGATATGCCCTATGTCAGCATTGGCATGTTGAGTGCGGACGGTACGGTATACGGCTCTGACGGGGAGAGGATGGATATTGAGAAGCAGGGCTTTGTGGAGATTGCCAGCCAATCGGACGGCGTATATATTTCTGAGCCTTACCGCTCCAGCGTGACTGCCGGTAATATGATTACAATTTTTGCGCCTGTGTACCAGAGCGGAAAGCAGGTGGGAAGTCTGTTTGCCACCTATTATCTGGAAACCATACAGAATCTTGCCAATACCAATGTCCTGTCCGACCAGACTACGGTGCTTTTGATGAATCCCTATTCAGGGAATTTTGTAAACTGTTCTTCGGACGGCACGAATCCGCCGGGAACATGGAGCAATCTCCGTCTGATTCAGAAGGACATCAAATGCCTGAATGGGTATGACTATGATGTCTGGGTGGAGGATATGAAAAATAATGCTACGGATAATATCATTAATTTTCAGCTGAATGGGATTTCCTATTCCCAGGCATACATTCATATTAAGGGTATGAATAACTGGCAGCTGGTAATCCGGATTCCGATAGCAGAGCTTTCCGACACCATGCAGCGGTTTATCATAAGCGTATCTGTCTGCGCGGGGCTTCTTGTTCTGGCTACCATTGTTGTGGCTGCCATATTATACCACAATGAGCACAACAAGTCGGAGAAACTGAAAAATCTGTCCAATGCGGATCCGCTGACAAAGATTTTGAACCGCCGGGGCTTTGAGGGAACCTTAAAGAAGATGTTCAACAACAAGGCGGAGTTGGGGAAAAGCACTTATATGTTTTTAGATGTGGATTTGTTTAAGAATGTCAATGACCAGTACGGGCATGAAGCAGGGGATTATGTACTTTGCGCTGTGTCCTCCATATTGGAGGAGACCTTTAAGGATACCGGTATTGTCGGCCGGGTGGGCGGCGATGAATTTAATGTCTTTATCTATGCGCCCCTTACGGTGGAGGAGATTGACAGCCTGTTAGCGGCTGTCAGGGCCAGACTCAGTGAACTGGTCTTAAAGGACGGCACCCCGCTTCCAATCAGTTTTAGCGGCGGCCTTGCCAGATATCCCCAGGATGCAAAGGATTTGACGGAACTGGTAAACTGTGCGGACCAGGCGCTTTACTATGTGAAGGAGCATGGCAGGAAGAATCATTTCTGGTACAGCGATTTGAAATAAAGCTGCCGCAGTCCGGTGAGCTTTGGACAGGTGCTTTATAAAATAACAGATTATATATCGGGAGCAGAGAAGATATGCGTACATTTCATGTGGAACTGAAAAAGATTGTAGACGACAGCTATGAGATAGAAATTGGTTATGGGTTAGAGGAGAAGCTTGTTGAGGACTTAAAGTCCGGTCTGGTGGGAAAGATTCATAAATTTGCAGTCATTACGGACAGCATTGTCAAGGACCTGCATGGGGAACGGATTTTTCATCTGTTGCAGGAGGCGGGTTATCAGGCTGATCTGTTCACTTTTGCGGAGGGCGAGAAACAGAAGTCCCGCAGAACAAAAGAGGAATTAGAGGACGCCATGCTGGCAAAAGGCTACCGCCGGGACTGTTGCGTGATTGCCGTCGGCGGCGGCGTGGTTACGGACTTGGCCGGATTTGTGGCAGGAACCTTTGGGAGAGGAGTTCCCTTTATCAATTACGCCACTACCCTTTTGGCGGCGGCGGACGCCTCTGTGGGGGGCAAGACGGCTGTGGATACGCCGTTGGCGACGAACCTGATCGGACTGTTTAACCAGCCGGAAAAGGTGTACATTGATATTGCGGCGTGGAAGACGCTGCCTGAGCGCCAGGTAAAAAGCGGACTGGCGGAGACCATTAAGCATGCCTGTCTGGCAGACCGGGAATTTTTTGATTATCTGGAAAGCCATATGGAGGATATTCTGGCCCTTGACCGGAAAGCCTGCGAACATATCGCGGAGAAGAACTGCCAGGTGAAATATCAGGTGGTAATGAAGGATGAACGGGAAAGCGGACTCCGGGAGGTCCTCAATTTAGGACATACGGTGGGCCGGGCAATAGAGACGGTCAGCGATTACCGGCTGCTTCATGGGGAGGCGGTAGCTATCGGGTTAGCCGCCCAGACAGGGCTGGCCTGCCGCCTTGGTTATATGACAGAAGAAGAACAAAACCGGGTAACTGCCCTTTTGGAAAAAGCAGGACTTCCGGTAAAGATTCCGGAATATATTGACAGAGAAACCCTTGTCAGGAAACTCTATACCGACAAAAAGGTGAGGGACGGCAGGCTGCGGTTTGTAATCCAGAAGAGTATCGGCGGTATTGTGGAGTTTGAACCGGGTGTGTTTGCGACGCCCATTGAGGAAGGTCTGGCAAGAGAGATTATCATGGAGATGTAGCCGGTATTATATAACTGGCAAAATACATATTCCTTTGAACAATGGAAATCTGTTGTTCGGAGGAATATTTTTTTAGTAATACATATTAAAATGGGAAAAGCCCTTAATTATTTACAGATGTAAACCGATATAGTATAATAGAGGAGCAAAACCACTTTTATTTTACTGTAATGGATTACGGACGTAAATATCAAGGAGGACGAGAATATGGCGGTAAAAGTTGGAAACAGTTGGGTATCAGAGGCGGCGTACGCCTACGCAAAGAGCAGGGTAGACAAGGAAGAAAAAGAAAAGGAAGAGGGAAAAAGCGTTTTAGCGGATTTGCAGGATAAGTATTCCGATACGAATTTTCGGGCAGGCACAGCCCCGTTTCAGGGAAGCGGCTTGAATAATATTTCCATTGCCCCGAATATATTGAGGGAGATGGAAAAAGATCCGGAAAAGCGGCTGGAATATGAGGCGTTAATCTATGACTGCGTCAGTGTGCAGAAATCTTTAGCGAACCAGAAGGGGCTTAAAGCCCATGGCTTTATTATCACTGAGGACGGCGGACTTAGGGCATGGGGGATTTCACAGGCAGGCGATAACAAAAAGAGCGTGATTCCCCTGTCAAGGAATAAGAAGGGAAGCTGGATGCAGGAGATTCTCGACAGCCTGAATACGGCAAAGAAGAAAAAGGCAAAGGAAACTGCCGCACAGAAAGAAAAGGAGAAATCACAGACTGTCACTTTTTCCAATGTAGATGAATTGTCAGATTACCTGTTCTCTAATTATAAGACGGTGAATAAGGGCATGGTAAAGATTTCTAAAAGCTATCTGAAAGCGTGCGTCAATGATGAAGAAAAGCGGAAGAAACTTTTTGAGAATTTGAAGGCGGCGGACGAGATGGAGGCGAACGCACAGGAAAATGTCAAGGGCTATCAGGGAATGAAGATTACCATAGACAGTGAAGGAAATATGGAGACGGAAACCTATGGCGGTAGTGTTTCTGTCAATGAGGGCAAACGGTTAAGGCAGATTTCCGCCGCAAAAAATTCCCAGCAGGTGCAGGCAGTTTTGGCGCTTCTAAACACAGATTTAGCCCAGTGTCAGGGGGGAATTGAAAAAGGCATGTGCGATGAGAATGAGGTCAACAAGGTGAGGGCGCTGATGCAGAAAGCCATGCAGCGGATGGGAGAAGTCGCTGTGATGAAGGACAACGGCGGAGACGATACGGAGGGCTTTGATGCCTTTTCCATCAATATGCTGATATAGACGGATTTGTATTATATGTATAACAGGAAGGCCTGATCATCAGGCCTTTTTTGTGTTTGTAAAGGCGGCAGAAAACGGATACCTGCTAAGAAATATCAGCAGAAAATGTATTGTGAAATTATGGTTATGTGGAGTATAATAAGCATAAAACATGGGGAGGAACGGAAGGTGGAATGGAATCTGTTATTTTTTTTAAACAGTGTGCTGCTTGGTATTGGATTGGCGATGGACGCCTTTTCAGTGTCGCTTGCCAACGGATTGAATGAACCCGGAATGAAACGAAAGAAGATGTGCGGGGTTGCAGGTGTGTTCGCTTTTTTTCAGGCACTGATGCCAATGATTGGCTGGAACTGTGTACATACAATTCTTCAGCATTTAGAGACGTTTGAAAAGTATATTCCCTGGCTCGCCCTGATTATGCTGTTGTATATAGGAGGTACAATGCTGATCGAAGGGATGCAAAACGGCGGGGATGAAATGGAAAATCCGCAGGTCGGCGCAGCGGCATTGTTGATACAGGGAATAGCAACTTCTATAGATGCCCTGTCAGTCGGTTTTACGATTGCAGAATATGATTTCTTTATGGCATTGGTATGTTCCCTGATTATTGCTGTCGTTACATTTATTATCTGTATGTCCGGCTTGGCAGTCGGTAAGAAGTTTGGGACAAAACTTGCCGGCAAAGCAACTATACTGGGTGGAGTAATATTGATCCTCATCGGATTTGAGATATTTATAACAGGGATAGTTTAGAGGCTGTTAGTGCATTAGGCAAATATATGTATAATAAAATGGTATTTTTATGCAATCCCTATTGAAATTTATGTGGAAATATTCCATAATACAAATGTAACGGATTACAGCGCAGGGCATGATGTCTGTAGTCTGCCCTAACAATCAAGGAGGATGATAGCATGTCAGTAGGAGTGAATGGTGTAAGTAATTACACAGGTGCTTACGGCACCACAGCAACAAGCGCTGCCGCCGCAGAGACTGCTAAAGAGAACACAGCAGCATCCGCAGTGGAGAGCAAAGAGTCTGATGGAGTTGTCTATGAGAAGGGTTCTCAGGACACCAAGAAGGCTACTTATTCTGTCAACAAGATGAGCAAGGAAGACCGGGCAGCATTGGTAGAGCAGCTTAAGAATGATCAGGCTGCAAGAGAGCAGAGCTTATTGAGTCTTGTCAATAAGATGATATCTAAGCAGGGAACTGTATACAGTCAGGCAGATGACAGTTTTTGGAAGTTCATCGCCAGTGGCAACTATACAGTAGATGCCGAGACCAAGGCGCAGGCGCAGAAGGATATTGCAGAGGACGGTTATTGGGGAGTAAAGCAGACTTCTCAACGTCTTTTTGATTTCGCAAGCGCGCTTGCCGGAGATGATGTCGACAAGATGAAAGAGATGCAGGCTGCTGTTGAGAAGGGCTACAAGTTAGCTGAGAAAGCATGGGGCGGCGAGCTTCCCGGAATTTCTCAGGATACCCTGAAAGCTACCAACAAGCTGTTTGACGACTACTATGCATCAAAGGAGACAGACGCTGTAGCATAAGTTCAGTAACAGATAATCAAAAGGAGTTCCGAAGATTTTCGGGACTCTTTTTGGTTATTATGATGTAGGGAAATATCATTTTATGCGCAAATGGTCGATTGGTGCTTTTGGTGTTGCTTTTTTAGGAAAGCGTACCGATATAAGCTATAGCAGACAATATGAAGGGCAGGAGGAATGGGAATGAGGGTAAACGGAACGGGACCATGCACCAATTTCAGCGCATATCTTAAGGCGTCTGATACAAAGGCGGAAGAACCGGCCAAAACGGATGAAACAGATTACGGGAAAGAACAGACAGGCGCGGTGACAGTCAGAATGAAGAGCGAGGACGAAGTTCCTTCCCGCAGGCTTACCAGCGAGGAGGAAATGTTTCAGTTCCAGCAGGAGTTTTATGCGGAGGTGGCAAAGATTCCCATGTCGGGAGGGATTAACAGCCTTGCGGTGCGGATTACGGACGAGGGCTGGAAAAGGATGAAGGAGCAGCCCGAATATCGTGAGAAAATGCTGTCGCTGATTAAGCGGGATACGACAGGCACATATCCTTGCAGGGTCAATGAGATTATTACGATTGGCCGTTCTCCGGGAGAGTATCGGGCCAGCAGCTATGGCGTTGAACGCAAAGCAGATAAGAAAGACAGGAGCGCAAGGCGCAGAAAAAAGAAAAAGGAGATGTTGCAGGAGCTATACGCCCGTATGCAGATGCAGCATGCTTTAGAGAAGGATTTACTGGCAAAGCTGGGAGAGGGCGAATTTACGGTTTCAAATACGCCGGCTTCCCCGGCGACCATGATGCTGTTTACACCGGCACTTACCGGAGCAGCGGGATAAGCAACAAAAAAAGGAGGATAATGATATGCGAATAACAACACAGATGATGATGCAGGCTTCAAGGGAATCCGGACTTCCTCTGGTACAGAGCAGTCTGTTGGACGCGCTGAGCAAAAAGCAGGGAGGTTCTAATTCGCTTTTCGATGCGTTGAACCGCAGTAAAAATGATGTGCAGCAGGTGTCTGAAAAGCAGCAGGGCTACCAGAAATTGGAGGTTGCCGCAGAGGATTTGGCGCTTTCTTCCGCCGCCTTGTTTGCAGACGGGGAGGACACCCTTTTTGCCAAGGCAGAGGAAAGCGGGAGCACAGAGGATATTCTTCAGGCAGTACAGACTATGGTGGAGTCTTACAATAAGGCCCTTAAGCTGCTAAAGGATGCAGACGGCTCCTTAAACGCATTTTACCGGAAGGAGCTGATTGGTGCGGCAGGGGATAATGCAGAGCTGTTGGACACTGTAGGAATCACGCAGAACAAGGACGGCTCCCTTACCGTAGATACCAAAAAATTAGAGAGCGCAGATTTGGAAACGCTGAAAAAAGTATTTGGCAGCGAGGCGGATTTTACCGACATCACCTCCTATATCGGTTTAAAGGTGGCGGAAAATGCGGCGGCCAATGCTTCTAGTATTACCAGCCAGTACAATGCAAAAGGAATGGCCTACAACGATAATTTTGAATCCACTAAGTATGACTATTTTTCTTAAAGCGATGTAATTCATAAAAATGGGGCAGTCTCATATGTTGAAACTGCCCCGTTTTAAGTTTAAATTGTTTACCACCAGCCAAAGCTTCCGCCAAAGTAATAGATAATTCCTAAAATCCAACTGGTAAATATGCCGTAGAGGATAACCGGACCGGCAATGGTAAAGATTTTGACGCCGATACCGAATACCTGTCCTTCCTTCTGGTATTCAATAGCCGGCGCCGCCACAGAGTTGGCAAAGCCGGTAATGGGCACCAGGGCGCCCGCGCCGCCGAGCCTTGCAATGTGGCCGTAGGCGTTAAAGCCGGTAAGGATTACGCTTAGCAGCACCAGTACCATGGACTCAAAGCTGGCCGCATCCTGCTCGTTCATTCCAAGCTGTCCCGAAAAAAAGGAGAAAATCACCTCTCCGATCAGGCAGATTAAGCCGCCTACCCAGAAAGCATTAAAGCAGTTTTTCCACAGGCTGTAGGTAGGCGTTACCTGCTCTACATATTGATTATACTCTTCATTACTGATTTTCTGTTCCAAAACAATCCCTCCTGCGTTCAATATCTACTAGTAGTATGGCAAAAGCCGTTTTCTTTATGCATCCAATATCAGAAACTGGATGAGCATAAACAGTCCTTTTCCCAATGCAAAACATATAATGACAAGACCTGCGCGTCTTTTGATATGCGCCTTTTTGGCATAAATTGGAATGACATTTAATACCTCGGAAAGGCCGCCGATTAAAAAGCCGATATAAATGCCGCCAAACAGGCCAATGAGACACAGAACAAGAATCCCTAAGAAGTTTTGCATGGCAGCGGGGGCAATCATTCCGGCAGACTCGTAGGACAGGAAAAACTGTACCAGAACGGAAAGAAGAATCCCAAGCATCAGGCAGTTTTCATATAATATACATTCATCTGCGGTTTTGGTTTTTGCGGCAACCTTTGGGAAAATCCCCAGCATGGCGACAAAGGCTACATAGGCCGCCGCAGTAATAAAACCGGCGGCAAAGCCGCATAATAGAAGAAGACCGTAATTGAAAAACTGCATAAACGCCCTCCTTAATCCACATCAATGGAGCTGCCCTGGCGGCTGACATTTTTGATGACTGTGGTGCTGATATCATTTTCATAAAGCCGCATCTGCACCTCTAACGGAGTGGGTTCTTCCGTCAGCTTTTTGTTGCCCAGATGGTTGAAAAACAGCAGCATGCCAAGGGTAAGCCCAATCGCATAGGCAATGACAATATAGGTGACGCCGGTTTTGGGATTTCCCAAAAACAGCATGGACAGATAGGTAAACAGTTCCTTAGCCCCGATATCTGTGTTGTAGGCCATAATGGCATAACCGCCCCCAAAAAAGGCGACCAGACAGATAAAAAAAGTAAACAGATTTTCCTTCAATTTTTCAAACCTTGACAGGGGTTCATAAGATATAATCAAATCCTCCTCTCCCAGATTTTCCACTGTAGCATCCGGCGCCTCTTTGCTGATCATCTCAATAATTTTTAAGATGGATACCACCCGTTTTTCCTTTTTCCCCGGAACAAAAGAATAAAAATGCATATTTTCCAAATGCTGCTTTAACTCCGGCTCTTTCACATATATAGTCAAAAAATCCTTAAGCCTTACCTCCGGATTTTTGATGGCCGCCAATTGAGGCGCCTTAATATAAATTATTTTTTCCATAATCATCCCACTCCTAAACTTTTGCATAGTATCTGCAATCCTTCACAAAATATACGGTAAGCGCCGCTCCCGTCCATTCCCCACGCAGAATAATTTTTTAATCCGGACGGCTCTCTTTCTATTATCCGTAAATTTATATTTGTAAAACCGCCGCAGATAATCCTTTTCCCGATTTTCCCGCACTGCCATCGGTTTTAAGAAATCCTGCTGCCTGGCCCTCCTGCATATTAGATTGCACGTGCTTACGAAGAACTCGCACCGGGAAGGGGTGTCTGGGAAACATTTGCAGCCCCTTTGAAAACGCCGGTACTTGCAAAGGCCCTATAATAAATCTACCGTTAAACATAATTAACGGGGCCTTCGCTTATGTACCGCTGCGTTTTCGACAGAGCGCAAGCGTGGCTGCAAAATGTTTGCCCAGCACCCCAGACCCGGTGCTCAAACACTTCTTCGCACGTGCAATATGCAGGAGGGCCCGGCGGCGGATTTCTAAAAAACCGCGTGTCGGGAAAATCGGGAAAAGGATTATCTGTGGCGGTTATCCACAAATGTTTCGGCGGATAATAGAAAGAGAGCCGTCCGGCGGGAAATGATATTGGCGTGGGGAATGGGCGGGAGCGGGGCGAAAGTGTAAGGAAATGATTGTGAAGTTTTGGGGTTTATGGTAAAATGATGAATTGGGACTGGGGTCCAGATGGAGGTACAGGGATACGATATGGAATGGAAAAGGTTGATTGATTTACTGAAGGATCATATGGTGTATTTGCAGACGCATAATTTTCCGGACCCGGATGCACTGGCGGCAGCTTATGGCATGCAGGTGTTTTTGGGTGCGAATGGTGTGGACAGTATTATATGCTATGCGGGAAAGATTGAGAAGAACAGTACCAGACGGATGATAGAGGAGTTTGGAATTGAGGCCGTACACATTGACGAGCTGCCGAATATGGCGGAGGCGGATTATATTGTGACGATAGATGCGCAGAAGTATAATTCCAACATAACGGATTTCCCTGGAGACGAGGTGGCGTGTATTGACCATCATCCTACCATGGTTCCCTGCAATTATGCGTACAGCGATATACGGATTTGCGGGGCTTGTTGTTCCATTGTGGCCAGTTATTTTGTGGAGAGCGATACCACGCTTGATACCAATACGGCGACGGCGCTGCTCTATGGGATTAAGATGGATACCGATTCTTTTAACCGGGGCGTGACAGACTTTGACATTGAGATGTTTGCCTATCTTCACAAGCTGGCGGATAACCAGAAGATTGTTTCCATGTATAACAATAATATGGAGATTGAAGACCTTCATGCCTATGGTGAGGCGATTCGGAATATTCAGATATATGAAAATGTGGGATTTGCCAGAATTTCCTTTGACTGCCCGGATGGCTTGATTGCCATGATATCTGATTTTATATTGGGACTGGATGTGGTGCAGTTGTCTGTGGTGTACGCAAAGCGGGCCGGAGGTTACAAGTTCTCTGTGCGCAATGAGACTGCGCACTACCATGCGGGAACCATTACCCAGAAGGCGCTTGAAGGGATAGGCGGCGGTGGCGGCCATTTTACCATGGCGGGCGGCGTGATTACCCCGGAGGGAATGAAGGAATTACAGGCTCATTCGGACGTTGATTTTGAAATCAGGCGCCGGTTTTTGGAAGCCATTAAGCAGAAGGAGTAACAGACATGGAGAAACAAAGGATTGTGGTGAAGGTGGGGACCTCCACATTAACCGGAGAAAACGGAGCCCCAAGCCTCCGCACCATTGATAAATTAGCGCAGGTATTATCTGCTCTGCACAATGAGGGAAATCAGGTGATTTTAGTATCCTCCGGCGCTATTGCTGTGGGCGTCAATAAAATGCGGCTTTCTTTTAAGCCTGCGGATGTCTGTATGAAACAGGCGGCGGCAGCGGTGGGACAGTGCGAGCTGATACATATCTATGACAAATGTTTTGGAGAATACGGCAATATTGTGGGACAGATTTTGCTGGCCCCGGAGGATATTGCGGTAAAGGTAAAGCGGCGCAATCTGCGGAACACCTTTGAGGCGCTGTTAGAGAACGGAATGATACCGGTGGTAAATGAGAACGACTCTGTGAGCCATGCGGAGATTGAATCGGACAAGAAGGTTTTTGGCGATAACGATATGCTGTCCGCCATTGTGGCTAATCTGTGTGAAGCGAACAGGTTGATTATTTTATCCGACATTGAAGGGCTTTATGACAGCAATCCCCATGAGAATAAGGACGCCAGACTTATCCACCGGGTGCCGGAGATTACCGACGAGATCCGGCAGTTAGGGGCGGGCACCAGCTCCAACAGGGGAACCGGCGGCATGGTAACTAAATTAGAGGCTGCGGAGTATGCGGTCAATCATGGCATTGATATGCATATCGCCCATGGCAGCGATCCGTCAAATATTTACCGGATTATGGAAGGAGAAGCGGTCGGTACGCATTTTGTGCGCCGTTATTAAGACTTGACGGAAAGCGGCGGCCGACGCTCATTTTATGCGCCGTTATTAAGGTTTGAAGAAAAGCGTCGGTCTGATTTAGAGAGATTGAAAAGGAAGAACAGATGAAATACAGAACAGTATCCTATTACGGGGAATTTCACTGTATAGGCGGAATCTGCGAGGATTCCTGCTGCGAGAACTGGGAAATTGATGTGGACGACGCTTCCCTGAAAAAATATATGAAACAGGGCGGCGAATTTGGAAAGCGGCTTAAGGAAAATACAAGAGTTAAGGAAAAGCAGTTTATCAATAAGGGAACCCGGTGTCCCTTTTTAAACGAGGACAATCTCTGCGATATCTATATTGAGATGGGAGAGGAAAGCCTCTGTGAAACCTGTACCAATTTTCCAAGACATATTGAAGAATTTGACAATTTAAAAGAAGTGAGCCTGACCATGTCCTGTCCGGAGGCCAGCCGGATTATGCTGGCAAAGAAGGAAAAGATGACCTTTTCCTGTGAGGAAGGGACGGATGAGGAATATGGGCTTAAACATATTGCGCCGGTACATTCCTTTGCCTTCTGGAAAAGGGGGCATGTCAATAAGCTGGACAAGCCTTTGTTTGACGCGCTTTTTTCTGCCAGGGAATTTATCTTTTCCATTTTACAAGACCGGCAGGAGCCCATAGCAAAACGGGCGGCAACTGCGCTGGTCTTTGCCTCCGCCATGCAGGAATATATAGACGGGGGGCGGTATGACAATATCTTAGGGGCCATAGAAGATTATGGGCAGCCGGATAAGCGGAGACAGCTGGAGGAATATTTCGGGCGTTTCCGGAACCGGGTGACGGAAAAGGAGAACTGGATGCGGCAGATTCTCAACATGTACGAGGGCTTAGAGAACATTAAGCCGGAATGGCGGGAACTCCTCTCGGAAGGCATGAAAATTATGCATGGGGAGAACGACCTTAAAGGAATGTTAGTGTCGGCCGGTATGCTGACAGAGGAGTCGGCCGGAGAGGAAGGCAGCAGTTTTTTAAGAAATTATACCCTGTCTTACCGGGAGTTTGCCAACTATTATAAGGAACAGGTTTATGAGTTTGAACATATTCTGGTGTATTACATATTTAATTATATGTTGGGGGCGTCTTATGACCATGATGTGTTTACCAAGGTAAAGTTTGCAGTGGTGTCCTGCTTGGTCATTTTAGAACTGGATATTTCTGTTTGGCTTACCCAGCATAAGGAATTTCTCTATGAGGATCAGGTAAAAGTGGCGCATGCCTATTCCAAAGAGGTGGAACATTCCTATAATAATTTTGAGTCCCTGCAACTGGTGCTTTCGGCTCATCCTATTTTGGGCCTGGAGAATATTTTAGTGGGTTTGCTGTCATAATTAGCATTGACAAGCAAAATCCACTGGGCTATAATAGCACAAATGGCAATGACGAAGAGAAGTAGCAGGAATTATCGCTTCCAGTGAGCGGGAGACAGTGGGAACCCCGCAGAGTGAATTTTTGTGAATAACACTTTACCAGCCGCAAGCTGAACCTGTCCTGTTGGCGTATGGAACCTTTTGCATAATGCGATACGGTTTTTGCCGGGATATTAGTAGGTGCGCCGTAGGCTGCGCGATAAGCAGCAGGATTTCTGGCAGCAGGAATCACAGAGCGACTGCAATGCAGTAATTCAGGTGGTACCGCGGACATATAGCTGTTCGTCCTGAACGACTTTCGTTTGGGCGGGCGGCTTTTTCTATGATTCCATTTTGTCTGCGGAAAATGCAGGCAGACGGAAGGGAAGGCGGCTGCCGCAGACAGATTAAAAAAGGAGATTACCATGAATACAAACAATATTTACAGAAACCGTACCCTTGACCGGATTGGCGAGGGAGATGTAGGAGCAACCTTGAAAATTGCGGGCTGGATTGAGAATATCCGGGACCATGGCGGCGTATCCTTTATTGATTTAAGAGATATGTATGGAATTATGCAGGTGGTTATGCGGGATACCTCCCTGTTAGACGGACTGAACAAGGAAGACTGCATTTCCATTGAAGGCGTGGTGGAACATCGGGACGAGGAGACTTATAATCCCAAGATTCCGACGGGAACTATTGAGTTAGAGGCGCACAGCGTAGAGGTTCTCGGAAAAGTCCACCGTCAGCTTCCCTTTGAAATTATGACCTCAAAGGAAATCAGAGAGGATGTCCGTTTAAAATACCGCTATCTGGATTTGCGGAATGTGAAGGTGCGGGACAATATGATTTTCCGTTCTAAGGTGATCAGCTTTTTACGGCAGAAAATGACTGAAATGGGATTTTTGGAGATACAGACGCCGATTCTTTGCGCTTCCTCACCGGAGGGGGCAAGGGATTACATTGTGCCGTCCCGTAAATTTAAGGGGAAATTCTATGCGCTTCCCCAGGCTCCACAGCAGTACAAGCAGCTTTTGATGGTGTCCGGCTTTGATAAATATTTTCAGATTGCACCATGTTTCCGGGACGAGGACGCCAGGGCAGACCGCTCTCCGGGAGAGTTTTATCAGTTGGATTTTGAGATGAGCTTTGCTACCCAGGAGGATGTGTTTAAGGTAGGGGAAGAGGTTTTGCATGAGACCTTTACTAAGTTTGCGCCGGAGGGGGCTAAAGTGACGGAACTGCCGTTCCCGATTATCAGCTATAAGCAGGCCATGCTTGAGTTTGGTACTGATAAGCCGGATTTGCGCAACCCACTGCGGATTATTGATGTGACGGAATTTTTCTCAAGATGTACCTTTAAGCCCTTCCACGATAAGACGGTCCGGGCAATCAATGTACATGCCAAGCTCTCGAAGGGTCAGCATGAAAAGCTGTTGAAATATGCGCAGTCCATTGGCATGGGCGGATTAGGTTATCTCGAAGTATTGGAGGATATGAGTTACAAGGGACCGATTGATAAGTTCATTCCGGAGGACATGAAGACAGAAATCAGGGAGCTGGCGGGACTTTGCCAGGGAGATACCATTTTCTTCATCGCCGATACGGAGGAGCTGGCTGCCTCCTATGCGGGACAGCTTCGCACAGAGATTGCGAACCGGCTGGATCTGCTGGAAAAGAATGCTTACCGGTTCTGCTATATTAATGATTTTCCGATGTATGAGTATGACAGGGAGAGCAAGAAGATTATTTTTACCCATAATCCATTTTCCATGCCGCAGGGCGGTTTGGCGGCTTTAGAGGAAAAAGATCCGTTGGAGATTCTCGCGTACCAGTATGATATTGTCTGCAACGGCGTGGAATTATCCTCCGGAGCGGTGCGCAACCACGATTTGGATATTATGGTAAAAGCCTTTGAGATTGCCGGATATACGCAGGAGGATTTGAAGGCCAAGTTTGGCGCCCTTTACAATGCATTTCAGTTCGGCGCGCCGCCCCATGCCGGTATGGCGCCGGGGGTTGACCGTATGATTATGCTGCTTCGCAACGAGGAAAATATCCGGGAGGTAATTCCGTTCCCGATGAATGGAAATGCACAGGATTTGATGTGCGGGGCGCCGGGAGAGGTGACAGAGCAGCAGTTGCGAGAGGTGCATATAAAGGTAAGACAGTAGGCGGTACAAAAAAGTAGCACGAAACCATGCTTGCCGTATGGATAGCGAGCATATAGGGAGAACTTGTGAGGTAAAGAGATGGATTTAGTGAATACATTGTCCGGATTATTCGGCGGTTTGGCGTTGTTTCTGTTTGGTATGCAGATGATGAGCGATGGTCTCCAGAAGGCAGCGGGCGAGAAGATGAGATATATTTTGGGCCTGCTGACGAAAAACCCCATTATGGGTGTGGTCGCCGGAGCGATTGTGACTGCGGTTTTGCAGAGCAGCAGCGCCACTACGGTTATGGTTATTGGTTTTGTCAGTGCGGGATTAATGGATCTGCCCCAGGCAATTTCCATTATATTAGGCGCCCATATCGGTACGACCATTACGGCGCAGATTATTGCCTTTGATATCAGCGATTACATTTACCCGATTTTATTTATCGGCTTTCTGATTGTGTTTGTGGCCAAGAAGGAAATCGCTAAGAATATCGGATATATGATTTTCGGCTTTGGATTTTTATTTCTGGGAATTGAGACGATGGGCAGTACGATGAAGCCTTTGGCTTCGAGCCCTACCTTTTTGAGCATGATTGGCAAGGTGGCTGATGTGCCGGTTTTGGGACTTTTGTTAGGCGTGGGGATTACTATGCTGGTGCAAAGTTCGGCTGCGGTCATTGCGGTGTTACAGAATTTTGCGGCGCAGGCGGGACCGGACGGGATTACTTCAATTTTAGGTTTGCAGGGGGCAATTCCCATTTTGCTGGGCAGTAATATCGGAACCACCATTACCGCTATGCTGGCCTCCATTGGGCAGACTAGGAATGCCAAGCGTACCGCCGTTGCCCATACATTGATTAATGTAAGCGGTACCATTGTGTTTATGTGTATCATTCCCTGGTTTACCAGAGTCATTCAGGCATTTTCACCCAGTGGGGCGGAGGTGGATGTAATACAAAGGCAGATTGCAAACGCCCATACGGTGTTTAACCTGATTAATACGGTAATCTGGATTCCGCTAATCTGGCTGATGGTTAAGATTGTCATGTGGATTCTTCCGGTGACGGAAAATGAGGCCCATGAGGAGAAACATTCCCAGTTCTTAGACGTCAATGTCATGAACCAGCCGACGGTTGCCTTGCATTTGGCCTCTAAGGAGATTATGAACTATACAACCCGCTTAGGTGAATTTTTGGCAGATATCAAAAAAGCGATGTTAGAGGGCGGCGAGGACAATTTGGCGAAGGCCGACAAATCGGCAAGACGGGTAGGCAATATACAGACGGATATCTACAACTATTTAATCGGCATGTTTGCTTCCGGAAGCCTGAATGAGGATCAGTCCGCCCACACCACAGAGTTAATGTACATCGTGGAGGATTTAGAGCGGATTAGCAAATGCATGAAGGATTTGTTAGAGAGCGCCAGGGAAAAAATCGAGAAGGATTTTGTATTTTCCAAGAAGGCCATGGAGGAGATTGAGGAGAGCTTTCAGGTGGTTACGGCCATGTATCAGGAATCCGTCCATCTCATTGTCTATGGCGATAAATCTGCCGTAGCGGATGTGGAGCAATATATGAAGCGGATTGCCAAGCTGGAAAAAAATGTGCGTAAGAATCATAAGAAGCGGATTAAGGAAGGCAAATGCAAGCCGGAGTTTACCAATATTTTTGCAAATATTTTCCATAGCATGGAAAGGATTGGCGAGAACTGCAACAATATCACCGAGGCTGTCGCAGAGGATATGTACCTTCGTTACCTTCCGGAAGATTATATCCGTTCCGCAGGATGACGGATTGCAAAGTTGGGAGGAGCCATGGGAATTTTTAAAAGAAAAGAAAAACAACTTGAGGTTCCGGAGGAGTGCAGGGATTTTCCCATCGAGGTGGACCGGAATACCTGTAACCGGGAAATGTTAGTAGGCTTTCGGGACCCGGCAACCGGCAAATTAAAATATGCGGAGTTAGCCTACAGCCCGGAGGATATCGAGACGTTTAAGAAGAAGTACGGGAGGGATATATGAAATCAGCGACAGATTTAAGGGAGCTTTTGCGGAGGATTGACCACAGGGGATATCCCGCTTACAAGGATACAAAGGGGAAATATCAGTTTTCGGATTATGTGTTATCCATCGATCATGTGCAGGGCGATCCGTTTGCCGCGCCCTCTAAGGTCAGCGTGGAGATTGCCGGCGCAAAGGCGGGGTTTGACAGGGCTTTATATGACAGCGTTTGTAAGCGGATTGCCTTGCAGGACCATTTATTGCGGCGCATGGCTTCTAAGGTGCGGGAGTTTTCCTTTAAGGCAAAGGGTTCCGGCAAAAGCGGACTGATTGGCATAAGTCAGCCGGGACAGGAGATTCTTAACCGGAGCGCCTGCGTGATAGAGGAGAGGGACGGCAGCCTTACCGTCCGCATGGAGATCGGATTTCCGGCTAACGGGAGAACCATTAATTCCGGCGAGTTAGAAAAGATATTGTTTGATTTTTTACCGGTCTGTGTAAAGCAGACTTTGTTTTTTAGCGCCTATCGGAAAGAGGAGCTAATCAAGACGGCGAACCTGGCGGAGGACCAGGAATATATAAGACGGCAACTGCCGGAACTGGGACTGGCGGCTTTTGTGGCCAACGGCGCGGTGCTGCCCAGAAAATCCGGGGTGTCCATGCAGCCAATGAAAGATGCAGTCGTATTTACAAGCCCAGCTTCCATGGAGGTAACGCTTAATCTTCCCCATGCGGGACTCTTAAAGGGAATGGGGATTAAGCGTGGCGTTACCCTGATTGTGGGCGGCGGATATCATGGCAAATCCACCCTGCTAAAAGCGTTGGAAACAGGCGTATATAACCATATTGCCGGAGATGGCAGGGAATATGTGATTACAGACGCTTCGGCAGTCAAGTTAAGGGCAGAGGACGGAAGAAATATCCAGAAGGTGGATATCTCCATGTTTATCCGCAATCTGCCGAACGGAAAGGATACGGCGGCATTTTATTCCGAAGATGCCAGCGGCAGTACCTCTCAGGCTGCCAATATGGTGGAGGCGATAGAAGCCGGTTCCAAAGTGTTCCTGATTGATGAGGATACCAGCGCCACCAACTTTATGATTCGGGATGAACTGATGCAGCGTGTGGTACATAGAGATGTGGAGCCGATCATTCCCTTTATTGACAGGGTGCAGGAATTGTATGAACGGTTTGGCATTTCCACGATTTTGGTGGCAGGAAGCTCCGGCTCCTATTTCCATAAGGCGGACTGCGTGGTACAGATGAACCGCTACCAGCCTGTGGAGATTACGAAGATTGCCAAAAGGGAGGCGAGTGATTTCCCGATGGCAGAGGAAGGGGTAACGGCTGCGGAGGAACCCATATTCCAGCGCGTTGTGGCAAGGGATCAAGCATTTTTAAAGGAGAACCGGATTAAGACCAAGGTGTTAGGGAAAGAGAGCATTTCCATCAATAAGGAAACGGTGGATTTGCGCTATGTGGAACAGCTTGTGGATACGGAACAGCTATCCGCCTTAGTGCTGATTGTAAAACATATGAAACTGCATTGCTTTGACGGAAAGCAGACTTTAGGACAGGCGGTAGAGCGGCTTTACACTGCCATAGAACAAAAGGGGTTTGCCGCATTTTGCGACGGCGGCATTGCCGGTAATCTCGTTATTCCCAGAAAACAGGAAATATACGAGACATTGAACCGCTGCCGGGGACTGCTGCATATTCAGTAGTTGTCTTTGACAGATGGCTTTTGCAGGAGTAAAATACAGATAAAACAGGGAAGGATACATTTGTGTATCCGGTAGATAGGAGGAGGTATGGTTATGGAGTCAAGCGGAATGGAATTGTATACCACAGGGGAGATGCTTGCCTGGGTGGGCAGCTTTGCGGACCGTATGGGGGTGAGTCCGGAAAAGATTAAGATGCTCAATATCTGCGGCAAAAAGAAAAATGTGCTGCCTACCATTGAGACGCACAAGCGGGTGATGATTTTTGCAGATGAAAGCCAGCCGGATTTGTTCTACGAGCTGTGGGAAGGGGACTACGGCGAGTTGGATATGTGGATTGGCAGAGGCTTAAGCAAGGATGGCAAGGTGGAAAACTGCAAGGTCAAGGAATTTATGGACAAGAAGATTACGGAGCCTGTGGTCATTTTCATTATCAATGAGAATACAAGGGAGGCTTCCCGGTACGGCATTAAGAATGAATTTTTCTCCAAGGGCTCTGTCAATTATGTGGGACATGAGATTCGGGCCGTCATTATGAATATGTTATCCTGTGATGTAGGCGACACCATCTGTATTGTGAGCGGCGAGAGTATTGCGATTGAGGCGGCCATTGAAGCCAGCGAGGGCACGATTATTGCTGTGGAGCCGGATGAGCGGGATATGCGTTCTTTGCAGGACAATGTAAGCAAATTCGGCGTACATAACATAGAAATCATTCCGGGCGTTACCGAGGAGCATATGGCGAAGGTGCCCAAGCCGAGACTTGCGTTTATCGTGGCCTCTAAGCGTTTGGAGGATGAGATTAAGGTATTGTTAAAGGTCAATCCCAAATGCCAGTTTATTATCTATACCTTAGAGTTGGATATGCTGGTAAGCATTAAAAATATTTTCACAAAATATAATATTAATAATACGGAGGTATTGCAGATTGCAGTATCTAAGACCGACAAGCGGAGCGTCATGGTGGCGCAGCCGTCGCCCTGGATGATCAGCGGCGAGGCAGGATGATATTGGCGGCGTTTCCTACACAGCCGTCTGTTATGCAGGGAAGGTTTTGGGAACGGATTTATCAAAAAGGAGAACGGTTATGATTAAAAAATTTGGTCTGGGCTTGTTGCTTTTGCTTGTCATGGGTATGTCTGTGGGCTGCGGCAGTAATGCGGATGAAGAACGGATTCGTTCGGCGGAGGAGATTGCCATTGAGCAAAAGGAAAAAGCAGAGGATGCTGTGGAGGATGTAAATGAACAGACAAAGCAGTTTGAACAGAATGCGAGCCAGATAGAGGAAGAATAATTTCCATTCGCTTTTTGCATGGCATTATTTGGAAATCATTTTATTCTGTCTGAAAAACTGCATAAAAAGACAATCTGTTGTTATACTAAAAGTGAGGAAAAGGTGTTATCGAAAGATAGCGCCTTTTTGCATTTTCGGAGAGAGATTCCGAAAGGGTATTATATGCAGAATTGAGGTGAATGTATGGTTACGGAATTACAAGTGGGAAAACAGAGCTTAGCCTTTGAAAAGCCGGTATATGTTATGTCTTCCGCATGTATTGTGGGCCAGAAGGAAGGCGAAGGGCCGCTTAAGGATACCTTTGATGAAGTGATAGAGGACCCCACCTTTGGAAAGGATTCCTGGGAGGAGGGAGAAAGCGAGCTGATGAAGCAGACTTCCCTTTTGGCTATCCGCAAGGCAAAGTTAAAGACGGAGGATGTGCGTTATCTCTTTGCCGGGGATTTGTTGGGACAGTTGATTGCCACTACCTTTGGCTTAATGGATTTTAATATCCCGCTGTTCGGCCTTTACGGAGCGTGCTCTACTATGGGGGAAGCCCTGTCTTTGGCGGCCATGACGGTCCATGGCGGGTATGCGGACACAGTGATGGCTGTTGCCTCCAGCCACTTCGGCAGCGCGGAAAAACAGTTCCGGTTTCCGTTAGAATATGGCAACCAGAGGCCGATGTCGTCCACCTGGACAGTGACAGGCTGCGGCGCATTTGTGCTTTCCAAGGAATATGGAGATGTAATGATTCCGGGGATTACCACAGGAAAGGTAGTGGATTACGGCGTAAAGGATTCCCTGAATATGGGAGCCTGCATGGCGCCTGCGGCAGCCGACGTCATCTATCAGCATTTAAAGGATTTCAAAAGGCAGCCGGAGGATTATGACCGGATTGTTACCGGAGATTTAGGCAAAATAGGAAAAGAAATATTATGTAAACTATTAAAGGATCAGGGATATGACATTTCCAAGGTGCATATGGACTGCGGTATGGAAATTTACGACGATCCGGAACAGGATACCCATGCGGGCGGTTCGGGCTGCGGATGTTCGGCAGTCACACTGGCGGGAAAGCTGATGGGAGAGCTTAAAAAGGGCACCACTAACCGGATTTTATTTGTGCCGACAGGAGCATTGCTTTCCACAGTCAGCTTTAACGAAGGGCAGTCTGTTCCCGGCATTGCCCATGCTGTGGTGCTGGAAAAACGAAAAAATGCATAGAAGGAGGAAATATGGATTATATTAAAGCATTTATTATTGGCGGATTAATCTGCGCAGCGGCGCAGGTGCTTATGGAGAAAACGAAGTTGATGCCCGGCAGGATTATGGTAATTTTAGTCTGCACAGGAGCGATTCTTGGGGCTTTGCAAATCTATGAACCTTTCCTGGATTTTGCCGGCAGCGGGGCTTCTGTTCCCCTGACCGGGTTTGGATATAACCTGTGGAAGGGAATCAAGGAGGCCATTGACAGCGACGGATTTATCGGCGTGTTCCGGGGCGGCTTTAAGATGGCTGCGGTGGGAACTTCGGCTGCGCTGGTCTTTGCCTATCTGGCGTCTTTAATCTTCCAGCCGAAGATGGCAAAATAGAATGAAAAACGGGTAGTTTCGAATTTGTGCACAAGTGCATTCAGGAACTACCCGTTATATTTATCAAGATAAATGCAAAATATTTTTAGCGGCTAACGTAAGCCTGGCAAAAATGTTGTGCTTTTTCCAGGGGGGATTTTCCCTGAAAACCGCATTCCCCGGAACGACTTCCTCTGTGGGAACGGGCTGTGCCTGTTCATTGGCGGCAAAGGTGGCGATAACGGAGTGGTTGCTGGTAATGTTTTCAAAAGTATAGGATTCGATTGCCCCCTTTGCAATACCGTCTACAGTAATATTGGAAATGGTATATCCGCTGTTTGGTATAAAGGTAAGCGTTATGGTTTCTCCAAATCCTGCCTCTGTTGGTCCAGATATACTGCCGCCGCCTTCTACCATTGTCGAGATAGTAAAGACGTCACTGTATGTGTTGCTTGGGGAATTGTTGTCACTATCGGCATTGTCATTTTCATTATCGTCTCCGTCATCTTTTGCATGAATAGGACAATCGATCGTATTAAAATCAACCGGTAAAGTGAAATCGGCGTCCTTGAGTGTGATTTCCCCATCTTCATTTACAGAATAGTGATATTTGGTGGTTTCAGGACAGTTTTCTGTAGCTTTGTAATGACTTTGGTTACAAAGTTCTATTACCTGATGCTGATCGCAGGTCTCGGTGGGAACCGTATCTTTTGAAAAATATTCTGTAATCGTGCTTTTGCATTGTCCCTTGGCGGGAAGCATACCGGAAGTAGAGCATACCTGGGCAGTCACAATGTCGCTTGGCTTATCAAAGGAAGCGGAAGTGTCCTGCTCTTCTTTGGCTACAATTTCATCCATGATTTTGCGCCAGATTGCCTTGTGGTAATTGCCATTGGAAAAATCGGTATTGGAATCGTAACCCATCCATATTCCGGCAGTATAGTAAGGGGTGGAACCACAGAACCAATAATCATAATTATTTGACGTCGTTCCTGTTTTCCCGGCTACTACCATGCCGCTGGAAAGTCTTGCGGCAGTGCCGGTACCGGAAGTAACGACATCCTGCATGGCGTCGTTAATCAGCCACGCGGTGGTCTCTTTCATTACCTGTTTGGTGTCAGGCGTGTTATCAATTAGAATGTTGCCGTCATGATCAAGCACTTTGGAATAAAAGGTGGGCTCAACGTAGGTACCGGCGTTAGCGATAGATGCATAGGCGGCGGTAAGCTCCAGGTTAGTCACGCCTTCTGTCAGTCCGCCCAGACACATGGATTCATTGATGTCATTTTCTGCTATGCCATTAACAGAGGATTCGCCATTTTTCAGGGTAGTGATGCCCATGTTGCACAGATAGTCATATCCTACCTGTGGAGTTACCTCCTGAAAACATTTTACAGTAATGATGTTCATGGAATCTTTGATTGCAGTTCGTATGGTTTGCTGTCCCCGGTATCCGGCATACCAGTTTTTAATTGGCGTACCGTTGCTGTAGTTTGTCGGCTCGTCTACAAAGCTGGTTGCCAAAGTCATGCCGGCGGTATCAAGCGCGGGTACATATGCGGCTAACACTTTAAAAGTGGAACCGGGCTGCCGTTTAGATTCGGTTGCGCGGTTAAGCGTGAGGTTGCCGTTTTTTTCTCCTCTGCCCCCGCAAACCGCTTTTACATAGCCGGTTGCCTGATCAATAACGATAAAGGAAGTCTGCGGCTGTATTACCGTAGAAAAAGATTCAGCAAATTCCTGATACCCGGTTTTTTCTTTAATGTATTCCTTGTATTCGTCTGCCGCTGCCCGGGCGGTTTCCTCGCTGGAGTAAATCAGGTTGTATTTGGGATTGCCGGTTTTTTCCTGATAGTAAGCTAACAGATTATTGCTGGAATAATTATATAAGTTGCCGGTTCTCGGATCGTTTAAAGTCAGCGCATAATTAAGCGCAACACTGGTACCGGCAGGATAATTGTCGGGATTGTTAATTTCATTGTCGCATATTTTCTGAATTGCCGCATCTTGATTGATGTAAATGCTGAGACCGCCGGAATAGATGGCATTGTATGCCTGGGTCTCTGTATAGTCCAGCTCCTCTACAAGCTGAGTAGTCAGGGATTTGATTACGGCGTCAATATAATAAGAATTATAGGATTTCTTCTTTTGAGAATCGTCTTCGTTCTTGGTTGAAATCCTGGCGTATACGTCATCTGCCATGGCCTCATCATATTCTGCCTGGGTAATCAGGTTTTGCTCCAACATTTTCTGTAAAACTATATTTTTACGTTTTTGATTATTTTCAGGATGAAGCGTGGGGTCATATTCAGTGGGACTTTGGGTAATTGCAGCAATTACTGCACATTCTGAAATGGTAAGATCATTAAGATTTTCTTTGTCAAAATAGATTTCAGAGGCAGTCTGGATTCCGTTAGCGCCGGAGCCTAGATAAATGGCGTTTAAGTAAAGTTCCAATATATCTTTTTTGTCTATCTGTTTTTCCAATTCGATTGCAAGATACTGCTCCTGAATCTTACGTTTTAAGGAATCCATAAAGGTGCTTTCATTTAAGCCCACATTGAAAATTTGATTTTTAATCAGCTGTTGCGTAATGGTAGAGGCCCCCTCGGAAAATCCCCGGTTTTTGATGCCAACAAAAAAAGCTCTCAGGATACCTTTAGCGTCAACGCCGTTATGTTCCCAGAATCGTTCATCTTCAATAGCGATAAATGCATTAATCAGGTTCTCCGGAATTTCTTCATATTCTACATAGACCCGGTTGGAATTGGCGGTGGAGAGAGTTGTAATTTCCTTACCCTTTTGATTATATATAGTGGTTTGGAAACCTTCCAGCTTTACGCTTTCTTTTATGTCGCTGATATCGGGGGCATTGTCAATAATCGCGGAAAACATACCGGCTCCTGCGCCGGCTCCGGCAAGAATGAAAAATAAGAAGACGACAATAAAACTTTTATAAAATACATAGGTCAGCTTATTTTTGTTCTTTGTATGCTTCGATACCAATTCCTTTTGCTTTTTCTCTGTATTTCGCTTTGAATAATTCATATATATCCTCCTGTGGGGTTGACCTGAACCAAATGTTTATCTGCATACATTATAGTATATCAAATATAGACAAAAAAATCTATCTTTATTCACTTGCCATACAATATCCGGTTTTCAATGCGCAATTTATGATTATTCGATTATTCTGCCGGCGGGTGAAAAATTGTGCGGTGTCAGGGAATATGTGGAGTTGGTGTTGACAAATTGGGAAAAGCCCCTATAATAGGGGTTGTGCAAAAAATGATTTCCCAGGGAAAATATTGAACAGGTCGATGAATAATTGTGGCGCCAGATTGTGGTTTCCTATAGCATTTATGGAAAGAATCTGTTATGATAACGGGTGGATATTTTGGTAACAGGAGTGTGCGTAGATGTTAAAGGAAAGCGCTACGGTTTTAGCGCCGGGAACCGGCGAGATTGTGGAAAAGAAATCGAGATTCATCGGATATGTCCGGCATGTGGAATCAGTGGAAGAGGCGGATGCTTTTATCACAGAGATTAAGAAAAAGCATTATGACGCCCGGCATAACTGTTATGCCTATGTTGTAGGCGCAGAGCAGTCCGTAGTGCGCTTTAGCGATGACGGAGAGCCTGGCGGAACGGCCGGAAAGCCTATTTTGGAGGTGCTTCTCGGGGAGGGCTTAAGCGATGTGTGTATTGTCGTTACCAGATATTTTGGCGGAACCCCTCTTGGAACCGGCGGACTCGTCAGGGCTTATACCGATGCGGCGAAGGCGGGGATAGCCGGAACGGAGATTGTGCGCAGGCAAAGGGTAATCCCCCTTCGGATTACCGCTGACTATACGGATCTTGGAAGGATACAGCATATTCTGGCTGCGGCAGGGATTTCGGTAACAGACAGCGATTACGGTGAAAAAGTTACGCTTTTTGCAGAAGTAGGCGTTGATGACATGGAGCGCATGGAAAAGGAACTGACCGAAGCAACGGCGGCGAGGGCCATTCTGGAAAAGGGAGAACCGGTCTTCGCATTTTGCACAGGAGGGCGGAAGCAATGAAGAAAAAGATTTTATTGTCGGCGGTTCTTTTGGTGGCCTTATCCGGATGCCGGTTGACGCCGGGGGAGACCGGGAAGGAAAACGAGGCCAGTATTAATCTGTCCGCTCCGGAGACGGAAGAAAATATAGAGAAAAAGGAAGCAGATTTTTCAAGAGGAGATTTGCTTACCATGTTTGAGGAAATTAACAACGAGGAAATTGAGAATTTCCTGTATGACGACTATAACAAAGACGGGATTCATGAGGCTTTTGTCCTGACGAAGGCGGAGGATAAGCATAATCTCTGGTTTTTTCAGGGCAAGGAGTGTGAACTGGCAGCAGAGGCGGTAGAGGGAGTTAAGCCCTTAGAGACGGATATTCTTACTTTTTCCACAAGGGATTATCTTCTGCTGCAGCAGGTGAAAGAGGAAAAGAGAAACACTATTGTTTACGGCATTGACAATGCCAATAAAGTGTTTGAGACGAATATATCGAGAAAAGGATATGTGACAAAGACGGCTTCCGGGGAAATCTGGTTACGGCCGGGGGCGGATGCCAGGGCAAATCCGGAGAAGGCGGAGAGCACCACGTATTATCTCTATTATGTATTTGACGAGGGATTCCGGGAATATGGAGCCATACCCATTGGGATGACCCAGTTCTTGGAGTTTGAGGGCGCGCAAAAGATACTGGATGACTTAGCGGCCGAGTATCCGGAATATGAGCTGGAGTTTTCTTTTTTGTATCGGCTGAACCATTATATTCATGTAAATATTACCTTAAAACAGGCAGAAAATACAGAATATAAAAATATGACTTTAATCTATGATGATTATCAGGTTGTGCGCAATTCGGAAAAGCTGGCTGACGGAAGGGCAGAGATTGCCTATATGTTAGACGGGGCAACCTTCCCCACCGCTTTTAAGCATCCGAAAAGAAATAATGCGCAGGAAAATGGAGGATGACATGATAGCAAAATTTAGTGTGAAGAAAGCCTATACCGTAATTGTGGGTATCGTGCTGGTTCTGATTTTGGGAGCTGTGGCTTACACCAAGATGACGGTGGATCTGCTCCCGTCGATGGAATTGCCCTATGCGATTATACTGACCACCTATCCCGGAGCCAGTCCGGAGGCGGTGGAGACCGGAGTGACAAGACCGATTGAACAGGCGGTAGCCACCATTGATAATGTGGAAAATGTCCAGTCCATGTCATCAGAGAATGTCTCCATGGTGATTATGGAGTTTACTTCAGACGCGAATATGGATACGGCAACCATTGATATGCGGGAAAGCTTAGACCAGATCAGCAGTTTTTTTGACGACAGCGTAGGCAGTCCCATGATTATGAAGCTGAATCCCAATATGATGCCGGTAATGATAGCCGCGGTGGATATGGCGGGAGCCGACAGCATCAAATTAAGCGACTATGTAGAAAACACGTTGGAACCGGATTTAGAGGGCGTGGAAGGCGTAGCCTCCGTCACAACCATGGGCTTAGTGGAGGAATCCGTACAGGTTCTGATTCGGGAGGACAAGATAAAAGAGGCGAATAAAAAGGTAAAAAAGGCTTTAGACGATAAATTTGCCGACGCCGAGGAGGGCATACAGGACGGGGAAAGCCAAATTAGCAGTGGGAAAAGCCAGTTAGAAAGCGGACAGAAGACGGCCAATAAGAAATTTGCCGAGGCTGAAGTGCAGATAAACGACGCCAAATATGAAGTGCTTCAATCGGAAAAAGAAGTCAATGCGGCGTTAAACGATCTGTTAGAACAGGAGAAAACATTAAAAGAACAAAAAGGACAGTTAGAGACGGCTTTAACTGCGCTTAAGGATCTGCTGGCAAGTTATCAGACGCTTACCGCACAGAAAGCCCAGTTAGAAGCAGTCATGGCTGCGACCGAAGATCCCGCGGCGCTTGCCCAGATGCAGGTACAGTTAAAGACCATAGAGGCCGCTTTGCAGACCATGGAGACAGAACTGGCAAAGCAGCAGGATGATGCGGGGAATCCGCTGACGTTTGGAACTCTGCCGGCATATATAAAAACTTTAGAGGGTACATTGGCAACAATGGAAAGCGGTCTGGCACAGATTGCAGAGGGCAAGGAAACCCTGAACAAGACGCTTAAGAAAATAACCAAAGGGAAAAAGACTTTAAACGACAGCTATGTGGAATTAAAATCCAAAGAGGCGGAGACGCAGAGCCAGATGACGCAGGCTAAAGTGGAACTAAATCAGGGAGAAAAGGAATTAAACGAGCAGAAGACCAGTTTTGAAGACGCAAAGGAAGCCGCTTATGACGGCGCAGATTTGGATACCATTATTACCAGGGATATGATTTCCGGAATCTTTACGGCGCAGAACTTTGAGTTTCCGGCCGGCTATGTCACAGAAGATGACGTGGACTATCTGGTGCGCGTGGGAGAGAAATTTGAAGATGTGGATGCGCTTTCCGATTTGGTACTGTTAGATATGGGATTGGACGGATTGGCTCCCATTAAACTTTCGGATGTGGCGGATGTGGTTGTGGAGAACAATGCGGATACCATTTACACCAGAATGAATAAAAATCCGGGCGTGATTTTATCCATTGCAAAGCAGAACGAATATTCTACCAAGGAGGTTTCCGATAACCTTCAAAAGGAATTTGATAAGATTCATAAAGAGGATGACAGCATTTCCTTTACCGCGCTGATGGATCAGGGTATGTATATCGATCTGGTCTCCGGTTCTGTACTGGAAAACCTGATGTTTGGCGCTATACTGGCAATTTTGATTCTGCTGTTATTCTTAAAGGATATCCGGCCGACGGGAATTATCGCAGTGTCCATTCCGGTATCTGTGGTATTTGCCATTGTACTGATGTATTTCAGCGGCGTTACCTTAAATGTTATTTCCTTATCGGGATTGGCGTTGGGCGTTGGTATGCTGGTGGATAATTCCATTGTGGTTATTGAGAATATTTATCGGCTGCGAAATGACGGATATGCGGTAAAACAGGCGGCGATTAAGGGAGCCGGACAGATGGTGGGGGCAATTACCGCTTCTACCCTGACTACGGTCTGCGTGTTCCTGCCCATTGTGTTTACCAGCGGTATTACAAGACAGTTATTTGCGGATATGGGACTGACCATTGCCTATTCGCTGCTGGCCAGTCTGGTGGTGGCGGTTACCTTTGTGCCGATGGCGGCCTCTAAGACATTTAACCGGATTTCCCAAAAGGATAACCGTTTGATTGCGGCAATCAGTAATAAATATGCAGCCATGCTGCCCGCAATCTTAAACCACAAGATAATCGTGTTTGCTGCGGCGCTGGTTCTGTTTGTGGGAAGTACATTTTTAGCCCTGTCTAAAGGATTTTCCTTTATTCCGGAGATGGATTCCACGCAGATGACGATGACCCTGACCATGCCGGAAGAGGCGGAGACCTTAGAGGAGACGGCAAAGCTTTCTGATCAGGTAATCGATAAGGTGTTAGAGATTGAGGATATCAAGAACATTGGCGCTATGGTGGGAGGCAGTTCTATGGCGATGTTGGGCTTAGGCTCAGACGATTCGTTTGATACGGTAAGCTATTATATTGAATGTAAGGAAGATAAAACGCATACTAATGAAGAGATTGCAGACATGATTACCGAAAAGACGAAGGACTTAGCGGGCGAGATTTCTGTGTCTGCTTCCAGCATGGATATGAGTGCGCTGATGACCGCCGGTGTGTCCATTCAGGTGAAGGGACGGGAGTTTGACACCCTACAGGACTTAGCAGAGCAGATTGGCAAAAAGCTAGAGGAGGTTGACGGCCTGACAGAGATCGAAAACGGCTTGGAGGAGGCGACTCCGGAATACCGTCTGGTTGTAGATAAGGATAAGGCGGCCGGATATGGACTTACGGTGGCCCAGGTTTATCAGGAGGTGCAGAAGGTGTTGGCCGAGGCGAGCTCTGCGACCACGTTAAATACAGAGACCAAGGATTATCCGGTCTATGTAAAGGATGAGGAAGAAGAAACCTATACGCTTCAGGATATTAAGAATATGACCATTGAGGGCACTAAGGGAGAAGAAAAGGAAGAGGTGAAAATCAGCAAGCTGGCAGAGGTGCAGGACGCCCGTTCGCTGTCGGCCATTAACCGGCTCAACCAGACAAGGTTCATTACTGTAAGCGGCCAGGTGAAGGACGGATATATCACCACCAACGTGTCCAATGAGGTCAAAGAGCTGTTAGATGACTTTTCTCTGCCGGAAGGCTACAGCATTGAATACAACGGTGAAAATGAGACGGTTATGGAAGCCATGGGACAGGTAATGCTCATGCTGATATTGGCCATTGCCTTTATGTACCTGATTATGGTTGCCCAGTTCCAGTCGTTAAAGAGCCCGTTTATTATCATGTTTACCCTGCCTCTGGCGTTTACCGGCGGTTTCTTAGCCCTGTTTTTAACCGGCAATGACGTCAGTATCATTGCCATGATCGGTATGGTTATGCTGTCCGGTATCATTGTAAATAATGGTATCGTGTTTGTGGATTCCGTTAACCAGCTGCGGGACGAGGGCATGAAGATGCGGGAGGCGATTGTTACCACAGGAAAGAACCGTCTCCGCCCCATTGTAATGACGGCGTTGACTACGATTTTAGGTCTTTCCACCATGGCTCTTGGCTATGGTATGGGAGCGGATATGGCGCAGCCTATGGCCTTAGTGGTAATTGGCGGTCTGATTTACGGAACGCTGCTTACCCTGATTGTGGTGCCATGTATTTATGAGAGTTTCCATTTCAGACGGTTCCGGCAGGAAAAAGAGGCGGTGACAGTACTCGTGGAAACGGAGGGAATTATGACCGAAACGGAAGACGGGCCGCAAAAAGACGGCGCAACAGAACAAAAGGAATAGACAGATTGGAAAAGGAAGCTGTTTCCTGCGTGGAGACGGCTTCTTTTTTCAATTTTAAAAATTTGTGAATATTCCAAAATGCCAAGATTAGGGACTAGCAGAATAGAAAAAATTATGGTAAGATATTTGAGGTACTATATAATAGTTACAGAAGACGAGGTATGAGCATGAGGATAGGGTTAGATGTAGGTTCTACCACATTGAAATGTGTAGTGTTAGATGATGCAGATCATATAGTTTATAAAGATTACCAGAGGCATTTTTCACAGATTACCGTTAAGACTGTGGGAATGTTAGAGGATATCATGAAGCAGTTCCCGGAGGAAAAGAAAATGAGCCTCTGTATTTCCGGCTCTGCGGGTATGGGAATTGCCGATTCTTTGGGCATACCTTTTGAGCAGGAGGTCTATGCCACAAGGGTTGCGGTGAATAAGATGATTCCGGGAACGGATGTGGTAATCGAATTAGGCGGCGAGGACGCCAAGATTTTGTTTTTGACCGACGGCTTAGAGGTCCGGATGAACGGCTCCTGCGCCGGGGGTACCGGGGCGTTTATCGACCAGATGGCAACATTGCTTAATATGGAAGCCGGGGAAATGAACGAGGCGGCGAAGCATTATGATAAGATATATACCATTGCCAGCCGGTGCGGCGTGTTTGCCAAGTCGGATGTGCAGCCTTTATTGAATCAGGGCGCGCAGAAAAATGATATTGCAGCCAGCATTTTTTATGCTGTGGTGAATCAGACCATTGCCGGTCTTGCCCAGGGACGGGAGATTGAGGGAAAGGTAGTCTATTTAGGCGGCCCGCTTACCTTTTTGTCAGAGCTTCGGAAGGCTTTTGACGACACCTTGAAACTAAAGGGAATTGCGCCGGATAATTCACTATATTTTGTGGCTATGGGAGCGGCGCTTAAGAAGGATACGAAGATCTTTGATTTGGTTGTCCTTAAAGAAAAGATCGAAGGGTATACTGCGGCCGGCGGCTATATAAGCTGCAATCCGCTGTTTGAGTCCAAGGAAGAATACGAGGAGTTTGTTGCCCGTCACAGAAAAAATTCAGAACATATTCATCAGGTAGACGCTATTACCGGCAGCGCCTTTTTGGGGATTGACGCCGGCTCCACTACAGTTAAGGCAGTGGTGGTGGACGAGGACGCCAATATCTTATGTTCCGAATATCTGCCAAACGGCGGTAATCCGGTGCCGATTATCAAAGCATTTTTGGAAAGGCTGTATGAGAAGTATCCGGACATCCGCATTGAATCTTCGGCGGTAACCGGATACGGGGAAGAGATGATGATGAATGCGTTCGGTATAGATTTTGGAATTGTGGAGACGGTGGCTCATTTTACCGCCGCCAGAAAATTCCAGCCGGATGTGGATTTTATTATCGATATTGGCGGACAGGATATTAAGTGTTTCCAGATACGGAACAATGCCATAGACAATATTTTCTTAAACGAGGCGTGTTCTTCCGGCTGCGGTTCTTTTTTACAGACTTTTGCCGGCGCTTTAGGGTATGGGATTGAGGAATTTGCAAAACTTGGCCTGTTTGCAGATAAGCCGGTGGATTTAGGCTCCCGCTGTACCGTATTTATGAATTCTTCGGTGAAGCAGGCGCAGAAAGACGGGGCCACGATTGAGAATATTTCAGCGGGCCTTTCCATTTCCGTAGTCAAGAATGCCCTTTACAAGGTGATCCGCGCCGCTTCCGCAAGACAGTTAGGGGAACATATCGTGGTGCAGGGCGGAACCTTTTTAAATAACGCTGTCCTGCGCGCTTTTGAGCAGGAGATCGGCCATGATGTGGTAAGACCGGAGATGGCGGGGATTATGGGCGCTTATGGCGCGGCCCTCTATGCAAAGGAGAACAGTACCGGTAAAAGCACGCTGGTAAGCGAAGGAGAGCTGAAGGACTTTAAGCATGAGATTACCATGACTACCTGTAATGGATGCAGTAATCACTGCAAACTGACGATCAATACTTTTGCCAATGGAAGAAGGTTTATCAGCGGCAACCGTTGCGATAAGCCGACGGCAAAGAAGGCGGAGGGCAACCGGTATGATCTGTATGACTATAAGCTGAAGCTATTAGAGGAGTATAGAAAGTCAGAGATTCCAAAGGAGCGGGCAAGAGGAACAATCGGGATTCCCATGGGGCTTAATATGTATGAACTGCTGCCCTTCTGGTATACGCTTTTTACCCGCTTAGGCTTTAATGTGGTCACTTCGCCCAACTCCAGCAGAAGCCTTTATCTAAGCGGACAGCACACGATTCCTTCCGATACCGTCTGCTTTCCGGCCAAGCTGATGCATGGACATATTGAGGCGCTGCTTAAGGAGAATGTAGATGCGATATTTTATCCCTGCTTAAGTTATAATTTCGACGAGGGATTAGGAGATAACCATTATAACTGCCCTGTGGTGGCCTATTATCCGGAGGTGTTAGAGGCCAATGTAAAGGCGTTGCAGGAGGTAAAGTTCATATATGAGTATCTGGGAATCCACAGGAGAAAGGATTTTACGAAGAAATTCCATGCCGTATTGGAAAAATATTTTGGCAGGATGAAGTTTTCCGAGGTGTCCATGGCATGTAACTATGCCTATGATGAATATGATAAGCATATGCGGTTGGTGCGCATGGAGGGGAGGAAGTACCTGCGGATTGCAAAGCGGGAGGATAAGCCGATTATTGTACTGGCAGGAAGGCCCTATCATCTGGACCCGGAGATTAATCATGGGATTAATAAATTAATCTGCGACTTAGGGGCTGTGGTGGTGACGGAGGATTCTGTCTCTGATATAGCCCGGCATGTAGATACGAAGGTGTTGAACCAGTGGATGTATCATTCCAGAATGTATGCGGCGGCCCAGTATGTGGCGGACCAGCAGGATCCGAAACTTAACTTAGTGCAGCTTGTCTCCTTTGGCTGCGGCGTGGATGCGATTACTACTGACGAGGTGCGGCGGATATTAGAGGAGAAAGACAAGATTTATACGCAGATTAAGATTGATGAGATAACCAATCTTGGGGCAGTTAAGATTCGGCTGCGGAGTTTGTTTGCGGCGACAAAGCAGAAAGGAGAGCAGTAAGCGATGCAGGAAGTGAACAATCAGGCAGAAAATGCCTGTGCAGGCTGTGAGGCAGGAAATTCCAGCATAGAGCGGGTGGAATTTACTAAGGAAATGAAAAAGAGATACACCATATTGATTCCGGATATGCTGCCGGTACACTTTAGATTGCTGCGCACCATTTTTACCCAGCAGGGGTATAAGGTGTCACTGCTTAAGAATACCGGGCGGAAAGTGGTGGATACGGGCCTTAAATATGTGCATAACGATACCTGCTATCCTGCCCTTTTAGTGATTGGACAGATGATCAGCGCATTACAGAGCGGTAAATATGATGTAAACCGGGTGGCGCTGATGATTACCCAGACCGGTGGCGGCTGCCGGGCTTCCAATTATATTCATTTGCTCAGAAAGGCTTTGCAGAAGGCAGGACTCTCTCAGGTTCCGGTCATTTCCCTGAATTTATCGGGATTAGAGAGCAACAGCGGCTTTAAGCTGACGCCGGAGATGCTCTATCAGGCTTTAATCGGATTGACCTATGGGGATTTGTTCATGCTCCTGAAAAACCAGATCCGCTCCTACGAAATCAATAAGGGGGATGCGGACGCCCTCATTGCCCAGTGGGTGAGAAAACTCTCAAAGCAATTCCGGCAAAGAAAGGGCTATACGCCGAAAGGCATGGCCCGGAACATGAAGGAGATTGTGGAGGATTTTGCAAAAATTCCCATGAATAAGACAGAGAAGACAAAGGTAGGCATTGTCGGGGAAATCTATGTAAAATATTCCTCCATGGCAAACAATGATCTGGAGAATTTTCTGGTGGAACAGGACTGCGAGGTTATGGTTCCCGGCGTCATGGGCTTTATGATGTTCAAGATTGATAACCGGATTGAGGATATTAACCTTTATGGCGGTAATCCGGCCAAGAAAAAGGTAGTGCAGGCATTGATGAAATACTGTGAGATGTTAGAGAATCTGCTGTATGAGTCCGTTTCCAAATACAGTGATTTTCTGCCGCCTTCTAAGTACGCCCATATCAAGGAGCTGATTAGCGGCGTAGTTGGACTGGGGAATAAAATGGGGGAAGGGTGGCTGCTGACTGCGGAGATGTTAGAGCTTTCCGAGTCCGGCTATGGCAATATTATCTGCGCCCAGCCCTTTGGCTGTCTGCCTAACCATATTGTGGGCAAGGGCATGATCCGCAAGGTAAAGGAGATTTATCCGAAGGCGAATATTGTCCCCATTGATTATGATCCGGGGGCAACGAAAGTGAACCAGGAGAACCGGATTAAGCTGATGCTTTCAGTGGCAAGGGAAGAGCAGTCCTGATTTTTCAGCTGATAAAATAAAAATCAAGAGAATTAATTATATAAGGAGGGTTGAGTATGGAGAATACGATACGGTTTAGAAGAAAAAATGAGATGGCGCTTAAGATTGTGATTGCCCTGTCCGCAATCCGGTTTATCTTAACGCTTATCAGCGGTAAGTATCTGGCAAGCAAGGCATGGATGATAATCCAGTTAGTACTGTGCGTGGCATTGATAGCAGGCTGTGTAGTCATGTATCAGATGATGACGGACAGTGAACTGACCAAGTATATTTGCTGCCTGTCCTTTATCCTGATTACGACGATATCGGTATTTAATAACGATGAGTTACATAATGTACTGCCTTATTGCGCGATTATCGTGGCAACGCTGGTGTATCTGGATGAGCGGTTCAGCGCCCTTTGCGCCGGGATTTGCAGCACCATGATTTTGTTAAAGTCCATTGTGCTTTTTGCCGCAAAGAATCAGGCAGACGGCGGGGCGTGGTTTTTTGCCATGATTTTCTTTATTGTAATCGCCTATTGTCTGTATGTGACTGCCAGCAGTGTGGTGCGCGCGCAGGAGACGGATCAGCAGGAGATTAAATATCATCTGATGTATCAGGAAGAAATCACCCAGAATATGGTCAAGGTGGTAGACGAAGGCAATCAGCATATCGCCCAGTTACAGTCAAAGTTAGATAATTTTCAGGAGGCGACGGACGAGGTGGCCAGGAGCGTGGACGCTATTTCCCAGGGTGTGACGGAGACGGCCATGAATATTGAGAGCCAGACAGATATGACGGCCCAGATTCAGAAGATTATCGATAACCTGATTCAGGTAAAGGACCGGACGGTAGCTTCAACGAAGGAAGCGGTAAATGCTACGGAGACCGGCGGCGACGTTGTGGAGAAGCTGCGGGCAAAATCAGATGAAATTGCGGTTGCCAATAAGAGCGTTACCGGCGTGGCGCATGAGCTGCAGGAGAAGATCAGTTCTGCGGAGGAAATTACGCAGATTATCTATCAGGTTTCTTCCCAGACCAACCTGTTAGCCCTAAATGCCTCCATTGAGGCGGCAAGGGCCGGAGAGGCCGGAAGGGGATTTTCCGTGGTAGCAGATGAAATCCGGAATCTGGCGGATAACACAAAGCAGTCCATTGATAAGATTACAGAGCTTTTGCAGGGACTTACGGTATTAGCGGACCAGACCTCCCGGCTGGTTATGAATTCCGTTCAGGCTTCGGAAGCGCAGGCAGAATACATTTCCGATGTGACAAATGCCTTTCGGAGTATTTCAGGCGTAGTGGAAGAATTAGACAGTAATATGCAGGGCTTGGATACCCTTAGTACCAACTTAAGAGAAAGCAATAATGTGATCATAGATAATCTGACAAACCAGCAGGCTGCCAGTGAGGAGATTGCGGCAAACGCCCAGTCTTCTGCGGACTTAAGCCAGAATAATTTAGACGACTTAGAGGAAGTAATTGGGGAACTGGATCAGATTGCAGAGATTATCGGCAGTTTAAGACAGCATGAAGGCATGGAGGAGGCTGCATCAAAGTCCCATGCGGGAGGCGCTGCGCCCACCGGTCAGGAAGGCGCCGGAGGCCAGACAGGCGGATTTCAGCCGCCAAGTCCGGAGAGTTTAGCGGAAGAAGCAGGCGGATTTCAGCCGCCAAGTCCGGAAAGTTTAGCGGAGGAAGCGGGAGGATTTACGCCGCCAAGTCCGGAAAGTTTAGCGGAGGAAGCGGGAGGATTTACGCCGCCAAGTCCGGAGAGTTTAGCGGAGGAAGCAGGCGGATTCAGACCGCCGAGTCCGGAGAGTTTAGCGGAGGAAGCGGGAGGATTCAGGCCGCCGAGTCCGGAAAGTTTAATGTCAGGAGATGAGTGGTAAGAGGAATCTCTTACCACTTTTCCTGTGGAGGAATAGGATGTTTCGCATTTGGGGAAAGATGATAAAGGATAATAAGCTGGTTAAGGATATGGTGGTGGAGATTGAGGACTATACGATTTCCCGCACAAAAAAAGTCTATCAGGCATTAGATGAGATTTGCTATGCTTTTGATTTGGCAAAACCCATCTGGCTGGAGACGAATAAAGAGGACTTTATCAGACAGTCAAGAACGAGATTCACAAGAGATAGTTTTATAGAAAATGTTGATTTTGACTACCTGGATTTTCAGGTGATTGAGGAAGATTATTGATTTTTCCATGCAGATTTTAACTGCTGCCGTCACATATTTCATACAGGACTGTCACAAATTAAAAACATTGCTGTCACAATTTAGTCACAAAACACTGTTAGCATATCAGACAAAGGACGGCGGGAGGCTGTCCGGCATAGTGAATGAAGAAAGGCAGGTTTTTGTCATGGAAAATGAGAATAACGAAAATGTTGAGAAACAGGAACCCGTTACGACTTATCATTACGGAAGAAATGAAAGTCCTTATGGCAGGGAAGACGTATCCGGCAGACCGGCGGATGCAGACAGAACGGGTTATCGGTATTATCAGAACGCAGCGCCCGGGTACGGGCAGAATGTATATAACAGCGGTGATGTTCAAACGCAGAAGAAAAAGAAAGCTAAGAAACCGAAAAAGCAATCCAGCGGAAAGGCAAAGAAGGTTGTCTTATATATTGTCGCCGCTGTCTTGTTTGGCCTGATTGCCGGCGGCGTTATGGTAGGAGTGAATGCGGTGGGCAATAAGGTGCTTGGCAACAAGAACAACAGTACAGAGATTGCAACAGTGGCAACATCGGATTCAGGGATGAGTGTGACGAAGGAGGACGGAGTAGCCGGCGTGGTAAAAAATGTAATGCCCTCCATTGTCTCTATCACCAATACTTCCGTACAGACAGTCCGCTCCTGGTTTCAGTCTTATGAACAGGAAGTAATGGGTTCCGGTTCCGGTATCATTATCGGACAGAATAATGACAATATTCTGATCGTAACCAATAATCATGTGATTGAAGGGGCAAAAGAAATAACCGTTGCCTTTTGTGATGAGACGGCTGTGGCCGCAACGGTAAAGGGCGCAGATTCTTCCGCAGATCTGGCGGTCTTAGAGGTTAAAGCTGCGGATGTGGATAAAGATACCTTAGCTCAGATTAAGGTAGCGGCCCTTGGCTCTTCGGATGATTTACAGACCGGCCAGTCCGCCATTGCCATCGGTAACGCTCTGGGCTACGGCCAGTCGGTAACCGGCGGTTATATCAGTGCAGTGAACCGGGAAGTGGATGTAGAGGATAAGAAGATGACATTGATACAGACCGACGCAGCCATTAATCCGGGCAACAGCGGCGGCGCGCTGCTGAATGCAAAGGGAGAGGTAATCGGTATCAATACAGTTAAATATTCGAATACTGCGGTAGAAGGCATGGGATATGCCATTCCGATTTCCTATGCGATTCCGATTATCAACGACCTGATGAACTCTGAAGTAATTGAGGAAAGCGAGCAGGGATATTTAGGGATTCAGGGAAATGATGTGACAGAGGAATACACCCAGGGCTTTAATATGCCGGAGGGCGTCTATGTAGTAAAGATTGTTGAGGATTCACCGGCCGATAAATGCGGATTAAAGGCGGGGGACATCATCACAAAGTTTGCAGACCGGAATGTGGGCAGTATGGAGACTTTGCAGAATATCTTATCCAATAAGAAGGCCGGCGAAGAAGTGAAGATGGTAGTACAGCGCAATAACGAAAAGGGTGAATATGAGGAAGTTACGCTGACAGTAAAGTTAGGCGCTAAGAAGGATATGCCGGAATCAGAACAGAGTACGGAAAAAGAGGACGAAGAGAAAAAGGCCGGGGAGCAGGCGCCTTATGGAACAGAAGAATATACTTCACCGGAGGATTTCTTCGATGAGTTTAATCATTTCTTTGGCTACTAGGATATAAGTAAGAAGCAGGTTAAGGGATCGTGAAAACGGTCCCTTTTTCTTGTGTTTTTTTTAGTAAAAAAAGGGAAAATATAAACGATTTTTTTGGGTAATTCCCTGTATAGGGGCATTTAGCAGGTATGACTTCAAATATTAATAAAAGTAATTAAATTTCTACTGGAAATTATATTTATAATGTTATATAATATATTCAAGTCTATGCCTGTAATCTTATAACGCAGGCAGAAGTTACAGGATTCTTTTTATGGAGAGGGAACATGGGTAAACGAAAGAATATTGCATTATTTGTGGCTATGATTGAAAATGATTTTTCCTATGCGGTCTGCGAGGGGGCGTTAATGGGAGCGGCGGAGATTGATGCGAATCTGTATATTCTGCCGGCAGGAATTATTGATGCGAAGTATGATGATTATGATGCAAACTGCTACCGTTATCAGTACAATACCCTCTATTCTTTTGTCAATTCCAAGGCTTTTGACGCAGTGATTTTGGAATATGGAACGATTACCTCCTTTATGGATGCTAAGCAAAAGCGGGATTTTTTGGAGAAGATTGTTGATGTTCCGGTTATTCTGCTCGCAGGGCAGGAGGAAGGATATTCCAGCATATGCGTAGATAACAGGGCGGGATTAGAAGAGGCAATTATGCATTTAATCCATGAGCATCATTGTCAGAAAATCGGTTTTGTCAGCGGTCCGGCCACCAGTCAGGATGCGGTGGAACGGTTAGAGGTATACCGGGATACCATGAAGCGGGAAGGTCTTTATCAGGGGGAAGACTGGGTTGTGTACGGTAATTTTTCCGAATTTTCCGAGGAGGCGGTAGCGGATTTACTAGACCGCCATCCGGATATAGAAGCTATGGTATTTGCCAATGACCAGATGGCTTTAGGCGGGTATAATGTAATGAAGCAGCGGGGGCTTGAGCCGGGGAAGGATATTCTGGTAACCGGTTTTGACAACAGCTCCCTTGCCATGCTGTTAGAGCCTCATCTTACCAGCGTCAAGGCCGATACCAAAGAGCTTGCCTATCTGGCCGTATTAGAAAGCCTGAATGTGATGAAGGGTGAGAAGGTCAACAAATATGTGAAGTCCCGTCTGATTGCCAGAGAATCCTGCGGATGCAGGGCAGGCGGCACCGTTATTATGAATGATGATTATTCCGGCACCAGTCTGACGCCGGAATTTGCAGTAAAGTTAGCAGACGAGATTTTTAACCGATATTTCAGCAATTATTTTGAGAGCGCCAGAACGGTGCAGATGAAGCAGATAGTAGAGGATTATTTCAAATATTACTTTAGCTTAGTCAAAGCGGATGGAACTTTGGAATTGGATCCCCAGGAGTTTTCCAGACAATATCTGCTTTACAGCCAGACCTATATCAAGGGTTATATTGATTTGAATATGTTCCAGACGGTCAATTATATCCTGTATGAATATGTGAGCCAGCATATTGAAAATGAGCAAAGCCGTCTTCAGTTATTAGAGGAAGTGTCCTCGACCAATCAGGAATTTATGACCGTGCTGACGCAGCATATGATGGCTACCAACGAAAAAGTTAAGGTATTTGAGATTGTTCTTACCAATATTACAAGGGATATGCTCCAGTTTTCGGAGTCCGAAAAGAAGAAATATAATTCCGTAATCACCAAATTCCAGCGGATGGATTTTGCTTCAGGTTATATTCTCACCTATGGAAAGGGAATGACGCACAAGGACGGAGATATATGGGTACAGCCGGAGGAGTTTTTTGTGAAGGCGTACCATGACCGGGATGACGTTCATCTCTTTGACGGCAGGGAGAAAAGCATTAAGACGGAGGATGTTTTTTCTTCCGAGATTATGCCTCAGGACCACCGATGCAATATGCTGGTGATGCCGCTGTTTTCAGGCGAGGATGTGTACGGCATTATGATGACGGAATCCGAGGTGGATTATTTCCGGTATGCTTCCCAGATTGCCTGCCAGATCAGTGTGTCTGTGGAGATTATAGAGATTTTGAAAAAGCAGAACGCCATTAAGCAGGAGTTGGAAAAGAACCTTGCCAAGATGGAGGAGAGCAACCGGGTACTCGATGCGATGAGCCATTCGGATCCGCTGACCGGCATTAAGAACCGGCGCGGCTTCTTAGATACGGTGAATAAGATTTTGTCGGATGAGAAGTACTATGGACAGAAGGCGATTGCCGTCTATGCGGATATGGATAATTTAAAGATCGTCAATGATGAGTTTGGCCATGATGAGGGAGATTTTTCTTTAAAGACCATAGCCCATGCCCTTTCCGAATCCTTCCGGTCTTCGGATGTGGTTGCCAGAATGGGCGGCGATGAGTTTGCAGCTTTTGCCATTGTCAGCCATGATAATTTTGCGGAGACTTTGAAAAACCGAATTCATGGTATATTGGCGGAGTTAAATAAGAACGATAAGCCGTACTATGTGAATATGAGTATAGGAACCCATGAATTTATCATTGAAAAGGATGTGAATCTGGACCATATCTTAAATGCGGCGGATGAGGATCTTTACCGGGAGAAGAAGAATAAGAAAAAAGTGGTTTACAAAGAGAAGAGATAGCATGTAGATGCATAAAGGAACAAGACCGGCAGATGCTTTTAGAAGGGTATCTGCCGGCCTTTTCTTTTGCGGCGGGGAGGATGAGAAAAAGGAGAAAAACCGCTCTGTTTGACAACGGGTTGCGGTGTTGACAAAATTTCTCAACAGAATATAATTGTAATATGGCTTGAAAAACAGGTGAAATACAGGCGGGAATAGCGGGGATGAATATGGAGCAGGATTTTGATGAAATTACCGGCGCGGTATACCGGATGCTGCACAGGATACATTGCGGCAAGGACAAACTGAATATGGACAGCGACTTGTCCAATGTGGAATTTTTTCTGCTGCTGGCAGTCTCCGTACTGTTAGACGCCCAAAGTGGCAAATGCGGGTATTTAAAGTGCAGTGGGAAAGACAACGGGGAACTGCCAAAGGCGTCTCAGAATCATTCGGCGGAAGAGGGAATTACCATAGGAGAACTGAACCGGATTATGGAGACCTCGGTATCGGCAGTATCTAAGAAAGTAACCATATTGGAAAAGAAAGGTCTTGTCACAAGACGGACCTCCCGTACGGACCGGCGGCATGTCTATATTACCCTGACCGACCGGGGCAGGGAAATCTGTCAGCGGGAAAAGGAGAAAAAATACGCCTATCTTCAGGAGATGATTAAGCGTATGGGCAGGGACGATATGAAGGACCTGCTTCGCCTGCTCAATCGCGCCTTTGATATTATGGAGGAGATTGAACAGGAAGAACAATAGACATTTGTCTAAAAACTTGGAATATTCATTTACAGATTTTATGAAAAATGGTATGATATTGCATAGGTAATTGGATGCAAAGATACAAGCATGAGGAGGATTTAAGAATGAGAGCACTGATTAGCGTATCCGACAAGACCGGTATTGTGGAGCTGGCTAAGGAACTGACGAAGCTTGGCATTGAGATTATCTCCACAGGAGGCACTTATCATAAGCTGAAAGAGGAGGGAATCGACGCCATTGAGATTTCAGACCTGACCGGCTTTCCAGAGTGTCTCGACGGACGGGTTAAGACGCTTCACCCGGTTGTCCATGCAGGGCTTCTTGCCATGCGTTCCAACCCGGAGCATATGAAGACCTTAAAGGAACTGAATATTGAGACCATTGATTTTGTCATTGTCAATCTCTATCCCTTTAAGCAGACCATTTTAAAGCCGGGAGTGACCAGGGCTGAGGCGGTCGAGAATATTGATATCGGCGGGCCCACCATGCTTCGGGCAGCCGCTAAGAATTATCAGGATGTGGCTGTGGTAGTTGATCCGGCAGATTATGAGGTGGTGCTTAAGGAACTCAAAGAACAGGGCGAGGTTTCCTTAGATACCAAGTTCTATCTGATGGGTAAGGTATTTGAACATACGGCGAACTATGACGCAATGATTAATCATTATCTCCGTCAGCAGAGAGGAGACACCGCATGGCCGGAGACGCTGACCTTAACCTTTGAAAAGGTACAGGAGATGCGCTATGGGGAGAACAGCCACCAGCCGGCGGCCTTTTACCGGGAAATCGGCAACCTGAAAGGTTCCCTGACCGGCGCAAAGCAGCTTCATGGCAAGGAGTTATCCTATAACAATATTAATGACACCAACGGAGCGCTTGAACTGTTGAAAGAATTTGACGAGCCTACCGTTGTGGGATGCAAGCATGGCAATCCCTGCGGCGTTGGTTCTGACGAGACCATTTACAAGGCATGGCGGAAGGCGTTAGAGGCAGATGAGACATCTATCTTTGGCGGCATTATTGTAGCCAATGGAACCATTGAAGAGGATATGGCGAAGGATATCTCCGAGATGTTTATGGAGGTGGTGGTTGCCCCTTCTTATACGGACAAGGCGTTAGAGATTCTTTCCGGCAAGAAAAATATCCGCCTTTTGCAGCTTGACGATATCAGTGCAAAACAGCCGGCCGGTTCCCTGGATATGAAGAAGGTGAACGGCGGTATTGTGGTACAGACGATCGACAGCGAATTGTACCATGAGGAAGACTTAAAGGTAGTGACGAAACGGCAGCCGACAGAGCAGGAGATGGAGGATTTAAAATTTGCATGGAAGGTAGTTAAATATGTGAAGTCCAACGGAATTGCCTATGCAAAGAATAAGCAGACAGTAGGAATCGGACCGGGGCAGGTAAATCGGATCTGGGCTACGGAGCAGGGAATTGAACATGCCCGGACACAGATTGGCGAGGATGCCATTAAGGGCGCGGTTATGGCGTCCGATGCGTTCTTCCCCTTTGACGACTGCGTGGAGGCTGCGGCAAAGGCCGGAGTGACGGCGATTATCCAGCCCGGCGGGGCCATGCGCGACCAGATGTCGATTGACAAGGCGGATGAATATGGAATTGCCATGGTATTTACCGGTATGCGGCATTTCAGACATTAGGATTGTCTGTAGTATAGAGAACAGGAGAGCAAAAGGAGGTCTTTATGAATATTAAGATTGAGCAATGGATGAACTGGATACTGTATGATGAGCTGATTGACGGCAAGATTAATGCGCCAAAGCAGCTGCTTGGCAACCATGATTATGGGGAAGGGCAGATGATTACAGCATATAAGCCTCATTCATTAAGCTGTAAGGTAATCGCACCGACAGGGAAGACAGAATATGAGATGGAAAAGGTAGATGACAAGGGCTTTTATGCGCTGTATCTGCCCAAGAAGAAATTTAACGGCAACAAATACCGTCTGGTTACGAATTATCAGGACGGTTCCACTGTGGTTTCCGCCGACCCCTACAGTTTTGAAAGCCAGCTGACGGATTATGATATCTACTTGTTCTCCGAGGGCAATCATTGGGATATCTACAAGAAGTTAGGCGCGCACCCGATGAAGTTAGACGGCGTGGCCGGAACTTATTTTGCAGTATGGGCGCCTCATGCCAGAAGAGTATCCGTTGTAGGCGACTTTAATATGTGGGATGGCGCGCTTCATCCGATGAACATCAGCCAGACCGGTGGATTTTTTGAATTATTTATTCCGGATGTGGGAGAGGATGCGGTATATAAGTTTAACATTCTCACCCGTTACGGAGAGGAGATTTTTAAGGCGGATCCTTTTGCAAACTGCTGTCAGTTCCGTCCGGACAACGCCAATGTGGTTAAGGATATTACCAAGTACCGCTGGAAGGACAGCGCATGGATGGAGAACCGGAAGGGCCTTACCAGAACAGAGGCCATAAGAAAGCCAATGGCAATCTATGAGATGCACTTAGGTTCCTGGAAGAAGAAAATCGAAGATGATGACAGCGGATTTTTCACCTATCGGGAACTGGCTCCCATGGTAGCGGAATATGTGAAATATATGGGATATACCCACATAGAGCTTATGGGAATTGCCGAATATCCCTTTGACGGTTCGTGGGGCTATCAGGTGACCAATTATTATGCGCCTACCAGAAGATACGGAGATCCGGAAGATTTCATGTATTTTGTGGATTATATGCACAAGAATGGCATCAGCGTGATTTTGGACTGGGTTCCCGCTCATTTTCCGCGGGACGCTCATGGTCTTGGCAAGTTTGACGGAATGGCCCTTTACGAGCATCCGGATTCCAGAAGGGGCGAGCATCCGGACTGGGGTACCTACATTTTTGATTACGGCCGCAACGAGGTTTCCAACTTCCTGATTGCCAATGCAATCTTCTGGGCAAAGGAGTATCATATCGACGCCCTGCGCGTGGATGCCGTAGCGTCTATGCTGTATTTAGATTACGGCAAGCAGGACGGCAACTGGCTGCCCAATGAGGACGGCGGTAATGAGAACTATGACGCCATTAAACTTTTGATGAAACTGAACAAGACGATTGAAGATTTGGATATGGGCGTCTTTGTTATTGCGGAGGAATCCACAGCATGGGCGGGCGTAACCGCACCGGTTGCCATGGACGGTCTGGGCTTCCTGTTTAAATGGAATATGGGCTGGATGAATGACTTTTTGGATTACATGAAGTTAGATCCTTATTTCCGCCAGTTTAACCATAACCGCCTGACGTTCAGCCTGATGTATGCCTATTCCGAGAATTTCATTCTGGTGATTTCCCACGACGAGGTGGTTCACCTGAAATGCTCTATGTTAAATAAGATGCCGGGACTGCATGATGACAAATTTGCAAATCTGCGTACCGCTTATGGATTTATGTACGCACATCCGGGCAAGAAGCTCTTATTTATGGGACAGGAATTTGCCCAGCTGCGGGAGTGGAGCGAGGCCAGAAGTCTTGACTGGTTCCTGTTAGACGGCGAGGATTCCCGGTTCCACAAGGGAATGCAGAATTATGTGAAAGCGTTAAACCAGTTATATCATGATTATGACGCGCTGTATTACAATGATCAGGACCAAATGGGATTTGAGTGGATTAACTGTGACGATCCACAGAGTAGTATCGTCTCCTTTATCCGCCGGGGTTCTACCGCAAAGGATCAGCTTTTGATCGTAAGCAATTTTACGCCTATTGACCGGGACGGCTTTATTGTAGGGGTTCCATGTCCCGGCAAGTATACGGAGATTCTAAATTCAGACGCCGAGGAATTTGGCGGCCTTAACAGGGTAAATGCTGCGCCGATTAAAGCGGCAAGCGAGCCATGGGATGGAAGAAAATACTCGATCACCATGCATCTTCCGCCGTTGTCTACGGTCATCTTTAAGTATGACTATAAGGAACCAGCGCCGAGAAAATCGACGGCGAAGGCGCAGCCGAAGAATGGGACTTCTAAGAAGAAGGATAAGTAAGGAAAGGTAAAAAAGAGATTGGACAACTGCCTGGCAGGGGTCCGGTCTCTTTTTTGTAATGGGAGAATAATTTATCATCACATATAAGCATATTTATGTGGAAAAAACCAGCGGGAAATGGTATACTTTCCCTATTACCGATAAAGCAACAGAGTATGAAAGGGGCTTACAGATATGGATAAAAATATAGATGCATATGATATTACAGACTACCGCAGATTGAGCTGCCTTGGTGAGGACGCACAAAGCCTGCTTCGGATTTTGTTAGAGAATATCAGGGCGGGCATTGCCCTGTTTGAGATTGGGGATAAGGTGAGGGTGCTGTATCTCAACGAGGCATATTATGAATGTGTGGGTTATACCAAAGAGGGTTACACAGTCAAAAAGGATGATGTATTGTCAAGCTGCTTTCAGGACGAGGCGGCAAAGCTGTTAGCGGACCTGCGGGAAAGCGCGCCGAATAAGGAAACGATGGGACACAAGATTCATGGCTACCGCCAGGACGGCTCTCTGGGCTGGTTTCATGTAAAGGGAGTACCCATTGGCAATTTTACCTCTGATAAGCCTGTTTATCTGACTGTGATTACCGATATTACGGATACAGAGGAGAAAGAAAAACAGCTAAAGCAGCTTAAGGAGATGAATGCAGAGCTTCAGATTCAGGAGGAAAAATACAGGATTTTAGAGGCGACGGCCCGGGGGATTTTGTTTGAATATTTTCCGGATGAGGATAAAATGGTATTTTCCTATAATTTTGAGAATAACAAAAAGCACCGGGAGATTGAGAATTATACCCAGTATTTGGAGGAATATCCGATGGTGCATAGCGACCATCTGCTCCGGTTTAAGGCTGTGCTGAAAGCCTGCTGTCTAGAGGCTATGGAAGGGGATATCGAGTATCTGTCTACAGTCTCCGGCGACGGCTACCGCTGGCATACGGCCCACTATAAAAGCGTCCGGGGCAGCGACGGGAAAATCCGGAGCGTTATGGGACGGATTTATGATATCCATGATGCCAAGCTGGAAAAGGAGAGGATGAATTACCGGGCGGAGCGGGATGGCCTTACGGGAGTTTACCAGAAGAATATCGCCTTTGAGAAAATGGAGGAATTTGTGAGACAGGCGCCATTTTCCAAGTTCTATTTTATTATTCTGGATTTGGATAATTTCAAGATGATCAATGACCAGTTCGGACATCAGTATGGCGACGCCATTATCAAGGATGTCGCTAGATCGATCTGGGATTCCTTCCATGAGGACAGTATCATCGGACGGTTTGGCGGGGACGAGTTCATGGTGTTGACGAAGAATGTGGCTTTGTCCGAGGTAAAGAGACGGCTTATGCGGACGCAGGCGTCTATTAAATTCAGCGCCGGCGTAGTGGAATGGGTGTACGAAGATAAGCTGGAACGGGTGTTTGAGAAAGCGGACCGGGCGATGTACAAGGCAAAAGCCGCCCATGGCAATGGGATTGAGGTTTCCTCGGCAGGAAGATAATTCTTGTCTTGAAAGCCTGCTTTCTTTGTGCTACACTTGAAATGTTGTGTAAATAAAGAAATGCAGGATGCGAGGGATAACAGATGAAGATTTCAAGAGATGATATTCGCAATATAGCAATCATTGCCCATGTAGATCATGGAAAGACGACGCTGGTGGACGAGCTTTTAAAGCAGAGCGGCGTCTTTCGGGAAAATCAGGAAGTGGCAGAGCGGGTTATGGATTCCAACGATATCGAGAGAGAACGGGGAATCACCATTTTGTCCAAAAATACGGCAGTCAACTATAAGGGAACGAAGATTAATATTATTGATACGCCGGGACATGCGGACTTCGGCGGCGAGGTAGAGCGCGTCCTTAAGATGGTAAACGGCGTAATTTTAGTGGTGGACGCTTTTGAGGGCGCTATGCCCCAGACCAAATTTGTGTTGAAAAAAGCCCTGGAGTTAAATCTCCATGTGATCGTCTGCGTCAATAAGATTGACCGGCCGGAGGCAAGAGTGGAAGAAGTAGAGGAAGAAGTGCTAGAGCTTTTGCTGGACTTAGAGGCTACGGACGAGCAGTTAGACTGTCCGTTTGTCTATGCTTCCGCCAAGGACGGTGTGGCAAAGAAGAATATGGAGGATGATGCTGTCGATATGTCGCCTCTTTTTGAGACGATTATCGATTATATTCCGGCGCCGGAGGGAGATCCGGAGGCGGATACCCAGGTGTTGATTTCTACCATTGATTACAATGAGTATGTGGGAAGAATCGGCGTGGGTAAGGTGGACAATGGCACGCTGAAATTAAATCAGGAGGTATTGCTGGTAAACGCCCACGACGAGAGCAAATGTAAGAAGGTAAAGATCGGCAAGCTATATGAGTTTGAGGGATTGGACAAGGTGGAGGTGTCGGAGGCCGGCATTGGCTCTATTGTTGCCATATCCGGCATTGCAGATATCCATATCGGGGATACGCTTTGTTCTGTGGATAACCCTAAGCCCATTCCATTCCAGAAGATTTCCGAGCCGACCATTTCCATGAATTTCATGGTAAATGATTCCCCCCTAGCAGGCAAGGAGGGAAAATTCGTCACCTCAAGGCATCTGCGCGACCGGTTGTTCCGCGAGCTGAATACCGATGTCTCCTTAAGAGTGGAGGAGACGGAGGGAACGGATACGTATAAGGTTTCCGGCAGGGGAGAACTGCATTTATCCGTCCTTATTGAGAATATGCGCCGGGAGGGCTATGAGTTCGCAGTCAGCAAGGCGGAGGTCATTTACCGGGAGGACGAGAAGGGCAAAAAGTTAGAGCCGATGGAGATTGCCTATATTGATGTTCCGGAGGAATTTTCCGGAACCATTATCAGTATGTTAAATGAGCGGAAAGGGGAGCTTCAGGCTATGACGCCGGCCCATGACGGTACAGTGCGGTTGGAATTTAAAATTCCCGCCAGAGGCTTGATTGGTTTCCGGGGAGATTTCTTAACCTCCACCAAAGGTACCGGTATCATCAATACCATATTTGACGGATACGGCCCGTATAAGGGAGATATGGCTTACCGTAACCAGGGCTCGTTGATTGCCTTTGAGACCGGCACGACCATTACCTACGGCCTGTTTAACGCCCAGGATCGGGGAACCCTGTTTATCGGACCGGGGGAACAGGTGTATGCGGGCATGGTAATCGGTCAGACCGGAAAGGCAGAGGATATTGAGTTAAATGTCTGCAAAGCCAAGCATCTGACGAATACCCGCGCTTCCGGCTCTGATGATGCATTAAAACTGACGCCGCCGAAGATACTAAGCTTGGAGCAGGCGTTGGAATTTATTGATACGGATGAACTTTTAGAGATTACGCCGGAGCATATCCGCATCCGCAAAAAGATATTAGATCCTACCTTAAGAAAGCGGGCAAAGCTTAACCATCAGGCATAGAAAAGGAAAGCAAATGGCAAAGAAAAAGGAAGAGGGGCAGGTGGCCCCGCAGGAAGAACAACCGCAAACAAGAAAACGCACCTTAAGACATGACCAGCCGGCATGGGATAAATTAGACAATACAGCCAATCTGTTTCCTGTGATTGCCACAGAGGAGATGTCCAATGTGTACCGGATTTCCGTAACCCTTACGGAGGAGATTGACCGGGTGCTTTTGCAGGAGGCCTTGAATAGGATTCTGCCCCAGTTTTCGGTGTTCAGAATGAGGCTGCATATGGGATTTTTCTGGTATTATTTTGAGGAAAATTCCAGACCGGCGCCCATTGTCCGGCAGGAGTATTCCCATCCGGGCGCCTATATTGACAAGAGCCGGAACAACCACTATATGTTCCGGGTAACTTATTATCAGTGCCGGATTAATTTAGAAGTGTTCCATGTACTCACTGACGGCGCAGGCGGAATCACCTTTTTAAAGGAACTGGTTTACCAGTATCTCCGGTTGAAATATCCGGAGCTGTTGCAGGTTGATAAGGACAAGATTTCAGCCGGTATTTTTTTAGATAAGGAAGACAGCTATGTAAAGAATTTCAAGAAGGGCCATGAGAAGGTATATAAATCCGAGCGGGCGTTGACGATTAGCGGCGAGGAGCTGCCTAAGGGGGAAATGGGCGTGGTCCATGGTTATCTTCCTGTGGAACAGCTAAAGCAGGTGAGCAAAAGCTACGGCGTGACCATTAACCAGTATTTAGTGGGGGCTTTCGTCTACGGAGTTTACCGGGAATATTTAAACGGCAAGGTTTCCAAGATACCAATCCGGTGCTGTGTGCCGGTTAATCTGCGTCCCTATTACCACTCCCACACCATGAAAAATTTCTTCGCCATGGTGTCTGCCACCTTCAAGCCGGAACGGGAGGAATACAGCTTTCGTGAGGTGTTAGAGATTGTGGCGGCGGATTTAAAGGAACAGATTACGCCGGAAAATCTCGACAACATTATGTCCTACAATGTGTCCAATGAGCAGAATCTGATTTTGCGGGCGGTGCCTTTGGTAATCAAGAATTTTGTCATGAAGCAGGTCTATGAGGCTTCTGCCAAAGCCACTTCGGCTACCGTAACCAATATTGGCAATATCGAATTAAAAGAACCTTACCGGCAGTATGTGGAGAACTTCTATGTCACCCTCTCCATGTCCAAGGGGCAGAATATGAAAGGGGGCATCTGTTCGTATAACGGGATGCTGACCTTTACAATCAGCTCCGTACTGGCGGATTTATCGGTACAGAAACGGATTTTCCAGACCATTGCAGCAGACGGAGTCTCTGTTGCCATAGAAAGTAACGGTGCATATTATGAATAAATGTGGGAATTGTAATATAATCGTATATGATGATACCGAGGTCTGTCCTCTTTGCAGCAGCGTATTAGAAGAACTGTCCCCGGAGGAGAAGGAGCACCAGGCGAAGCGCTACGGGAAGGGTGCGCCCTATCCGGATGTCAGGAAACGGACCAAGCGGCTTCATTTTGTGATGCGGCTTATCCTGTTTTTGTTTATCCTTGCGGAAATCGGGCTGATTGTGATTAATTGTATCACTACCCCCGGGTTTTTGTGGTCCGGAATCAGCGGCGCAGCCATGATTTATATCTATCTGTCCATGGTTTACTGGATTAACCATGATGCCGGATATGCGGCTAAAGTGGGGATACAGCTTACCCTTACCATGCTGCTTTTGTTTGGGATTGACTATTTTACCGGTATGTCAGGCTGGTCCTTAAAATGGGCGATTCCCGGCGTAATCCTGTTCGGGGACGCCATTGTGTTCTTTCTGATGATGTTGAACAGGCAGCACTGGTACAGCTATACCATTCTGCTGTTATTCATTGCCCTGTGCAGCGTGGGTATCATTGCCCTGTATTTTTCAGGCAGGATTACCAATGTGGTTCTGCCTGTAACCTGTGCGGGAGTGACCGGCGTATACCTTCTTGGCACCATTATTTTCGGCGACCGGGAACTGGCAAGGGAATTAAAGAGAAGGTTCCATGTCTGAGGGAGGAAGAAGATGGAGGAAAAGATTAGCGTCCGGGGAAGGACAGCCAGAAAAATGGTGCGGATCGCCAACCATTTCCCCTTGTTAGGGCCGAAGGCGCAAAGGGGAGAGCTGCGGCAGAAGTTAAATGAAAGGGAGAAAAAATGGGAGTGCCCCGGACATCTGGTCCTACAGGAAATTGACATGGGGAACTTTACCATGGAGCTTTTGCGCGGAAAGGAAGAGAAGGAGGAAGCTCGCAAAGCGATTATCCTTCAGCTTCATGGCGGCGGTTATTATGGAAAGCTTCACAATATGTACCGGGATATGGCAGCCCTTTACTGGGAAATCAGCAAAGGGCTTTCTGTCTTAACGGTAGACTACCGGGTGGCGCCGGAATTTCCTTATCCTGCCGCCTTAGCGGATGCGGCTGACGCATACCGTTGGATATTGGAGAAAGGATATGACGAGAAGAGAATATTTCTTGCCGGAGATTCCGCAGGCGGCGGCCTTGCGCTGGCGCTGGGGCTTTATTTAAGGGACCGGCATATGCCTATGCCAAGGGGAATTATCACCATGTCGGCCTGGACGGACCTGACCAAAAGCGGAGAATCCTATCAGGAAAACTTTGATATCGATCCCATTTTTGGCGGCTCGAAGGATACGCTGGTGTATCAGGAGGGCTATTATCAGGGACACAACCCGGAGCAGCCCTACATTTCTCCGGTCAACGGAGATTTTACCGGGTTTCCGCCTATGCTGATGCAGGTAGGGGAATATGAAATGCTGTTAAGCGATACCCTGACGGTGGCGCAAAAAGCCAGAGATGAGGGCGTTTCCGTAAAGGAGCATGTCTATCCGGGCATGTTCCATGTATTTCAGATGGGGATGCTCATGTACCCCGAGGCCAGACAGGCCTGGGTGGAGGCAGGGAGATTTATCCGTAGGCTGTTGAAGGAGTGACCATGTTTAAGATTACAGATTATTTAAAAGAATATAAAAAAGAGAGTATTATCGCCCCCCTTTTTAAGATGTTAGAGGCCAGCTTTGAACTGTTAGTGCCGTTAGTGATGGCGGCCATTGTGGATGTGGGCATTAAAAATGCAGACGGCGCTTATATTGTGCGTATGGGTTTTGTCCTGCTTGCCCTTGCGGTAATCGGCCTTTCCTGCTCCATAACCGCCCAGTATTTTGCGGCTAAGGCTTCGGTGGGCTTTGGCGAAAGCGTGCGCAGGGATTTGTTTGCCCATATCAATGCGCTGTCCTATACGGAGCTTGATCAGGCGGGAACCTCTACCCTGATTACCCGCATGACCAATGATATCAACCAGCTTCAGTCCGGGGTGAATATGTTTTTAAGGCTGTTTTTACGATCCCCCTTTATTGTCGTGGGCGCCATGGTCATGGCGTTTACGGTGGATGTGAAGGCGGCTTTTGTTTTCGTCGTGGCAATTCCCGCATTGTCGGTTGTCGTGTTTGGCATAATGCTCTGCACCATTCCCCTTTACCGGAAGGTACAAAAGGCGTTGGACCATGTACTGCGGATGACCAGGGAAAATCTTGCGGGGGCAAGGGTGATTCGCGCCTTCTGCCGCCAGGAGGATGAAAACCGGGAGTACCGGGAGGGAAGCGAACGGCTTTATGCCATCCAGACGCTGGTGGGCAGAATTTCAGCGGTGATGAATCCGGTAACCTATATTATCGTAAATGTGGCGATTATCGCCATTATCTGGATTGGCGGCTTACAGGTGGATACGGGAAAGCTGACGCAGGGAGAAGTCATCGCCTTAGTCAATTATATGTCCCAGATTTTAATTGAGTTAGTAAAACTTGCCAATCTCATCATTTTGCTGACCAAGGCGGCGGCCTGTTCCGGAAGGGTGCGGGATGTGTTCGCCCTTAGCCCTTCGGTTAAAGAGCATCCTGTCGGAGTGGATATAGAAAAGACGGAGGATAAGGTAGTTTTTGACCATGTTACCTTTACCTATCAGGGAGCTAAGGAACCGGCCCTTAAAGACATTTCCTTTACGGCTAAGGCAGGGCAGACCATCGGCATTATCGGCGGTACGGGCTGCGGCAAATCCACGCTGGTTAATCTGATTCCCCGGTTCTATGATGCGACGGAAGGGGAGGTCCGGGTTGACGGCGTGAATGTCAGGGGATATTCCTTTCATCAGTTAAGAGACCGGATTGGCATTGTGCCGCAGAAGGCGGTATTGTTTAACGGAACCATTGCAGAGAATCTCCGCTGGGGGGATGAGGACGCTTCAGAAGAACAGTTGAAAAAAGCCTTATCCATCGCCCAGGCGGATGATGTGATTGCGAGCAAGAAAGACGGGCTGGAAGAAATGGTCCTTCAGGGCGGCAGAAATTTCTCAGGGGGACAGCGGCAGCGGCTGACGATTGCAAGAGCCCTGGTGAGGGAGCCGGAAATCCTGATATTAGACGATTCGGCCTCGGCACTTGATTATGCCACAGATGCAAGGCTTCGGAAGGCTCTTTTGGAACAGACGGACAAAATGACGGTATTTCTTGTTTCCCAGCGGGCGGCTACGATTAAACAAGCGGACAGGATTATCGTGTTGGAGGACGGCTGCATGGCGGGAGCCGGAACGCATGAGGAATTGATGAAAAACTGCGAGGTCTACCGGGAAATCGTCATTTCCCAGAATGAGTCTGAGGGAAAGGAGAGACAGGAAAATGGCAGATAAGGATAACGGATATAAGGCAGGGCAGAAGGCAACGGTTAAGCGGGTACTGGCGTTTATCAGGCCCTACAATGGATTTGTCGTTCTTTCCCTGCTCTTTGCGCTGGCAACAGTCGTGACCACGCTCTACGCGCCTGTGATAACCGGCCAGGCCATCGACCGGATTGTCGCGGCGGGAAGGGTGGATTTTGCAGGCTTAAAGCCTCTCCTGCTACGGTTTGCCATAGTGATTTTGTTTACCGCCCTGTCCCAATGGCTGATGAGCCTTTGCAATAACCGGATTACCTATCACGTGGTAAAGGATATCCGCATTCAGGTTTTTGAACGGCTGAACCGCCTGCCGCTTAAGTTTATTGACAACCGGCAGTACGGCGAGGTGGTCTCAAGGGTAATCAATGATGTGGATCAGTTTTCGGAAGGACTGCTGATGGGTTTTACCCAGTTTTTTACCGGGGTGATTACCATTTTAGGCACATTGCTGTTCATGCTTAGCGTCAACTGGAAAATTACCCTGGTGGTGGTTTTGATTACGCCGGTTTCCCTGTTTGTGGCGGCTTTTATTGCAAAGCGGACTTATACCATGTTCCGGTTACAGTCGGAGAGCCGGGGGGATTTGACGGCCTTGGTGGAAGAGATGGTGGGAAACCAGAAGATTGTTCAGGCTTTTGGCTATGAGGACCAGGCAATGGGGCGTTTTGACACGATTAACAAACAGCTTTCTGCCTACAGCCTGCGGGCGACTTTCTTTTCTTCCCTGACCAATCCGGCTACCCGCTTTGTCAACAGCTTAGTCTATGCGGGAGTGGGAATTGCAGGCGCTTTTATCGCCGTACGGGGCGGCATTACCGTAGGGCAGCTTTCCTGTTTCCTAAGCTATGCGAACCAGTACACCAAGCCGTTTAATGAGATTTCCGGTGTGGTTACGGAGATACAGAATGCCATTGCCTGCGCCGCCAGGGTGTTTGAATTGTTAGATGAACAGGCAGAGCCGGAGGATGGACCGGACTGTAAAGTGCTGACGAGGAAGGAAACGGAGGATAAGACCAACATTACGTTAAAGCATGTGGCCTTTTCCTATGTGCCGGAAAAGCCGCTGATTAAAAATCTGAACCTGAAGGTGAAAAAAGGACAGCGGGTGGCCATTGTGGGGCCTACCGGCTGCGGAAAATCCACATTAATCAACCTGTTAATGCGGTTTTATGATATTGATAAGGGGAGCATTACAATCAATGGGGACAGCATTTACAGGATAACCAGGGACAGCCTGCGGGATAACTACGGTATGGTGTTACAGGAAACCTGGTTAAAATCGGGGACGATTGCGGAGAACATCGCTTATGGAAAGCCGGAGGCTTCTAAGGAGGAGATTGTGGAGGCGGCGAAAGCCTGCCATGCCCACAGCTTTATCAAGCGGATGCCGGAGGGTTATGATACGGTAATCGGGGAGGACGGCGGCGTGCTTTCTCAGGGGCAGAAGCAGCTTTTGTGCATTGCCAGGGTGATGTTGGAGATTCCCCCGATGCTGATTTTAGATGAGGCAACGTCCTCCATTGACACCCGTACCGAGCTTAAGGTGCAGAACGCCTTTGCCAGACTGATGAAGGGGCGGACCAGTTTTGTGGTGGCGCACCGCCTTTCCACCATTAAGGAGGCAGATGTAATTCTAGTCATGCGGGACGGGGATATTGTGGAGCAGGGAACCCACCGGGAGCTGTTAGAGAAGGGAGGCTTTTATGCCGGACTTTATGCGTCCCAGTATCAGGTTTCTTAAAATTGTTTCGTAAATAAATTTGAGGTGTAAATTCGGATGAAAATCTTATAAAATGAAGATAGAGAAAAGAGAGGTGGGGTTATGATTAATCTGAGTGTATACGCTGCGTAGCGGAGGCTGACGCAGCGAAAACGGATAGCGTGTTGCGGATAGCCATAGGTTTCCTGTTTGTGATAGATTGATAGGAGAGTGTGATGGGTTATAAAAATGCGACACAGGTTTTGCCCGAAGAACTGCTGGCAAAGGTTCAGGAATATGTGGACGGAGAATGGATTTATATACCCCGGCGGTTGAATCATAAAAAGGATTGGGGAACGGACACCCCAATCCGCCGGGAACTGAAAGAGAGAAATTTCCACATTTACATGGATTTTTTGGCCGGGGAGGATGTGGACTCTCTGGCGGAAAAGAATTACCTGTCAGTAAAGAGCATTCAGCGCATTATCGGGCAGTTGAAAAAGGAATATGAATAGAGGAAAGTTATGCATTGCATTTCTGACCCGGTTCTTTGTGAGGCGGGAGGTTATGGACAGGCTGGTAAAGCGGATGATGGCCGTATGGGCCTGCCTGCTCCCGCCCTCCTCCCTTTTTAACAAGAATTACACATCTTAAAATTTTATGAACATACTTGCTTTTTTAAAAAAGCATGGTATATTTTTCATAGAAGTTTTGCATTATGATAAGGCATAGGAAGAGTGTGAGATGAAGAATATATTAGACAAGATTAAAAAATTATGTAAACCAGTAAAGGACGGGATGCTTAAGATCAGCAAAGTTCCCTTTGTGGGGTATCTGCTGTTGGCCTGTCTGATGAATTATATATTAGAGGTATTGAGCAGACATTCCTTTTTGAAAGCATTTCTTTTTATTAAGGAATCCCCCATGGTTTTTCTGTACAATGCCTTTATCATTTTTGTCACGTTGTCTTTGGTGCTGTTCGCCAAACGGCGGGTGTTTGCCACTGTGTTTGTGTGCGCCATGTGGGTGGTTTCCGCTTTTGCCAATTATATTGTGCTGTGTTTCCGGACAACTCCCTTTTCTGCGATTGATGTGCTGATGATACGGAATGTGATGACCATGCTTGACAAGTACCTGACGAAATGGCAGATGGTATTAAGCGTGATTGGCATTATTCTCGTGATTGCGCTTTTGGTTTATCTGTATATCCGCCTGCCGAAGATTGAGAGTAAAAGGCATCCCTTACGGGCGTCCGCCTATGTGTGCATGTGCCTGTTTTTAATCGTGACTTTAACCAAAGTGGCGGTGGAGACGCAGACGGTATCGGACAATTTCGGAAATTTAGCGTATGCGTATAATGATTATGGCTTTGCCTACTGCTTTTCTAACAGTATTATTGATGTGGGAATCAGCAAACCGAAGGAATACAGTGAAGAACGGGTTGCGGAGATTGTAGACGGGCTTGATTATGATAAGCGCGAAGTCATATTGGTTACGAAGGAGGAAGCGGAGGAAATCCGGCGGGAGGCTGAGGAAGGCCGGACAGATGCAGACCAGACAGATGAAGATACGAGAGATACAGAGAATACGGCTTTAGGGAAGGATGCGGAGACAGATAATCTGTCGCCTGATGCCTCCGGGGACAGTGTATCGGAAGACGGCGCCTTTCAAGAGAATGGATTACAGGAAGAGGAGACCCAAAAGCAGGCGGATGTGATTGACAACTCCGGTGATGCGAAGCCGGAGGAAGAAGATACGGAAGAACCTAAAGCAGATGGAATACCGGACTGGGTGAATGGAGACGACGCCGGTACGGGACACAATGAGACGGCGGATACACAGGATAGCGGTGAAGAGGGAAAGGTTTCCGAAAGGGAGCCGGAAAGCGAGATTTCTTATTACCGGAATGAAAAGGCTACACCGGAGCACCCCAATATTATCGTGATACAGTTAGAGTCCATATTTGATACCCGGTATATGAAGGATTTCCATACCTCGGAAGACCCCATGCCTACCCTTACGGCGTTAAAGCGGGATTATTCCTGGGGACTTCTGACTGTGCCGGCGGTGGGAGCCGGTACGGCGAATACGGAGTTTGAGGTGCAGACGGGCATGAGCACCCAGTTTTTCGGAGCCGGCGAGTATCCTTTTAAGACAATTATGACTTCCACAAGCTGCGACAGCATGGCCTATGACCTGAAAAGGCAGGGGTATGCCACAGCTGGTTTTCACAACAATGACGCCACATTTTATGAGCGGTATGTGGATTACTCCAATCTGGGCTTTGATACCTTTACCGGCATGGAGCACATGTATATGTTAAACTATACACCCAGAGGATGGGCCAAAGATGATGTGCTCGATGATGTGATGATTGACCGGTTAGCGCAGACGGAAGGCCGGGATTATATTACCACCATTACGGTTCAGGGGCATGGCCGTTATCCGAAAAAATATACGGCAACCCTTACGGATGTGAACTGCTATTTTACCGGCAAATATGCAGAGGATACGGAAAAACGGGCCGCATGGCTTTACTATATCAATATGTGCCGCGAGACGGATAATATGGTGGCTGCCCTGCTTTATAAGCTGGAAAAGTTTGACGAGCCGACTGTGATATTTATGTATGGAGACCACCTGCCAAGCCTTAATTTGGAGCAGGAGGACCTTCAGGAGATTAACCTGTATCAGACGGAATGGATTATGTGGGACAATATTGGTCTTACTAAGGAAAATAAGGATTTTACAGCGTATCAGGCAAGCACTTATATTTTTAACCGCCTGAATCTGAAGGGCGGGCTGATGCAGAATTTCCATAACCGCTATATGGCGGGTACGCCCGAAGAGGAATATCTGAGCATGTTAGAAATGTTGGAATATGATGTGCTTTACGGTAAGGATTACGCCTTTGATTCCTTTAATCCGTTTCCGCAGACGCAGATGCAGATGGGGATACGGGAAATCAGCTTAGCGCGGTATGAGATCATAGGGGATGAGGTATTTATTTACGGCACCGGTTTTAATGAATTTTCGGAGGTCTATGTGGATGGCAAATCCTTAGAGACGGAGTATGTGAATTATAAGACCCTGAAGGTATCGCTAGAGGAATTTGAGGATGGAAAAGAGCTTTATGTGGCCCAGGCGGGAGACGACCACATTGTATTGTCTGTAACCAATTCCATTGAGATTACCTGGGAGGATTCCACGCAGACGTCGGAGGAGGATGGACAACCGGACGACGAAAATACGACAGAAGGAACAAAAGAGGTACAGTAGAATACAGAAGGAAAGAGGACTTTGTAAAAGAAAGTTTTTACAAGGTCTTTTTTCATGCGGATATTTGTGTTAGAATAAGGCATAATTTAGTAAAGACAGGATTGAAAATATGAAAAAGAGAAAAAAGATACGGCAGATTTCCAGAGTGCTGTTTGTTATATATATGGGCGTACTGGTGTATTTTTTGCTGTTGAGCGACGGCTTTGGCAGAATTGAGGGATACAGCCAGTACCGGTTAAATCTGGTTCCCTTTCAGGAGATCATACGGTTTGTCCGGTATCGGGAATACATTGATTTTATGAGTGTGGTAATCAATCTGCTGGGAAATGTGGCGGCATTTATGCCTTTTGGGGCGTTAATCCGCTGGGTGTTAGACCGCAAAGTCCGGTGGTATCAGGCGGTGGGCTACACTTTTTTATTCAGCTTATCCGTAGAGCTTTTGCAGCTTGTGGCAAGGGTGGGCGTGTTTGATGTAGACGACCTGCTTTTGAATACCTTAGGCGGATTTCTGGGATTTTTAGTGTACTATGTGTTATTGGTAATGAATCGGAGGAGAGAGGAAAATGGTAAAGGATAGCGCATACAGCATAAAGAGCGTCAGCGTGGATGCAGTAATTGCCTGCGTACTGGGAGGCTTGTCCATATTGGGGATCATAGGCGCCATTGCGGCTTCTTATCTCTACAGCGGAAAAGGTCCGGCGGCAGTCGGTCTTTTGGGAATGGGCAGCCTGATTTTTGCCCTGACCGGTTTGAGCTTTGGCATAGCGGCCTGGAAGTCCCAGGACGGCGGCCTGTTAATGAAGCGGATTGCCATTATCTTAAATGCTGTGCCTGTAATCGGGGCGCTGGCCCTATATATTATCGGTTGGATTTTTTAGGGATAAAAAGAGAAGGAAGGGTTAGACTATATGGCAGAGAGAGAGCGCATTGAAAAACAGATGGAATTTCTGTTGGAATTGGATAAATTGAAATACATCACCAGACAGTCCTATGTGGCCGACGGCAGCCGCCATGAAAATGATGCGGAACATTCCTGGCATCTGGCGTTAATGGCGATGCTGTTAAGCGAATATGCCAATGAGGATATCGATGTACTGCATGTGATAAAGATGGTGCTGATTCATGACGCTGTGGAGATTGACGCGGGAGATACCTACGCCTATGACGAGGCAGGAAATGCCACCAAACGGCAGCGGGAGGAGGCGGCGGCGGACCGGATTTTTCATCTGCTGCCGGCGGATCAGGAAAAGGAGCTTCGGGATCTCTTTGAGGAGTTTGAGGCCTGTATTACGCCGGAGGCGGCCTTTGCCAACGCCCTAGACCGGGTACAGCCCATTTTGCTAAACCATATTACCGGCGGAAGAGCCTGGCGGGAGCACAATGTGGCGGCCGGGCAGGTGTTAGACCGTAACCGGAAGACAGAGCAGGGCTCTCAGACCTTGTGGGAATTGGTGAAAGTAATTGTTGAGAAAAATACAGACCTTGGCAATCTGCGGGATAGCCGGGAATCTTGACTGGAATTTAGGAGGCGCATTTTGGATTATCGGGAGTTATTCAGGGAAGAAAATGAACAGGTGGCTAAGCGGTATGAACTGGCGGTGGAACGGCTGGCGGATTTTTTGAAGGAGACGGAAATACCGGAGCCCTTTGCAGATTATTTCCGGCGGACGGCGGTTTTCTTGCAACAGATAGACAGGCTGAAAAGAGATGTGGAGGAAGGGACGCTTAAGGACGCTGATTTTGAAAAGCTACAGGCGTATAACCACAGTCTCTATGCGGATATTGTAGGGGAGAATTATGAGCGCAGCTATGCCAATCCGGCCTATGCGGTAAAGACGCTGGGGAAGGAATATGGGCAGATGCTTTGTTATCTGTATGCAGAGCTTAGGGGAACCATTGTCTATGCGGTGGAGCATAGATTATACAGCCTTACCATATACATGGAACTGTTCATTGAAATTCTCTGTCTCTTTGAAGCGGGGGACCAGTCGCCGAAAGAAGTGCGGGATATCCTTTACTATTTTGTCAGCGACTATGCCGATTATACGGTGGATTACCGCGTCCGGGAGCTGTTAGATCCGGAACTGGATTTTGCGGTCCGCATTATTATGGGCAGTGACTTAAAGGATTTGCGCTACTTGTTCCGATACGGCGAGTATATTACGGAAAATGAGCTTCGTCTCGCCAATTTCCTCAATTCCATGACGGAGGAAGAGATTGACGCCATGGCCTATACGTATACGCATGGCTATGAAGAGGGATTCCGCATTGCGGGAATTGACCTTTCTAAAAAAAAGACGGTGAATATCCGTTATGCCATCGGACAGGAAAGAATGGTCCGCGCGGCCATAAAGCAGTTTGCGCGCATGGGATTAAAGCCGGTAATCTACCGGGCTCCGGTGGAGAGAGTCAACAAAAAGCAGACTGCCCGGCCCGGCTATGCCGGGACTTCGCCCAACAAGCAGTACGAGTACGACCACAGAATGGACGACGCCCTGTTTTTGGATAAAGCCTTTGTCGAGCGGAAAACCGTCATACAGCGGGGCGCCTATGAAAGCAGAAAGCAGTTGGCGGGGGAATATGCAGGCCCGGCGGTGATTGAAGTCTTTGGGGAGACGCCTTTTGAACCGAAGAATAAGGACGAGAATCTGCGGCTAAGCGATAAGCAGCAGAAGCTTTCTGTCTATGCGGCAAATGAAAGCGCAAAGATTGTCAATGAATATATCCCCCAGAGCGAATACAGCTTTACCATTATCGCCTATCCGGTGCCGGAGATCGGGGAGAATTTTGAAGAGATTTTTGCCCAGGTGGTAAAGGTGAATACTTTAGATAATGAGGCTTACAAGAAGGTGCAGCAAAAGATAATTGACGAGCTGGACCAAGCGAGGTCTGTCCGGGTAGTGGGGAGGGGCAGTAACAGGACAAATATGCTGGTACAGATGCATGAGCTCAATCATCCGGAGAAGGAGACCAACTTTGAAAATTGCACTGCTGATGTGAATATCCCTGTGGGCGAGGTATTTACTTCGCCGAAGCTGACCGGCACAAAAGGGGTGCTGAATGTGTCTAAGGTCTATCTAAACAACCTGAATTTTAAAAATCTGACGATTTCTTTTGCAGATGGAAAGGTTACGGATTACTGCTGCGATAATTTTGAGACGGAAGCGGAGAACAGGGCATATATCAAGGAGAATATTTTATACAACCGGGACACCCTGCCCATCGGGGAATTTGCCATCGGCACCAACACAACGGCCTATGTAATGGCCAATACCTACCATATTCTTCATAAGCTGCCGATCTTGATTGTGGAGAAAATGGGACCTCATTTCGCTTTGGGGGATACCTGCTACAGCCACAGTGAGGAAATCCGGTTGTATAATCCGGATGGCAAGGAAATTACAGCCAAGGATAACGAGTGTTCGCTGCTCAGGGATGAAGATGAGGAAAATGCTTATTTTAACTGCCATACGGATATTACGATCCCCTATGACGAGATTGGGGAAATTACCGCCATTCATAAAGATGGCAGCGAAAAGACCATTATCCGCGACGGAAGGTTTGTATTAGAGGGATGCGGCATGTTGAACGAACCGTTTACTCCTCAATGTCCAAAAGCTTGCGGATCGCAGAATTGAAATATTTGTGGGAGCGGTATTTTAATACCAGTTCCCGCTCTTCTGCCGTCAGGATTAGGGGAGCTTGCTCCGGGACGCCTTCATAGCCTAAAGAGTCCAGAATATTGCCGATGCGGTACATTTTGCAAAGCACTAAAAGCGTGTCGGCAGAGGGCTGATTCTGGCTGTTCTCCCAGCCGTAGACAGTCTTTGGCGAAATGGAAATATCATAATCGGTTCTCAATTTTTCAACAACCTGATTCACAGACAGGTTGCGCGCTTTCCGGTAGTAGCGTAGCATTCTTCCGAGATTTGGATTGTTCATAGTTATACCCCGTTTCTGTATTCATTTTAATTTTTATATCTATATCTTATAGTAACTGTTTTTTCATGTCAATAAAATCTCAGGGTATCTTTAAAAAAAATTTGACTGCGGGCATTTTTTCATGCAGATGCATATACTGTCCGTTTAATGGGACAGCATATATGCTATGATATACATAGCTTATAGGAATGGAGGTATGTATTATGTCAGCAAAGATGACCAGAACAGAGAAAGGATACGGGAGACGGAGATTTTGTATATTATGGGTGTTACTTGCAGCCTGCTGCTTCGTTACCGTAAGCGGCTGTCCGGTTCGGGCCGCCGCGGAGGAAGCCCGGGAACTGCCCGGGGAGGTGGTGAGGGTAAAGAATGAGAGACAGATGATAAGGCATTTGATTTCCGGTATGAAGAAGCATCAGTCCTGTTTTTCTTTTTATTATCCCGGGATTGGACGGGATTTTGCAGAGTATGGAAGGCAGTCTGAGACCTGTCAGTCTTTTTTGGATAAGCTGGCAGTCAGGGATGGGTACATAACAGGAGTTTTGTCGGGAAGCTGTATAACAGTAGGCGGGAAGACAGAACAATATGTGACCTTTCAGTTTAATTATATGACGACTAAGGCGCAGGAAAAGAAGATTGATGCAAAGGTGAAGCGTCTGGCCAGGCGGTTTAAGTCCGGCAGCAGGGCTGTGCGGGCAAGGAAAGCGCATGACTATTTAATCGACCATATGCAGTATGACAAGCGGTATTATAATCCGTATTATGCATTTATCAGGGGAAAGGGGCTTTGTATGGCATATGCGCTGGCTTATCAGAGACTTTTGCAGGAGATGGATATTCCCTGCGTCTATGTAAAAGGGGCTAATCATGCCTGGAATATGGTAAAGATTGGAAAGTACTGGTACAATGTCGATGTTACATGGGATGATTCCGGCAGGGACCGATATCGGTATTTTTTAAAGTCGGACAAGGATTTTCCTCGTCATATTCCTGTGAAATCCCGGAATTATCCTTCTTTATACAGGGCAAAGACCTCTTATCGCTTTCCATAATTAAGCCGGGCTTATTGCAAATAATTTGAAAAGTTCAGGGTCTTATGCTACAATGATTGTCGGTGATACGATAATTTTACAGGGAAGAAGGAGGATATAAAGTGGTTAAATTGTATGAAGGCGGCGCATATTTAGTAGATGGCGCTAAGATTATTGAGGATGGACCGGAGCAGGAGAAGATATTGCAGAGCATGAAGGGACAGGCGGTATCGAAGGAAGAGGCTGCTAAGAATACGATGGCTTATCATATTTTAAAGGCGCATAATACATCAGACAGCATGGATAAGCTCCAGATTAAATTTGATAAATTGACCTCACATGATATTACCTTTGTGGGGATTATCCAGACGGCGAGAGCATCCGGCTTAGAGAAATTCCCGATTCCTTATGTGTTGACAAACTGCCATAATTCGCTATGCGCAGTCGGGGGAACCATCAATGAGGATGACCATATGTTTGGACTTTCCTGCGCCAAGAGGTATGGCGGTGTATATGTGCCTCCTCATCAGGCAGTAATTCATCAGTATGCAAGGGAGATGTTAGCGGAGTGCGGCGCGATGATCTTAGGTTCGGATTCCCATACCCGGTACGGCGCTCTTGGCACCATGGCGGTTGGAGAAGGCGGCGGAGAATTGGTAAAGCAGCTTCTTAGCCAGACCTATGATGTGAATATGCCGGGTGTTGTGGCAATCTATCTGGATGGGAAACCGGAGGACGGGGTTGGCCCTCAGGATGTGGCTCTGGCAATTATCGGAGCTGTCTTTGGCAACGGCTATGTAAAGAATAAGGTAATGGAATTTGTTGGTCCCGGTGTAGAGCATTTAAGCGCAGATTACCGGATTGGCATTGATGTAATGACGACAGAGACGACCTGCCTTTCCTCTATCTGGAAGACTGATGATAAGGTAAAGGAATTCTATGATATTCATGGAAGAGGGGAAGCCTACAAGGAGCTGAATCCGGGAGAGGTTGCCTACTATGACGGCGTGGTTTATGTAGATTTGAGCAAGGTAAAGCCTATGATTGCCATGCCGTTCCACCCCAGCAACACCTATACCATTGAGGAACTGAATGCCAATCTGATGGATATTTTGGAAGACTGTGAGAAAAGGGCGCTGGTAAGCTTAGACGGCAAGGTGGACTTTACATTGAAAGATAAGGTACGCGACGGCAGACTTTATGTGGATCAGGGAATCATTGCAGGCTGTGCCGGAGGCGGTTTTGAGAATATCTGCGCGGCGGCAGATATATTAAAAGGAGCCAGCATAGGAGCAGACGAATTTACCTTAAGCGTATATCCGGCTTCTACCCCGATTTATATGGAGCTGGCGAAGAACGGCAGATTAGCGGACTTGATGGCAACCGGTGCCATTGTCAAGACAGCATTCTGCGGCCCCTGCTTTGGCGCGGGAGATACCCCTGCGAATAATGCGTTTTCTATCCGGCACTCTACCAGAAATTTCCCGAACCGGGAAGGCTCTAAGGTACAGAATGGACAGATTTCTTCTGTGGCATTGATGGATGCCCGTTCTATTGCGGCTACGGCAGCCAATAAGGGATATCTGACGGCGGCAACGGATATGGATGTGAAATATACCAATCCGAAGTATTACTTTGATAAGACGATCTATGAGAACCGGATTTATAACGGGGTTGGAAAGGCAGATCCCAGTGTGGAGATTAAGTTTGGCCCCAATATTAAGGACTGGCCTTCCATGGTTGCCCTTACGGATAATCTGTTGTTAAAGGTGGCGTCGGTAATCCATGATCCGGTTACGACCACAGATGAGTTGATTCCTTCCGGAGAGACTTCTTCTTACCGCTCCAATCCTTTAGGACTGGCAGAGTTTACCCTGTCCCGTAAGGACCCGGAATATGTCGGAAGAGCAAAGGCCATTCAGGTAATCGAGAAGGAAAGAGAGCAGGATAAGTGCATCTGTGATATGGCGCCGGATTGGAAACCGATTATGAAGACCATTAAGGCGAAGTTCCCGGAGGTTCATCATACCAATACCGGCGTGGGCTCTACCATATTTGCAGTAAAGCCGGGAGACGGTTCTGCCAGGGAACAGGCGGCCTCCTGTCAGAAGGTATTGGGCGGCTGGGCTAATATTGCCAAAGAATATGCCACGAAGAGATACCGTTCTAATTTGATTAACTGGGGTATGCTCCCTTTCCTGATGCCGGAGGATTATGACTTTGAGATTGACGATTATATCTTTATACCGGATATCGTTAAGGCCATCAAGGAGAAGAATGATGATATTAAGGCGTATGTGGTGAATAAGGAGATGAAGGAGCTGACCTTCCATTTAGGGGATTTGACTGATGATGAGAGGGAAATTATCTTAAAGGGCTGCCTGATTAATTATAACCGCAGATAGAGATAACCGATACAGGTGGAACAGCAGGGGAAACCCTGCTGTTTTTTTGGGCGACGGGTTGTTATTTTGGATTTTTTATAGCAGAATGTAACTTTTTTTCCGGTTTTGGTGTCTAACAGGTGAAAGGAGGTTGGGGAAATGGAGCAAAATACCGAGCAGGATATGGAGAAACGGCTTACTGTTTTGATGAATGAATACGGCGACAGCGTTCTTCGGATGTGCTGTATCTATTTACGGGATTACCAGCTGGCGGAGGATATGGCGCAGGAAACCTTTCTTCGTGTGTATCAGCATTATGGAGATTTCAATAACCGATCCTCACTGAAAACCTGGATTTTGCAGATTGCAATTAACCTGTGCAGGAACCAGATGCGGACCCGTTGGTGGAAAAACCGTTCCCGGACGGAGATAGGAGAGATCCGGACAGATGAATATGAGGATTCCTTTTTAGAACGAGAGATGATATTAGAGGAAATTGGAAAATTACCGCCCAAATATAAAGAGGTGATTTTACTCTATTATTATCAGGAATTGACAATAACAGAGATTGCGGAAGTAATCGGGGAAAAGGAGTCTGCCGTAAAAGCCAGATTGGTAAGGGCAAGAAACAAATTAAAACCGGAGCTTAAGGAGGTGCTTTGTTATGAATGAAGTGAAGCGGGCCATAGACAGCGGCATGAGAGAAATAAAATTTACAAAAGCTATGCAGCAACGGGTATTAGAGAAAGGCAGATACAGAAAATCCCGGAAGAATAACAGATATATTTCAGTTAAAAGAATGGTTCCGGCGGCAGTCTGCTTTATATTATGTCTGGGAATTATCGCCGCAGGAAAAGTAAAGCTGTGGGATAAATATGTGGCGCAACAGTATAATCTGGCGGATAATGAGCCTGTGCAGGAAAAAACCATTGCCGACGGCTTAGCTGCTCCTGTTTTGGCAGCCGCTAAGGATAATGGGATTACGGTTCAGGTATTGCAGTCCGTTGCGTCAGGTTCCCATTTACAGATATATCTGAAGATTCAGGCAGAAAATGAGGAGATTGCGGACGGGCTTGTGGATGTAAACCCCGATTTTGAAATTTCTTATGATCGTTGCCAGGAATTTTCCGGCGGTGGCAGCATGGAAAATTACTATACGGGAGAGGGAATGAAGACGGCGTTTGTAGAGGAACGGGATGGACAGGAAGGACCGGATTATGAGATTTACAGTATCTATTCTACTGTGGGAAACGGCGAATTAGAAGGGGATACGGTTCATTTAAAGATTCATAATTTTGTCGGCAACAGCCAGACCAGTCCGGATAAGGTTGTGGAAGGAGACTGGGAGCTAAGTTTTAAAGTCAGCGCAGATACAACAGAAAAAGCCTATGTATTTGATAAGGAATATAGCATATACGGCAAGACATTGAAACTGCATGAAATTAAGATAACGCCTACCGGCATTTCTATCTCGATTGACAAAGCGTCGGCAGACGGGCAGGGACTGATGGATGGCCAGGTATATCTGGTATCCCATGCAGGTGAGGATTTTCTGACAAATTACGAGAGCGCGGAGTGGAGAGGAGATTGGGGCGTTCCTTTGGCAGTTGCAAAAGCATGGACGCCGCAGGAAAAAGAGGCGGCCTATGAGCAGATTGAAAATGGCACCTATCAGGGAGAATATATTGATTTCTGGGAATGGACTAAAGATAAAACGCATCAGATTGTCGGTCCATGGGATAATATACAGATAAAGCTTGATGATGGAACGCAGTTTCGGCCTGCTAATTCTTCCGGATTGATTTCGGAAACCGATGATTGTTATGTTATCAATGAGAATTATATAGGTTATTTAGAAATGAATCAGGTAAGAGAAGTTCAAATCGGAGATTGTATAATTCCCTTGTCTGAGGGTGCGGAGAAGTAGAAAAACATAGGAACAGGCGGAAGTTTTCGGCGAGGAGACTTCCGCTTTTTGATAAATGATAAATGGTTTTAAAAGAAAGGTTTGAAAGTTGCCGGATATCTGTTATAATGACAAGGGTGGCTGTTATACATCGTTTACAAAAGGGAGCAATTGCCAGACGTATTGAACCATTACATATCTTCATATACAGCCTATACGGCTTAGATAAGTTCATTAGACAATACGCGATTAGTCAGTGGTCTTTAGCTAGTGTGAATAAGACTGATATTGATGGTCAGTATCTGTGTGTAAGCACTGTAGCTACATTGAAGTATTGTAGTAATAAGCTAAAGCCGTTATTCAGTGCAAGTATACTGGATTTAAAGAATCCGCAATGGTGTCAACAGTATGAGCGTTCAATTATGCTAATCTTTAATCCAGAACCAGAAGATGTTTTAGGCATAGCAACAGATGATACTAATCCATTAATCGGGAGACCTAGTAAAATGTTAACTTGGTCTTTGGATAAGTTATTTTGGTACAATGAGCTTCCAGATAAATATACTTTAGAGTATTCTACTCATTATGATAATGGTATTTTCGATTTGGAGAATATGCTAAGTAGAGGAGAATTGCTTCTCCTAGAACGGTGTAAACCAGTTGGTGTCTTAATAGATGGTACATATGCTGCTGAATTTTTTGGTGAAGATCATAATGGTGTTGCTGTTTTTGCAGATTACTGGCAATTACCTGTATTCTTATTAACTGGTAATAAAGAAAAGCCAGTAGTTGCGATTAAGTGAGCAAAGATTAAGTCAGTCTACGATTGTATTTAAGACACTTTATACCGCAAGTTAGGACGATTCTGAAAACCTGATAGTATAGTTTGTGTATTCATAATAAGGTAGAAGAATAAAACAGACAGGGTGACTGTAAAAGGTCATCTTGTCTTTTCCTAAAAGGAGGAAATTATCATGAAAAAATTATTATTAATGGTTGGAGTAGCACTTGGTGTCTTAACTGCAGGTAGTAGTGCTCACGCGGCCGAAAATCCAGACTATACTAAAGGCAGTGGCTTTGATGCAAGTAAGTGTTATTGGGCCACAGTTAATGCTGCTTATGATTACACTGATGCTTATAAGTTTTTTGACTTGGTTAATGATTATCGTGAAGAGAATGGCTTGGACAGAGTTCCCACTAACGACTATTGTATGCGTCTTGCTATGCAACGTGCTTTAGAGTGTAATGTAAAAATGTCACACACTAGTCCTTGGAGAAAAGGTGACGGAGGCGATTTTACTGGTGCAGAGACAGCTAGTATCCTTGGGTTATATAATTGTACTGGGGATGTTGCACAGGATATTAAGAACGGTAGATTGAAATTTACTGCACAAGAGAATTGTCATTCATGGGGTGGTCAAACATTTGATATTTCAACTATATTTAATGACCAAATAGCAGCTGGTACAATTGACCATGCTGTAACTTATCCTAATGCAACTGCTATCGGTATTGGTGTAATTAACGATGTCATAGTAGTTGTTGCTTTTAAGAAAGCCGATATTTTGGAGTTATCCACGGATTCCAGAACCCTGACAAATTATAGTGCAGTTATGAAGGTTCCAGTAATTGCTGTTGAAGCTGATGTAGATGGTTGGGAACCAGATTCTCCAGATTTCGTTAAAGTAGATAAATCCACTTATTGCAATGGCACTAAGAATGAAGACGAAGAGGAAGATGAAGACGAAGAAGAAGAGAAAGAAGAAAAGAAAGCTTCTTCTGAGTCCAAGACAGTCAAGTCTACTAAGGTATCCGGTGTTAAGGTTACTAGAAAGAAAGCTGGCAAGTACACAAAGCTTACTGTTAAGTTTTCTAAGGTAAAGAAAGTAAAGAGTATTAAGTACCAAGTACAGGTTGCCAAGAACAAGAAGTTTAAGAGCGCTAAGAAAGCAACGACTTCAAGCACAAAGAAGACTTTCAGTATCAACTACAAAGGAAAGAAAGCATACATCAGGGTACGGTGCTACAAGAAGATAAACGGTAAGACCGTATACGGTAAGTGGAGTGGCATCAAGACAATCAAGACATACAAGTAGTTAGTAAAGAGTAGTGTAACAGCTACTCTTTATTTTTGGGGTGGTTCCCCAAAAAGCTAGGCACTATTGGCAGTTAAAACAGTGCAATGAATAACCACAGTAAGTCATGTACAAAGTAAATTAACATAGTTATCCTCTTTCTTAGTCAACAAGATTAAGAATTTTGCCAATTAAGTGCTGGCTTTTTAGTAAAGGGTAGCGTAACAGCTACTCTTTATTTTTGGAGAAAGTTGAGTTGATTATGTGTTAAAAGAAATTTGAGACTTCTCTTTCACTATATTTTATAAAGTTCAACTCCTTTCTCCAACTACCTTTTCTTAAAGCAAGGAAAGGGTTTTTGACAAATTAAGGTAGAGTTGAAATTTTGTTGTTTCTGCTTTTTTCGGGTTCCGCTTTTAATCAATACCAGCTTGTGGTATAATATTCGCGAAAGCAATAAGTCGTGCGGAGATGTCGAATGACAAATCGTCTGCTGGCAGACAGATTTGGCAGACGACATCGACATAGGGCGCAAGCCCGCGACCGAGGGAACACGAAGAGTTCACGAGGGAGGCACGACTTAGTAAAAAAGATGTCGAATGACAAATCGTCTGCCAGCAGACGAATTTATAATATATGAAAGGTATCAATGAGATTGACAGGACTTTAAGATGGGTAAGAAATTATCAAAAAATTTTGCCATGCAGGCCGTCATATTGGCGGCAGCCAGCATTATATCCAAGCTAATCGGCATGTTATATAATATCCCTTTTGTGAATATTCTAAGTCCGGAGGGGAATGGATATTACGGAACGGCGCAGACGATTTATGCGCTGGTCCTGCTGATTACGACGTTCAGTATTCCTGCGGCGGTTTCTAAGATTATGGTAGAACGGATTGAGCGGGGAGAATACCGGAATGTCAAACGGATTTTTAAGGGATCTATGCTCTATGTGTTAGTGGTGGGCGGTCTGGCGGCTTTGTTTACCTATGTATTTGCGCCGGTGCTGGTGAAGGAGACGAGCAATGCGGTGCTGTCGTTAAGGATTCTAGCGCCAACGATTTTTCTGTCCGGTTTTTTGAGCGTATACCGGGGATATTACCAGGCCTATGGGAACATGGTGCCCACCTCCATATCCCAGATTGTGGAACAGATTTTTAATGCCATATTCAGTATCGGAATGGCGATTTTGTTCATTCATCTGGCCGCATCTTTCGGCCGGGGGGACCGGGTGGCGGAGTATGGCGCGGCGGGAGGAACTGTTGGCACAGGCGTAGCAGTGTTAGCGGGACTGATCTATATGGTCGTGCTTTACCTTCGTGACAGGCGGGAGTTAGAGGCAAAGGTGCAGGCGGATACAGTCAGTAAGCTGCTGTCCTACAAGGAGGTTTTCAGGCTTCTTTTTGCGATTGCCACGCCCATTATATTGAGTTCTTTTATTTACAATGTGAATGTAACCCTGGATATGAAGATTTTTTACTGGCTGATGAACCGGCTGGGATTTGCCCAGGCGGAATATGCCGCTCAGTATGCGCTGTATAACCGTTATTATCTGGTGTTAGCCAATATACCCATTGCCATGGCGGCAGCGGTGGCGTCTGCTGTGATTCCCAATGTATCGGCGGCGTTTTCCACGAATAACCGGCAGGAGTGTAACCGGAAGATTGGACAGTCCATGGAACTTTCCATGGTGCTGTGCGCGCCTTGCGCCATAGGCTTGGCGGTACTTTCCAAACCCATTATCCGGCTTTTGTATTGGCGGCTTTCCGGTGAACAGACGGACATTGTGGCAACGCTTCTGGTCTTAGGCGGCTTTTCCATTGTTTTATACGGAATTTCCAGTGTCACCAACGGCGTTTTGCAGGGCATTGGCAAAGTAAATGTGCCCATGGTCAGCGCCGCAGCCGCGTTAGTGATTCACCTGTTTTTGTTGGTTCCGATGGTACGGTTTACAGGGTTAGGCGTGTATTCCCTGATTTTTGCCACTGCCTTTTATGCGTGTATTGTGGTATTTTTTAACCAGTATGCTGTCAGGAAATATACGGGTTATCGCATAGACTGGAAGACGGTGGCGTTTGTGCCTTTGGGTTCGGCATTGATTATGGGAATAATAGCTTTTGCGGCATATCAGGGTTTGTATAGAGTATTTCAGTTAATCACCGGGCCAAGAGCCGCCAATGGCATAGCTGTTTTGCTTTCGGTAGGTGTTGGCGCGCTGGCTTATTTTGCGGCCATGATAAAACTTGGCGGCTATACGGAGGAACAACTGTCGGCTTTCCCGAAGGGAACCCTTCTGGTGCGGGCCGCCAGAAAACTTCATTTGATTCGAAGAATTTAATGGAAAGCCTTGCTTTCCATATATGCATAAAATTACCTAAAACATAATGCAAAGGGGTGTTGGAAATGAAACTTATCTTTATTGGAGCAGACCACGAGGTGACAGGAAGCTGTCACTGCATAGAAGCCTGCGGCAAGAACATCTTAGTGGACTGCGGCATGGAGCAGGGGCAGGATGTGTATGAGAATCAGGAGCTTCCCATGAAACCGTCGGATGTGGATTACATATTGCTGACCCATGCCCACATTGACCATTCCGGCCTTCTGCCGTTAATGTATGCCAAGGGATTCCGGGGACAGGTATATACCACCAAGGCCACGACGGATCTGTGCCAGATTATGCTGCGTGACAGTGCCCATATTCAGGAGTTTGAGGCGGAGTGGCGGAACCGGAAGGCGAAGAGAGCCGGAGAAGAGGAATTTGTTCCGCTTTACACCATGGATGATGCGGTGGGGGTATTAGAGCATTTTGTACCCTGCCAGTATGAGGAGACCATTGATTTGGCGGAAGGGATTCAGATTCGTTTTTCGGATGTAGGCCATCTCTTAGGCTCCGCCAGCATTGAGGTGTGGCTTAAGGAAGAGGACGTTTCCAAAAAGATTGTATTTTCCGGGGACATCGGCAATATCAATCAGCCGATTATCAAGGACCCGCAGTATTTAAAGGAAGCCGATTATGTGGTAATGGAATCCACCTATGGAGACAGAGAGCATGGGGGAACCCCGGATTATGTGAAGGAGCTTAGCCGGATTATCAAAGAGACGTTCGACAAGGGCGGCAATGTCGTGATTCCTTCCTTTGCCGTCGGCAGAACCCAGGAGCTTTTGTATTTTATCCGGAAGATTAAATATGATAACCTTCTGCCGGAATACAGCGATTTTGAGGTGTATGTGGACAGCCCGCTGGCGATAGAGGCAACCAATATATTCAATAAAAATGTGGAGAGCTGCTTTGACGAGGAGGCGATGGAACTGATTCATCAGGGCATTAACCCCATTGCGTTTCCGGGACTTAAGACCTCTGTTACCAGTGACGATTCCAAGGCGATTAATTTTGATTTAAAGCCCAAGGTAATTATTTCCGCTTCCGGTATGTGCGAGGCCGGGCGTATCCGCCACCATTTAAAGCATAATCTGTGGCGTAAGGAGTGTACCATTTTGTTTGTGGGTTATCAGGCCCATGGTACTTTAGGGCGGAGCATTTTAGAGGGAGCCCCCAGCGTCAAGCTGTTTGGGGAATCAATTGAGGTCCGGGCAAGAATTGAGAAATTAGACGGTATCAGCGGTCACGCCGATCAGGCCGGATTGTTAAAATGGCTTCATTCCTTTGAGCCCAAACCCAAGGTATTTGTGGTGCATGGTGAGGATTTAGTCTGTGAGCATTTTAAGAAAATGATTCAGGATGAAGGCTATGAGGCCATTGCGCCGTTTTCCGGCGCAGAGTTTGACTTAGCCGCAGATGAGTTAATCTTCCAGGGCGTTGCCACGAAGAAGGTGAAGATCAGCCAGAAAGCGTTCCGCGCCCAGGCAATCTTTGACCGGCTGGTTGCAGCGGGTAACCGCCTGTTATCGGTTATCGCCCATAACAAGGGCGGTTCTAATAAGGATTTGGTCCGCTTTACCAATCAGATTAACAGTCTTTGCGATAAATGGGAACGCTAATCAAAGGATTCAGATGGTCTACCGGAAGATATGCCGGTAGGCCGTTTTTATAGGTGATATCCGGTTCGCCCACAATAAGAGGAGCCAGATAATCATATAATTCCGGGGTAATATCATTGCCGGACCGGCTGATCCACTGTCTTGGAATGGCCTTGGCGGCATTGGCAATGCCGGTAATGTCCGCTGTCTGTATCTCTACTTTATAAGGGGCGTTCGATACTCTGTTGAGAATCATCATGCATTTGGTCTCTCCCCGCAAAGCGCTGTTGACGGCTTCTCCGCCAAGGGCAAAAGCCTCCTCAATATCCGTCAGGGAGGAAATGTGGGCGGCGCACCGCTGTAACACATTTAACTCAATGGAGCGCACCTTGACAGGAATGGCTTCTTTGATAAAGTATTCCAGACATTTTCCAGTCCCGCTTAGCTGGGCGTGTCCAAACTGGTCGCTGGTGGGTTTGGCGGCGCTGAAATAGTTACCGTCCTTGTCCCGGATGCCCTCGGAAACGGCTACGATTACATTGTTATGCAGTTTAAGCTGCGCTTTTACATCTTCAATGAACTGCTCCTTGTCAAAGGGGATTTCCGGGAAATAGATTAAATGGGGTGCGCCGCTGTAGCTGTTCCTGGCAAGAGCGGAGGCGGCAGTAAGCCATCCGGCGTCCCGTCCCATAATCTCCACAATCGTGACGCTTTTCACGCTGTATATATAGGTGTCGTGGGCAATCTCTAAGATAGACGAAGCCACATATTTCGCCGCGGAACCGTAACCGGGAGTATGGTCGGTTACCAGCAGGTCATTGTCAATGGTCTTAGGGATTCCGATAATGCGGATATCGCTGCCAATCTGTTCCCCGTACCGGCTTAACTTAGAGACTGTATCCATGGAGTCGTTGCCGCCAATATAGAAAAAGGCCTTGATGTTATATTTTTTAAATTGGTGGAATATAAATGCAAAGGTAGAATCATCATCCTCATAGTCGGCCAGCTTGTACCGGCAGGAGCCAAGATACATGGCAGGACTGAATTTCAGGGTGTGGATGAAATCCGGGATGTCAGCCGCCTGTCTGCTTAAATTCAGGATATGGTCGTCTAATATGCCGAGGATTCCGTTTAGGGAACCGTATACGGTGTCATAGACCTCGCTTTTGGTAACGGCATCAATAACGCCGGCAAGCGAGGCATTAATAGCGGCAGTTGGGCCGCCCGATTGGGCGACAATCACATTTTTCTGGGACATAGAGTTCTCCTTTGAGCCTTTGTTTACAGGTTATTTGTTCAGTGTTTTTATGATACTGTATGCGATATTAAATTTCAAGCCTGTTTCTTGATTTTTTTTGTATTATTTTCTTGTATTTTTTGATCGTTTATTGTATAATTTATTTATCTTCAAGGAATGTTAATAAAGTAGACTTCTGGGATGCGCGACAACTCCTGTGATTTTGAACCTACATTTATTTTGACGGGGAACCTATATTTATAGGCGGATGCCATGCCTGCATTGACTGGACGGCAGAATCTTATGTGCGGTATCCCACCTAGCTTGGCTAGGACTCAAAATACAGGAAACGGCACTCCCGGTTGTTCTACTTAAGAATAGAGAAGTACAAAGGATTGATGGGATACATAAGATAAGGTTACCAAAGATAATTGTACATAATCTACAAAAGAAGAACAAAGCAGCATTGGACCATGTAGGCTTTAAGCTCTCGTCTGATTGCTGCTTTCTTTATGATATCAGTATAAGGAGACAGTGATGAAAAAGAAGAACAGAAATATAGAAAAGAAAAGGAAAAAGCCGGTATGGCTCATAGTGGTACTCTTTCTGGCGGTTGTGGGAGTGCTTGGCGGCGTATTGATTAAGACAGTGTTCTATGAAAAAATGGGAGAGGGCACTATGCCGAATCCTGAAGCTAACCGCCTGATTAGTTACCTTGGCATCAGTGATTACCAGTATACAGATAAACTGGGCTCTTCTTTTACTTTTGGCGCGGCTAAGGAGCTTGTCAAAAAAGCCGGGGTTTCTTATGAACAGGTTGACATAACATTAAAAAATATTCCGGGTTTCATTCCGATGACGAGAAAACAGTTTGAGACTTTATATGATTCCATGGTTAAGACTTTGGCGTTAGACAGGTTAAGCTGTCAGAGCTTTTACATATATGACATTGACAGCGCCAATGACAAGGAGATTGACGGAATTGTCTATGAAGTGGTCAGCACCAGCAATGGGGATTACTATATGGAGAAGGATTATGGCTTAGACAGCGCCTACATTGGAAAAATCGTAAGATTGTATCTTTCCAATAATGAAATCATATTATGTATGGGAGAGAGCGGGGAAGAGATTGCGATTCACAACGCCTATACGGCCAAGGTAGCCAAAGAGGAGAAGGAGTTATGGTTATACGCCTATGTGGACGGGCAAAGCCGTAAATTCCCCTTAGCAAAAGAGGCGGGCATAGATGAGGCGCAGGGAGCATGTCTTTGTGATATTGAGATAACCAATAAAGGCGTTACGGGAATTACAGACCTTACCGGCGCTTTAGTGGAAACAAAGGTAAATGCGGTTTCTGACGGGACGGTGACAGTGGATGGATACGAGGAACCGTTATACCTGTCAGACGCTTTTAATGTATATAAGATAAATGGAGCGTTTAAGGCCACCCGTTCCGCCGGAACCTTAATCGGTTATGACAAGGTATCTCTGTATATTAAGGATAATTCTGTGGAAGCAGCATTGATTACAGAGGATATTTATGCCAAGAATATCAGGGTGCTGATTAGCAATAGCGGTTATACAGACTATTATCATAAAGAAGTGGCTGTTACTTCAGATACGGATTTTACGGTCAGCTATGGGGATACGGTAACGGAATATCTGGCAGGGGAAAAGCTCCGGTTTAGTACCGGAAGCGAAGAATTAAAGAGCGGCAGTGCAAAGATTGTTTCCAAAACGGAAGGCGGCAGGATTACCATTTCCTCTATCGACCGGCAGAGCGGTAAACCGGCTTACCGGGGAACCATAGAGCTTACCAAAAATGATAAGGGAGTGGTTATTGTAAATGAACTGCCTGTAGAGGAATATTTATATGGCGTGATTCCAAGCGAAATGCCGGTATCCTATGAGCCGGAGGCGCTGAAGGCACAGGCAATCTGCGCCAGGGCATACGCCTGCCGTCAGATGGAAAGCGATGCTTATGCGGCTTACGGCGCTCATTTAGACGACAGTGTCTCCAGTCAGGTATATAATAATGTGGCGGAGGATGAAAGGGCTGTTTTTGCGGTAGATGATACTTACGGCGTGGTTCCCTGTTATAACAATCAGGTGATCGAGGCATTTTTCTTCTCTACCTCCTGCGGAACCACCAGCAATAACAGCGCTGTGTGGGGCGGCAATCAGGAACCCTATCTGTTAGACACCATGGAAACGGAATTAAACGATATCGCCTCTCTTTCCAATGAGGACAGCTTTCGTTCTTTTATAGACGGAAATCTGGGAACGGATTTTATTGAAGCAGGAGAGCCTTTTTTCCGGTGGAGCGTTACCTTTACGAAAGAGCAGCTGACAGAGACAATCAATGCCCATCTGTATGAGCGCATACAGGCGATGCCGGAAAATCTGCTGGCCATGAACGCCCAGGGAGAATATATTAAGAAAGAGATAAACAGCATTGGAGAAGTGGAGAATATTGAGGTCACGCAGAGGGGAGACAGCGGAATCATTGAGGAGATGGTAATAACCGGGACGGCAGAGACTATTTTGGTGAAAGGGCAGACCAATGCCAGATCCCTTTTAAGCCCTGAAAATGTAACGATTACCAAGCAGGATGGTTCTACTGTGGAAGGCTGGACGTCGCTTCCAAGCGCCTATTTTTATGTGGAGGCCGGAGATGGGATTACTCTGAAAGGCGGCGGATTTGGCCATGGCGTGGGCTTAAGCCAGAATGGGGCCAACGATATGGCGAAGTTAGGATACCGGGCCAGCGATATCATTACCCATTATTACACCGCGGTAGAATTAAAGGATATGTATGAATTATTAGGGAAATAGGAATCAAAATGAAAAAAGAGCAGGAGCATAAGTTATTGAATAAAATTAAATTATTTGCAAAAGTTTGTGACAGGTTTGGAAAGAAGATTACAGATACTTATATTGCGGCTTACTCCGCCCAGGCGGCATTTTTTATCCTGTTGTCTGTAATGCCCATCGTATCCCTGATTCTGGCAGTGACTACCTATCTGCCTTTTTCCCAACAGGATGTGATGGATGTATTAATGAATGTGATTCCCGGCAACCTTTACAGCTATGTGCGGGATATCATTGAAGACCTCTATAGCCGGGCGGGAACGACGGTCATTTCTTTGTCTGCCATTACCCTTTTGTGGTCGGCTTCTAAAGGGATTGCGGCGCTGATGGACGGCCTTAACAATATGTATGATTTAAGAGAGGAGTACACGCCTATACAGTCCCGGCTGCTTGCTGTGATCTATACGGTTGTGTTTATCATTCTTTTTGCCGCAGTGATGTGGGCCTATGTCATCGTGAGCCATTATTACAAAATCTATATTCATGGTGTGTTTGAGCGGGGCTCCACCTGGGGAAAGTTGTTTTTGCTGATCCGGCATGCTTTGGGCTGGCTTTTGTTTTATGCTTTTATCTTGGCGCTTTATGTCGTCCTTCCGGGGGGCTTTGGCCTGCCTATGAAGAAAGAGGAAAAGATTAATTTAAGCAACCGGATTCGTTCCCAGATGCCGGGGGCGGCGTTCGCTTCTGTCGCATGGCTGGTAGTTACCGGCGGGGTACAGATTTACATCAAATATTTTCCCAGCATTTCCGTTATGTATGGCTCATTGGCGGGCATTGTAATCATTATGCTCTGGCTGTATTTTTGTATGTATTCCATATTTATCGGGGCCGTCATTAACTACATGCTGGCAAATGGATACTTGACACGAGTGAAAAAGATGTTACAATAAAGTACAGTTGTCGGTTTATTTGGCTCCGGAAGTTAAGTCTCCGGGCAGATAACCGAATATAGAGTATAAGGCGTTGATGGTGCAAGAGGATATCCGGTTCCAGCAGAGAGAGGGAGCCTTAGGCTGCAAGCTTCCTTTGGGTTACGGGGTATTTGAATTTCACACCGGAGTTTCAGGGCTTAAGTCCCATGCGGTATGCCAGTGAGAGTATGCCGGGATGCGTAGGCGCTGACGGGTTATGTCCGTTATAACATCAATGAGTGTCAGAACCAGGTCGGAGAATATACGGATATCGGATTGGTTCTGGAATCAGGGTGGTATCGCGGTAATTCCGTCCCTATTTAGGGGCGGTTTTTTAATTTATATGGTGATTTCTTTGCGAAAGGAGAGAAGATGGAATCAAAGATTTTACTGAGGATTGCCTTTGTGCTTGATGCAATCTATGTATTGGTGTTTATAGGAATTTGTTCCCTGCAGCGACAGTTGATTCATCTGACTGCAACGAATTTACAGGTTCAGTCGGTTTTTCCTGTAACAGATGCTATTGAAATGTTTATCTTGGCAGTACTGGTGCTGATTGTCGGTTTATTACTGGGAGAAAATCTTTCAGAGCCGGGTGTGAGAACAGAGAAGGTTAGTTTGGTTTTATTAGCAATTTCCCTGATTTTGTATCCAATGTGTTTCGCAGTGATTCAGGTTGTAACATTTGTTTTTTATGCAAGGACAATGGGAGCCGAGGCGCTGGCAGCCTATTCGGCAATACATTCCTATACAGGTTTTGCAAACTATATTGTCAATGCAGCTATCATACTGTTGATGATACATGCCGCCATAACCTATGGGGCAAAGAAGGAAGATCTATAATTTAAGAAGGAGATATATCATGAAGGAAAAATTAGAGGCAATTAAAGCAGACGCGCTGGCGAAAATCAGCAGCGCAAAGGATTTGGACAGCCTGAATGACATTAAGGTTGCCATACTGGGGAAAAAGGGCGAACTGACGGCGGTGTTAAAGTCCATGAAGGATGTAGCGCCGGAGGAACGGCCTGTGGTGGGCCAGATGGTCAATGAGGCCAGAGCTGCCATTGAGGAGAAATTGGAGGAAGAAAAGACAAAGATTACAAGACTGCTCCGGACAGAGAAAATGAAACGGGAAATCATTGATGTGACACTGCCCGGCAGAAAAAATATGCGGGGACACAGGCATCCGAACCAGATTGCCTTAGAGGATTTAGAGCGGGTATTTATCGGCATGGGCTATGAGGTCGTTGATGGGCCGGAGGTAGAGTATGACCGGTATAATTTTGAACTGTTAAATATTCCGGAAAATCATCCGGCAAAGGACGAGCAGGATACCTTCTATATCACGAAGGATATTCTTCTCAGAACCCAGACTTCTCCGGTACAGGCCAGAGTTATGGAAAAGGGCAAGCTGCCGATTCGTATGATTTCTCCGGGAAGGGTATTTCGGGCCGACGAGGTAGACGCCACCCACTCCCCGTCCTTTCATCAGTTGGAGGGACTGGTAATCGACAAGGGCATTACCTTTGCCGATTTAAAGGGAACGCTGGAGCAGTTTGCCAAAGAGTTTTTCGGGGAAAAGACGAAGGTTAAATTCAGACCGCACCATTTTCCTTTTACGGAGCCTTCCGCAGAGGTTGACATAACATGTTTTAAATGCGGCGGAAAGGGCTGCCGGATGTGTAAGGGCAGCGGCTGGATTGAGATTCTCGGCTGCGGAATGGTACATCCCAATGTGCTGGATATGTGCGGTATTGATTCTAAGGAATATCAGGGCTTTGCTTTTGGTATCGGTTTGGAGCGCGTAACCCTGTTAAAGTATGAAATTGATGATATGCGTCTTCTCTATGAGAATGATGTGCGGTTTTTGAACCAGTTCTGATGGTAAAACTCTTAAAATGATAAATATTATATAAGCGAAACAATACCAACGCAGGTACGCTTGCGCTTGGTTATGCACGCAGCGGTACATAAGGCGCTGCTTTGCACCGCCTAAGTACCGGCGTGCATAAAACAACCTGCTTATGGTATTTGTTTCGCTCGTATAATACGGCAGGTTTATGATGAGTTTTGCTGGTATTTACGAAATAAAAAACAGGAAATAGGAAACAGGAAATATAAAACAGGAAATAGGAAAGGAAAGTGAAGTTATGAATACACCAATATCTTGGATTAAAGCGTATGTCCCTGATTTAGATGTGGATGTGCAGGAGTTTGTAGATAAAATGACCTTATCGGGCTCTCACGTGGAGGGTTACGAGAAGAAGGATAAGAATCTGGAAAAGATTGTTGTGGGGCAGATTAAGAGTATTGAGAAGCACCCGGATGCGGATAAGCTGGTGGTGTGCCAGGTGGATGTGGGAAAGGAGACGCTTCAGATTGTAACCGGTGCAAAAAATGTGAATACCGGAGATTTGGTTCCGGTAGTGTTAGACGGCGGTAAGGTTGCGGCGGCCCATGGAGATGATACGGAATACCCGAACGGGATTCAGATTAAGAAGGGAAAGCTCCGGGGCGTGGAGTCGAATGGAATGATGTGCGGTATTGAAGAACTGGGTTCTTCCAGAGATTTCTATCCGGAGGCGCCGGAGGACGGCATTTATATTTTCCTGCCGGAGTCAGGGGTAAAGCCGGGTGATGATGCGGTGAAGGCGTTAGGACTTGACGATACGGTGGTTGAGTATGAAATCACCTCCAACCGGGTAGACTGCTTTTCCATGATTGGCATGGCAAGAGAGGTGGCTGCCACCTTCCAGAAGCCTTTTTACCCGCCTGTGGTAACGGTGAAAGCCAACGATAAGGATGTCAATGATTTTATCAAGGTGCGGGTTGAGGATACGGATTTGTGTACCCGTTATTGCGCCAGAGTGGTAGAGAATATTAAAATCGGTCCGTCGCCAAAGTGGATGCAGGACCGCTTAAAGGCTATGGGCATCCGCTCGATTAATAATCTGGTGGATATCACGAATTACATTATGGAGGAGTACGGACAGCCTATGCACGCCTATGATTTGGATACCATTGCAAAGCATGAGATTGTGGTTAAGCGCGCGGCTGACGGGGACACCTTTACAACTTTAGACGGACAGGAACGGAAGATGGATTCCGGCGTGCTGATGATTTGCGACGGGGAAAAAGAGGTTGGTATTGCCGGCATCATGGGCGGTGAAAATTCTATGATTACGGATGACGTAAAGACAGTGCTGTTTGAGGCGGCCTGCTTTGACGGAACCAATATCCGCCTTGCCTCAAAGAGAATCGGTTTACAGACGGATGCTTCCTTTAAGTTTACCAAGGGCTTAGACCCTAACACCGCTTACGAGGCAATCAACAGGGCATGCCAGTTAGTGGAGGAAATGGGCTGCGGTGATGTGGTAGGCGGCGTTGTGGATGTCTATCCGGAGCCGGTAGGGCAGAAGGTTCTGCCCTTTGAGCCGGAGCGGTACAATGCCCTGCTTGGAACGGATATACCAAAGGAAGATATGCTCAAATATTTTGAGCGGTTAGAGCTTAAATATAACGAGGCGGATAATACCCTGACCATTCCGACTTTCCGTCAGGATTTGGGCTGTATGGCGGATTTGGCGGAGGAAGTGGCAAGATTTTACGGCTATGACAATATTCCGGTTTCCCTGCCTAAGGGAGAGGCGACTGTCGGGAAAAAGCCGTTTAACCAGAGAGTCGATGATGTGGCAAGGGAAATCTGCGAACGAAACGGATTTTCCGGCGGCATGACATATTCTTTTGAGAGCCCTAAGGTATTTGACCGGCTTTTGCTGCCGGAGGATGCAAAGGAACGGGAGGCCATTGTGATTTCCAACCCGTTAGGAGAGGATTTTTCCATTATGCGTACCCTTTCCTTAAACGGTATGCTGACCTCTCTGGCAACCAACTATAACCGGAGAAATAAAACCGCCAGATTATATGAGCTTGGAAATATCTATCTGCCAAAGGCCCTGCCCCTGACAGAGCTTCCGGAGGAGAAGATGCGGTTGACCCTTGGCATGTACGGAGAGGGAGACTTCTTTACCATGAAAGGCGTGGTCGAGGAGATTTTGGATAAGCTGGGTATTTTAGGCGTGGAATGTGAGCCCGCAGGCGATATCCCCTATCTGCATCCGGGACGTCAGGCAAGAATCCAGAAGGGCAAGTTAAATTTAGGCTTGATTGGACAGATTCACCCGGAGGTAGGCGACAACTATGGCATTAAGGCAGAGGCTTATGTGGCGGTTCTGAATATGGAAACGCTTACCATGTTGGCCTCCTTTGACCGGAAATATGAGGGCATTGCCAAATTCCCTGCCAGCACAAGAGATTTGTCTATGGTTATGGATAAGGGACTTTTTGTGGGACAGATTGAGCATGTCATTCAGAAAAATGCAGGAAAGATCTTAGAAAGCTGCGAGCTCTTTGATGTATATGAAGGGGAGCAGGTAGGCGAAGGAAAGAAATCAGTAGCCTTTTCATTAATCTTCCGGGCGAAGGACCGCAACTTAGAGTCTGCCGAGGTCGATAAGGCGGTGGAGAAGGTGCTGTCGGCCCTTAAGGAAATGGGAATCGAGCTCCGGGCGTAAACCGGTCAATATAAGCTGTGTAGCAGGCTGTATGCCTGTGAGGTTATGAATGGGAATACACGGAACGAAAAAGGGCGGGAGGAAGGGCATATGCTGACAAATGCGCTGATTGCAGCGGGAGCCGTATGTATCTTTTATTTTGTGATGTATATGGTTGTGGTGGATTTGACCAATCTGTTTACCTGGTTCTGGCTGATTGCGGGGGCAGGGCTGATTGGCATAGCCCTGCTGCGAAGGTATGCGGAGAAAAAGAGCATTGTCGTGCCTGTGGCAGTCAAACGGACTGTACGGGCAGCCGCCTGTCTGGCGCTCATGGTATTTTTTGCAGTGGAAGCGGTGATTATCTGGCGCGGGGCGGCAAAGCCTGCGCCGGGGGCGGATTATGTATTGGTGCTGGGCGCCCAGGTAAAGGGGAAAACGCCAACCTACGCTCTGGCAAAAAGGTTAGATGCGGCCTGCGCTTACCTGAAAGAGAATCCGGATACGCTGGTTATCGTCTCCGGAGGCAAGGGTCCCGGCGAGGACGTGGCGGAGGCAGTGGTCATGGCAGATTATCTGGAGGCAAGGGGAATTGCCGGAAGCCGGATTCTGACAGAACATAAGTCCCGGAACACAGATGAAAATATACGGTTCAGTATGGAGCTGATGGAAAGTCCCGAAGCTGACGTGGTGCTGGTGACAAATTATTTCCATGTGTACCGGGGCGTCGGCGTGGCAAAAAAGCAGGGACTTACCCATGTGGAGGGACTGGGGGCGCCCACGAAATGGTATACGGCGCCAAACCAGTATGTAAGGGAGGCATTTGCTGTGCTTAAATATAAAATATGCGGGCAGATATGAGCCTTCTGACTGATACGGCCTTGCCTTGGAGAAGCGGAATTGCAGGATAAGGATGAGAAAAATGAAATTATCGGATTTTTATTATGATTTACCGAAAGAACTGATTGCCCAGGACCCATTGGAAAACCGGAGTGATTCCCGTCTGATGGTGGTGGACAGGAAAACCGGGGAAATTACCCATAAGCATTTTTACAATATATTAGATTATGTAAACCAGGGTGATTGCCTGGTGATTAACGATACGAAGGTGATTCCCGCCAGATTGATGGGCGTGAAGGAGGATACCGGCGCTTCTATTGAAGTGCTTCTCTTAAAGAGAAGGGAAGAAAAGCTGTGGGAAACTCTGGTAAAGCCGGGAAAAAAGGCGAGAGTCGGCGCTAAAATATCCTTTGGCGGCGGTCTGCTGTCAGGAGAGGTGGTGGATATTGTGGAGGAGGGAAACCGCCTGATTCGCTTTGAATATGAAGGAATTTGGGAGGAGCTGCTGGACAGACTGGGACAGATGCCCCTTCCGCCCTATATTACCCACCAGTTAAAGGACAGGAACCGTTACCAGACAGTCTATGCGAAGCATGACGGTTCGGCGGCAGCGCCTACGGCGGGACTGCATTTTACCAAGGAGCTTTTAGCGCAGGTGAAGGAAAAAGGGGTGGAAATCGCCCATGTCACCCTGCATGTGGGACTTGGCACCTTCCGTCCCGTTAAGGTGGAGAATATTTTAGAGCACCATATGCATTCTGAATTTTATGTGGTGGAAGAGGCGGAGGCGGAGAAAATTAACAGGGCGAAGGCAGGGGGAAACCGGGTGGTTTCCGTCGGCACCACGAGCACCAGAACCTTAGAGTCAGTGGCGGATGAACAGGGAATCGTCCATGCCGGAAGCGGCTTTACGGATATCTTTATCTATCCGGGATATTCCTTTCGGGTGGTGGACAGCCTGATAACTAATTTTCATCTGCCGGAATCCACGCTGCTTATGCTGGTATCGGCATTTTCCGACAGGGAGCAGATGATGAGGGCATATGAGGAAGCGGTAAGGGAAAAGTACAGGTTTTTCTCCTTCGGGGACGCCATGCTGATTTTATAAGCTAGCGTAAAGTTTTTGTAGGAAAATAAAATAGAGAAGAGGATACCAACTTGTGTTAAAATATAAGTGCAAAAA
>CANQMR010000002.1 GCA_947625015.1 uncultured Lachnospiraceae bacterium | reverse complement strand
CGTTCTCTTGAAAATTTCTCTTTGAATTTTCAGGGTTGTCTTGTTGTCTGATCATTATTCATTTTTCATTGTTCCTGCTGCTTAGACGCCGTTACTTTCAGCGCCGCAACGAAGTTAATCTTATCACACTGATTTTTCCTTGTCAACCACTTTTTTCACTTTTTTGACATCCCGGTTCTTACACACTTCCCTGCACGTGCACCACGCAAAAATTCCCGGCAGGGATTTCTATAAACAACGCTTCTATTTATATGTAGGAAAGAACCTCGGAAATATTCTGTACGCCTTTTAGCTCCATGCCTTTTATCTTCTCTAATCCCTCACAGTTAATCTTAGGCAGAATACAGGTAGTAAAGCCCAATTTGGCGGCTTCCTTTACCCGCTGCGCCGCCATGGAAACGCCCCTGACCTCACCTGCCAATCCCACTTCGCCAAAGATAATGGTATGGGCGTCCACAGGAACATTTTTAAAGCTGGATACCAGCGCCACAATAATCCCCAAATCAATAGCAGGTTCATTTAGCCTCATTCCACCCGCCAAATTCACATAGGCGTCGTTGCCTGCCAGCATAAGACCGGCCCGTTTTTCCAAAACCGCCATTAGCAGATTTACCCGGTTATAGTCAATCCCCACTGACGTTCTTCTGGGCAGGTTAAAATTAGACTGGCATACCAGCGCCTGTATCTCAATGAGGATGGGTCTGGTTCCCTCCATAGAACAGACCACCACGGAACCGGAGGCGTCAAGAGGACGTCCGTTCAACATAACCTGTGAGGGATTCTCCACTTCATAAAGTCCCGTATCCTTCATTTCAAAGACGCCAATCTCATTGGTCGAACCAAAACGATTCTTTACTCCTCGAAGAATCCGGTAAAGGGCATTTTTCTCCCCTTCAAAATAGAGAACCGTATCGACCATATGCTCCAGCGTCCTCGGCCCCGCCACAGTACCTTCCTTCGTCACATGGCCGACAATAAATATAGCGATATTCATCTGTTTGGCAATGCGCATAAGCCTTCCGGTCACCTCCCGGACCTGGGAGACGCTTCCCGCGCCGCTGCCTACTTCTTCTAAATACATGGTCTGAATGGAGTCGATAATCACGACCTCGGGCATAACCTTTGCCATAGCGCCTTCTATGGCGTCCATATCCGTCTCGCATAAAAGCAGCATATCCCTGTTAAAGCCGCCCAGCCGCTCTGCCCGAATTTTAATCTGCTGCAAGGACTCCTCTCCGGATACATATAGCACCTTATGATCTGCCCCGGTCAGGTTCCGGCATACCTGCAACAACAGGGTGGATTTGCCAATTCCCGGATCTCCGCCCACTAATGTCATGGAACCTTTTACGATTCCGCCTCCTAAGACTCTGTCCAATTCCTTCATGCCAGTTCCGATGCGTGTATCCTCCGAAGCATTTACCTGTAAAATACTGGTAGGCACTGCCGCTTCCGTCTTTCCGGAACGCTTTCCAGTGCCTACCACTTTCTCTTCTACAAAGGTATTCCAATTACGACAGCCGGGACATTGGCCCAGCCACTTGGTGGATTCATAACCACATTCCTGGCAAAAATAGATCTGCTTTGCCTTTGCCATAATTATTCCTTTCCGGTAATCTACTGTTTCTCAATCCGTATGGTAGAACTCTGTCCCGGGTTTAACTCCACGCTCAGATTCAGTTTGCCCCCTAAGTTGGTCTTAACGGAACCTGCGCTGTTGCCGTCGATTACCGTCAGATATTCCTGTCCGGCCTCTAATTCCAGAGTAATCTGGGAATCCTCCAAACCCTCTACCTCAAATTCCACTAATGAATCCGTCGCCTTAAATCCATGAACCGCCGTACCCGGTACTGACTCATACACAAAGGAACCATTCTTTTCAAGTTTGGTAATCTCATTAAATGTCTTAATCTTATATTTGTCCCCTTTAAAATCAAAGCCATCAAATTTGGTCTTAGAAGCCAGCTCATAATTTCCAAAGCAAAGGGCTCCGTTTTCTTCCTTAATCAGTTCTGTCACTACTGCCATTGTTCTTATCCTCCTGTATTTTATAATACCAAAAAAGCAGTTCTTTTCATATAATCAGTATACTATATATAGCGCATTTTTTCCAGCACAATTTTTTGGAATTATTGTTGTTTTGTGTCGTTATAACTGCTTGAACCGGATACCCGTCTTTACCGCAGAAATCCTTACCGTATGCCCGGAAGAAATGTTCCCTGCCAATATCTCCTCAGCCATCTTATCCTCAATCTCATTCTGGATGGCGCGTCTCAAAGGACGGGCGCCATATTTGGGATCGTAGCCCTTTTCAAAGATATAGTTTCTCACCGGCTCGCCATATCTCAATTCGATCTTCATCTGGGTGCGCACCCGGTCTGCAAAATTGCGCAGCAGTAAATCCGCAATCTCCTTAACCTCCTCCTTTGTCAGGGCATGGAACACAATCGTATCGTCAATACGGTTTAAAAATTCCGGTTTAAAGAGGTGCTTTACTTCTTCCATAACTCCGTTTTTCATATATTCATGATTCTTTTCCTCGGAGGTTTCTCCGGAAAAGCCCAGCTTTTTCGGCTCCATAATCCGGGACGCTCCGGCGTTGCTGGTCATGATGATAATGGTATTCTTAAAGTCCACCTTCCGCCCCTGGGCGTCTGTGACATGACCGTCGTCTAAGATTTGCAGCAGCACATTAAAAATGTCCACATGCGCCTTTTCAATCTCGTCAAACAGAATGACGGAGTAGGGATTGCGCCGTACCTTCTCGCTTAACTGTCCTCCCTCCTCAAAACCCACATAACCGGGAGGGGAACCGATCATTTTCGATACGCTGTGCTTTTCCATGTACTCGGACATATCTACCCGGATTAAGGATTTCTCATCGCCAAACACTGCCTCCGCCAACGCTTTGGAAAGCTCGGTCTTGCCTACGCCGGTAGGCCCTAAAAACAGGAATGTGCCAATGGGCCGTTTGGGGTCCTTTAAGCCCACACGACCACGCTTAATCGCCTTTGCCACTGCGTCCACCGCCTCATTCTGTCCGATTACACGCTTGTGCAGGGTATCCTCCAAATGCAAAAGGCGCTTTGACTCTTCCTCCTTCAATCTGCTGACCGGAATCTTGGTCCAGTCTGCTACAACCGCCGCGATATCGTCTTCGCTCAGCACAAGGTCCTGCTGCTTCCTGCCTGCCTCATGCCGCTTTTTCATCTTTTCCAGCTTTTCCTCTAAGACCTTGATTGCCAGCTTGGTCTCATGGGCCGCCTCTAAATCATTTTCCATAAAGAACTGGTCAAGCTCTGTATTTCTTGCCTCTAACTCCCGCTCCACTTCCTTCATCTGCGGAGTTACCTGGGACGCGCCCAGCTTTTTCTTCGCAGCCGCCTCATCCATCAGGTCAATGGCCTTATCCGGCAGGAAACGGTCGTTTAGATAACGCACTGCCAGCTTGACACAGGCGGTTAGCGCCTCGTCGCTGATTGTAATGCCATGATGATATTCATAGCAGGAGCGCAGTCCCTGCAAAATGGCGACAGCCTCCTCCTCTGTGGGTTCATGAACCGTCACCGGCTGGAACCTCCGCTCTAGGGCCGCATCCTTTTCTATATATTTCCGGTACTCTGCCGTTGTGGTCGCGCCAATCATCTGGATTTCTCCCCGGGACAGAGCCGGCTTTAAGATATTGGAAGCGTCAATGGCGCCCTCCGCCCCGCCCGCGCCGATTATGGTGTGCAGCTCGTCTACAAATAAAATGACATTGCCTACCTGTGTCACCTCGCCAATCAGCTTTTTAATCCGCTCCTCAAATTCTCCCCGGTATTTGGAGCCTGCCACCATACCGGAAAGGTCTAAGGACAGCAATCTCTTTCCTAAAACCGTCTCCGGCACTTCGCCCTGCACAATCATCTGGGCGAGTCCTTCCACAATGGCGGTCTTCCCCACGCCCGGTTCTCCTACCAGACAGGGATTATTCTTCATGCGGCGGCTTAATATCTGTACCACGCGCTGCATTTCCTCCGTCCTGCCCACAACCGGATCTAACTTGCCCTCTCTGGCTAACTTTGTAAAATCCCTGGAATACTGGTCTAAGGTAGGGGTTGCGGATTTTCCTTTTTTCTCCTTGGATTTTAAGCTGTTTAACTCACTTTTCACTGTGGCGGGGTCCAAACTCATTGCCACTAAAATATCTGAATACAGCTTATTCACTGCAATGTTCATCGCCGTCAGCAGACGGAAAGCCACGCTGTCCGGATGTTTGATAATCGCAATCAGCAGATGTTCGGTTCCTATCTGTTTGGCCTTGAATTTCAGGGCTTCCTTTCCTGCTAATTCCAAAATATCCTGGCACCGCTTGGAAAACTCAGCCTTATTGGCTAAAGCGATATTGGTGTTATCCATCATAAGCTGGCTGGTCAGATTGGTAAGCCGTTCCTCATCCACTCCATTTTTAATCAACACCGCAGAGGCCAGACCGTTTTTTTCCTTCACCAGCCCTAAAAGCAAATGCTCGCTTCCCACATATTCCTGGGTTAAGTCCAATGCAATTTTTCTGGCATATTTTAAGGCGTTATTTGCGCTTTTGGTATAATTCTGACTCATCTCATTCTCCAATCTGTCTGTTTTATTCTCTATGATATACGGACATAAAGGGACTGCAAATTACAGTCCCCTCCTTCGTACATTTCTTACTGTTCGTCAATGGCCTTCCCGATATCATGGCGCATATATTTGTTCTGAAAATCAATCCATTCCACTGCTTCATAGGCGTTGGCCCTTGCCTTTAACAGGTTCTCGCCCTTGGCGGTTACGCCAAGCACCCGGCCGCCGTTGGTTACAATCTCTCCGTTTTCCTCCTTTGTTCCCGCATGGAATACATAGTAGCCTTCTTTATTATCAAAGGTTTCTAAGCCCTTAATGGGAAATCCCTTCTCGTAGGAAACCGGATACCCGTCTGAAGCCAGTACCACGCAGACTGCCGCATTGTCCTCAAACTCCAGATTCACCTTGTCAAGCCTTCCCTCAATGCAGGCCTCCATGACGTCAATAATATCATTTTTCATCCGGGGCAGTACTACCTGGGCCTCCGGATCGCCAAACCGGGCGTTAAATTCCAGTACCTTAGCCCCTTTGTCGGTCAGCATCAAACCGGTAAACAGTACGCCGGTAAAGGCCCGGCCCTCCGCCTTCATGGCCGCCATGGTCTTATTATATATCTCCTTCTGGCAGAAATCATCAATCTCCTTCGTATAGAACGGACTGGGAGAAAATGTTCCCATTCCTCCGGTATTCAATCCCTGGTCCCCGTCCTTTGCCCTTTTATGGTCCTGCGCAGACGTCATGGTCTTAATCGTCGTACCGTCGCAAAAGGCCAACACAGATACCTCCCTGCCGGTCATATATTCCTCGATAACCATCCGGTTGCCGGCGTCTCCAAAATGCTTATCCAGCATAATCTCTTTCACGCCGTCCTTTGCCTCCGCTAAGGTATTACAGATTAACACGCCCTTTCCCAAAGCCAAACCGTCTGCCTTTAACACAATCGGGAACTGCGCCGTCTCTAAATATTCCAACGCCTTATCTGCACTGTCAAAGGTCTCATAGGCCGCCGTCGGAATCCCGTATTTCTTCATCAAATCCTTAGAAAATGCCTTAGAGCCCTCAATGATTGCCGCATTCTTTCTCGGTCCGAACACCTTGATTCCCGCTGCTTCAAAGGCGTCCACACAGCCTGCCACCAACGGATCATCCGGTCCGACAATCACAAAATCAATGGCGTTCTCCTTTGCAAACGCCACCTGCTTTTCAAAGTCCATTACCGGAATATCCACGCACTCTGCTAACTTCGCAATACCCGCATTTCCCGGCGCCGCATAGAGCTTAGATACCCTTTTGCTTTTCGCCGCACAATAGGCAATGGCGTGTTCTCTGCCGCCGCTTCCAATAATCAACACTTTCATGACTTATCCTCCTGCTCTCTATTATCACCATTTATCAGAATTGCAACCATATATTTTCACTCAGTTCTTAATCACTGTCTTTCCGTCAACCACAACCACCCGGTTATTGGCAATCATATCAATGGCCTCCGGCAGTAAAATCCACTCCGCCTGCTCCATTACCCGCTGCTGTAAAATCTTCGGCGTGTCTCCGTTTTCCACTACAACCGCCTTCTGTAAGATAATGGGTCCGGTGTCCGTTCCCGCATCAACAAAATGAACGGTAGCGCCAGCCACCTTGACGCCTCGTTCCAAAGCGGCCTCATGAACCTTTAACCCGTAATACCCCTTTCCGCAAAAAGCAGGGATTAAAGACGGGTGAATATTGATAATCCGGTTTTCATACTTTTCTATCATCTCCGGCGGCAGGACGACCAAATAGCCTGCAAGCACGATTAAATCCACCTCCAGGGCGTCCACTGTTTCTATAAGTGCCCGGTTAAACTCCTGTCTGGTCTCATAATCCTTAGGGGAAACCACAATATCCCGGATTCCCGCCTTCTTGGCTCTCTCCAAAGCATAAGCGCCCCTGTTGTTGCTGATTACCGCCGTTAATTCCGTATTCGTAATCCGTTCCGATTCCACTGCATCTATTATGGCCTGAAGGTTGGTTCCTCCCCCAGACACCATGACTGCTACCTTAAGCATATCTTCTCCTCACTTCACCTAAATTAATTCTACTCCCTTTTCTCCGGCTTCTATGCGGCCTGTCACATAAGCCTGTTCTCCGGCCTGTTTAAGCGCCGCTATCGTCTTATCTGCATCCTTCGCATCTACTGCCAGCATCATGCCGATTCCCATGTTGTAGGTATTATACATCATCTTCTCTGCAATATCCCCGGTCTTTGCCAGCAGATGAAAAATAGCGGGCACCTCGTAGGCGTTCTTTTCTACCACTGCCTTTACGCCCTCCGGAAGCATTCTGGGAATATTCTCATAAAAGCCGCCGCCGGTAATATGGGAACAGCCCTTAATCGTCACTCCCGCCTCTCTTACGCTCCTAAGCGCCTTCACATAAATCTTAGTGGGGGCAAGCAGCGCCTCGCCCAAAGTCTTACCCAACTCGTCATAATAGGTATCCAATGATTCCTTCGTCATCTCAAAGACTTTCCGCACCAGGGAAAATCCGTTACTGTGCACTCCGCTTGACGCAATACCCACCAGCACATCTCCCGGCTTTATGTCTTTGCCTGTAATCAAATCCTTCTGATCTACAATGCCCACCGCAAAACCGGCTAAATCGTACTCGTCTTCGGGATAAAAACCGGGCATCTCCGCAGTCTCCCCGCCAATCAGCGCGGCGTCTGACTGGGAACACCCCTCGGCCACTCCGCTTACAATCTCTGCAATCTTTTCCGGGTAATTTCTGCCACAGGCGATATAGTCTAAGAAAAATAACGGCTCGCCGCCCGCACAGGCAATGTCGTTGACGCACATGGCCACGCAGTCAATGCCGATGGTGTTATGCTTATCCATAAGAAATGCCAGCTTTAATTTGGTTCCCACGCCGTCTGTTCCGGAAACCAGTGTAGGATGCTCCATATTTTTAAACTTATCCAGAGAAAATGCGCCGGAAAAACCGCCAATATTGGTAAGCACCTCTTCCCGCATGGTCTTCTTAATATGTTCCTTCATCAACTCCACTGAGCGATATCCTGCTTCAATATCCACACCGGCATTCTTATAATCCATTCTTTTATCCTCCCGAAAATTGTAATGACGCTATGTCTGCACATAACGCCATTATAATCAAAATCACAATTTTTGTAAAGGAGGTTATTCCGTAAACTCCTCTAAAAACTCCTTAAATTCCCTTCTGGCTCCCTCAATGACGCTGTCCTCTCTGGTATCTAAGGCCTTCTCAAAATTCCGCAGGGCATATTCAATCTGCATACGTTCCTGTCCGATGCTCTCCTCATAAAGGCGTTCCCCCCTTAAGAGCAACAGCTTATTCTCCTCTTTGTCCTTCGGGTGAATCTTCAGATAAGAAAGCGCCTCCATTCTCTCTTTAATCTCTTCTTCCGTCATATCTGTGGCGTTGGTCTTGATAATCTGTTTCGTCACCTCGCCGGTGGATATCACTTTAATCTCTACCTCTAAAATGGAATTGACGTCATAAGTATAGGTGACATCCACAGCCTCCTTACCGGCCTCCGCCTTAGGCACCCGGATATTAATCTCCCCAAGCTGCACATTGTTAGAGGCAAACCGGCTCTCCCCCTGCAGGACCTTGCAGCGAATCTGCGTCTGGTTGTCATGGACGGTGTAAAGCCTTTCCGTCCGGCTGGCGGGAATTGTGGTATTGCGCTCAATAATCGGGCAGAAATGTCCGTCCTCAAAGCGTCCGTTTTCCTTTTCCAATACCACCTCTGTCCCAAGGGTAAAGGGGCATACGTCCGTCAAAATTACCTCTTTAATACTGTCCTTCCGCTCCTTCATGGCTCCCTGGACGGCGGCCCCTAAAGCGACCGCTTCATCCGGATTGATAGAAGTATCCGGCAGGTTATGGAACAGCTTGCCCACAAATTTACGGATAAAGGAAAGCTTGGTGGCTCCGCCCACCATCACCACCCGGTCAATGTCTTTCAGCCTTATGTTGGCGTCGGAAAGACTGCGTTTAATCGGCTGGCGTATCCGGTCAAGCAGCTCGTCGCATTTAGCTTCGTATTCCTCGATCGATAAACTCATCTCATAGGTCTTATCCCCAATCCGGCAGGCCATATCCGACACCCGCTTATCGGTAAAGCCCAGTTTTAAATTCTCCGCCTGTTTTGTAATATGGCGAAGCTCCTTTTCATTCAGCGTATCCCTGTCAAGCTCCGGATTCTTGTCAAAGAAAATCTGTTCAATGACTCTGGTAAAATCCTCTCCGCCTAAGAAATTATCCCCGGCAACGGCCCGGACTTCGATAATGGAATCAAACAGCTCCAAAATGGACACATCAAAGGTTCCGCCGCCCAGATCAAAGACCAAAAACTTACCGTTTTCCCGGTTCTGATAAAGGCCGTAGGCAATGGCTGCCGCCGTAGGCTCGCTGATAATCCGCTCCACCTTAAGTCCGGCTAACTCGCCCGCCCGCTTGGTCGCCCTTCTTCTCTCGTCATTAAAGTACGCCGGGACACTGATGACCGCCTCTGTCACCTCTTCGCCGAGAAAGCTTTCCGCATCCTCTTTGAGCGCCTTTAACACCAGCGCAGACAGCTCCTCCGGAAGAAATTTTTTTCCTGAGAGCGCATATATTTTTTCACTGCCCATGCTTCTCTTAAATACGGAAGCCGCCGTATCCGGATATAACAGCATCCGTTCCTTAGCCGTCTCCCCGATGAAAACCTGTCCGTCTTCATCAACGCTGACGACAGAGGGCGTCAGATTCTTTCCCAAACGGTTGGGAATAATCTTTGGCCCATCCTCTGTATAATAAGCAGCCAGGCTGTTTGTGGTTCCCAAATCAATACCGATAATCATTTTGCATCCTCAGTCCTTTTCCTGTTAATTGCAACTAACACTATATCACAAAGCTATAAGTTTTTCAAATGCCGGGCACAGCATGGATAATCCTTCTCTATTTCCAACGCCCTGCGGTAAAGCTGCCCTGCCTGTTCCTTATCCCCTTTAAGTTCTGCAATCAGCCCCAGTCCAAAATAATATTCAAAGCAGCCGGCATTTTCGCACATAACGCATAAATTGCAGGAAGCGATTCTCGCTAGATATTTTTCGGCCTTATCCAAATCACCCATACAGATATACATAATGGCAATATTATAAAGTCTGGCGGGCAGATAACGGGCGTCTGCAAGATATTTGTGCTCCCCGCCGTAATAATCAAAAATTCCCTTTAAAAACACCTTCGCCTCTAAAGCCGCCTCTTCCTTCTTCTTTTCTTCAAAATACACAGTGGCGCAGGTAAAATGCAGATGGTTCCGCTCTAAGGAATTTGTCCTGTTTACCCTGAGTCCCTCCGACAAAATCCGGGCCGCAGTTTTAAGGTCGCCCTTTTCCCGGAAATATTCTCCCGCCTCTCCCAGTTCCGAAAAAGCGTACCGGTCAACCGACGGATTCTTCCATTGCCGGCAGATAAGGTTGAAATAATACTCCGCCTTTTCAGTATTACCGGCCTTCCGGTATATATTCCCCAGTTTCTTATAAATTTTTAAAAGCTCCGTTTCATATTTCCATATCTCCTCTTTCTTTTCGTCACTCAAAAATGTTCCAAAACATTTGGCCAGAAATCTCTTTATGTCGCCGGGATTTTCCAGTTCATCCATTCTTTTCCGGTAGATCGATATCGCCTTGTCATACTCCCCCTTTTTCACATAAAGGGACGCAATCTCCTCCTGCCATTTAAAGACCCCCGGGTGAAGCTTTAACGCGCCGCCGTAGGCGTCGATGGCCTTATCGTATTCTCCGGAAAGGAGATAGCACTCCGCCAGATTCAGATAAGGCAGATGATCCTTTTCCGGGTCCATCTCTATGGCATGTTTTAAGGGCGGAACCGCCTCCTCTACCCGGCGGAGTTTCAAGAGAGCGCAGCCCAGATTGTTATAGGCATAGTAGGCGTCCTCGTCCAGTTCAATGGCCTTGCGGCAATCCTCCACCGCTTTTTCCAGCTCATACACATCAATATAGAGGTTGCCTCTCTCTACATAGCCCTCTGCCCCGCCGCCTGCCTCGATAAACCGGGTGGCATAGGCTATTCCCTGACGGCATTTTTTCAGATCGTTTTCCCTGTTGCTCAAAAAGCTGTACAGGTACATCATTCTCCTTAATGCCGGCTGGAAGTTTTCATTTTTTTCAAGTATGGCATTGTAGTGTTTCATCGCATCGCGATAATTCCCCATGCGCTCATAGCAGTTCCCCAATTTCAGTTCGGCATAGAGATTATCCGGCTCCAATACTTCCGCTAACTGCCGGCACACCCTGAGCGCTTCCTCATAGCGTTCCTCCCGCAGAAGGATATCCGCCTTTAGATGCGTCATGGTAAGATCGTCCTCATGCCCCTGCAAATATTCCTCCACAATGGCCAACGCCTTATCCGTCTCGTCTAAATCCCAGTAAAGGACCGCATGCTCCCGTTCTAAGTTGGCTAAGTCCTCAATATCCGTTTCCTCCCCTTCCGGCAGATCCTTTATTTTTTTCCGAAGGGCAATCATGGCCTGTAGGGCAATCTTTACATTTTCTCTGGAAAATTCTTTGTAATGGATATCCTGAATCCGGTAAAGCTCCAGCGTATGGCTTTCCAGACCCGCTTCCTTTGCCGCCGCTAAGACCTTTTCCAAATCCTCATACTGGTCAAAGGCGAAGAACACTTCCGCCGCCAGATGATAGGGCGGCGCATAAGCCGCATAAAGCTCCTGGCAGGCAAAATAATCGTCGATGACCTCCCTTGCATTTTTCAGCTTATAATTTGCTCTCTGGCGGTGTACATAGGCAGGGAAAAATCCCCGGTCCTTTTCAATGATTTCCGTACAGATATCAATGCATTTTTCATAATTTCCCGCATCTAAGTAGAAACGGGCGAGCTGCTCCATATAGGACAGCTTTACCAAAAGATTATCCTCTTTTTCCAGAGCCTCCTTAATATACTTCGCCGCAGAATGTTGTTTTTCTTCCTTCTCGTCCTTCGCTAAAGAAACCGCCGTTTCCCAGACGCATACCCCTACGGAAAATAACGCCAGGGACAACCGCTGCTTTCTCTTTGTCATCTCCCTTGTGCCGTCGTCCGGACTTTCTTCAATGATCTGTAACCATTTTAAGGCTAACGGATACGCCTTGTCATAATCCTCATTGGCAAGATACAGGCGGCAGCGCAGATTGACATAGTCATAATCGTCCCCCTGCTCTAGCTTATCTAACAGCCGGATTCCCTCGTCAAACTTCTTCTGCTGATAATAGCACCAGCCCAGCTTAAAGCATATATCCCTGTCAAAATTCTCCTTTAGCTGCGCCTCGTATTTATCAACTAACACCTCGTTGATTGTGTCAAGAAGCTCTAGGCTGTCCGTATCCTGCACCCGGTCCTCTAAGATGTCCTCAATCTGCTCTTTCGCCTCCTCCGGATTCCCCTTTAAAAAAATGCAGTTTGCCCTTCCCAAAAGCCCGATATAGTCATCCGGCAATCTTTCCAAAAAGGCGTCATAAATTTTTTCAGCGCTGTCCACCTTACCGTTGGCAATCAGAGCCTCCGCATAGATGCGCTCGATATAGGCGTTATCCGAATACTCAAAATCCAGCTCCTCCATAATGTCAAGCGCCTCTTTGGGTTCTTCCTTTGCCAGATGATAGCGGGCCTTTTCCACCTGCGTAAAGGGGTGGGTAATTTCAAACCGTTCCATCTCCCTGAATAATTTCTCTAATTGTTCCAAATCCTTATCATCCGATGCGCTCTTTAACTCAAACAGCTTGCTGATAAAATCATCCGGATGGTCGTCGGTCTTTCCGTCGAAAAGGCGGTAATCGATAAAACCGGGATTTTCAATCTGCCATTTCACATAGTCCAGATAGTTTTCCGGGAACCGCTCTTTCAACTGGCCAAAGCTGTCCAGATAATGAAACCGTTTCTCCACCAGCTGCCAGATATTCTGCGGCATAAAGCTGTGGGACATAAAATATACAAGCAGCTTTTCCGCCGCCTCCAATTCCGTATCCAAGTCGTCGCATACCGGGTCCGCTAACAGTTCCTTCCACCGATCCTCGTCAATCCGGCTGGCCGCATCCCGATATATCAGGTCAATCCGGTCAATCCAGCGGTCCACATCATTTTTTCTGCTGTCATCTATGGCGTCCCCTTCCTCGTCCTCCGTCTCCGGGCGGTTGGCATAGGCAACCGCCTCCTCATAGGCGCGGCGCAGTTCCTTAAAGCCCTCCTCGTCATCCTCCGGATTTACGGAATGCAGCCTGTTCCGGTACGCCTCTTTAATCTTTTCCTCGTCCTTCGTCTCCTCAATCCCCAATATCTTCCAGATCATCAATGTATCCCTCCCGCAATGGTTATTTCTTCTGCAAAATCATCTTTTTTCATCATACCACAAAACACCTCTAAATCAAATACCCTGCGCCGCACATCCCGTTTATATTTTTCTTGCTTTTTTTTCCAAAATATACTATGGTAATTGAGTAAATATTTTTGATTGTGAGGTAAAAAAATGAGTGCAAATGAGATGAAACCAATCAAGGAAGGAAAAGTAAGAGAAATTTATGACAACGGCGACAGCCTGATTATGGTGGCAACGGACCGGATCAGCTGCTTCGACGTCATTTTAAAGAACACGATTCATCAGAAAGGAACCGTCTTAACCCAGATGTCCAAATTCTGGTTTGACTTAACGGCAGACATCCTGCCTAACCATATGATTTCCGCTGATGTAAAGGATATGCCGGAATTTTTCAGAACCCCCCGCTTCGACGGCAACAGCATGATGTGTAAGAAGCTAACCATGCTGCCGGTAGAATGTATTGTACGGGGATATATCACCGGAAGCGGCTGGGCCAGCTACCAGCAAAACGGCACTGTATGCGGCATAACGCTTCCCGAAGGACTTAAGGAATCCGACAAGCTGCCGGAGCCCATCTACACCCCTTCCACCAAAGCAGAGATTGGGGAGCATGATGAAAATATCTCCTTTGAAAAAAGCATCGATGTATTGGAAAAAGATTTTCCCGGCAAGGGATTGGAATACGCCACAAAACTTCGCGACTATACCATTGCCCTTTACAAAAAGTGCGCGGACTATGCGCTGACAAAAGGAATTATCATTGCGGATACCAAATTTGAATTTGGCTTAGACGAGAACGGCAACATTGTCTTAGGCGACGAGATGCTTACCCCTGACAGTTCCCGCTTCTGGCCCGCCGACGGATATGAGCCGGGACATGGACAGCCTTCCTTTGACAAGCAGTTTGCAAGAGACTGGTTAAAAGCCAATGAGGGCAGCCACGACTGGGAGCTGCCAGAAGACATTGCACAGAAAACCATTGATAAATATCTGGACGCCTTTGAGAGAATTACCGGGCATCCCTTAAACGCTTAGAACAGCCTAACCACCAGCTAATCTTAGCTGGTGGTTTTTTCTGTTAGAAATCTTTTAATATGATTAATTTTCAGAGATTTTTCGTTTAATCTGACTGGAACAAATATTGGGCGTGCGCCTTAATCTTATTACTTTCTTTCCCTGTTTTTTGCACCAGTCTTCAGCACAATCAAATCTGGTTCCCTGTTGATCCTCTCCCAATGCAAGTATATCAAATTCAATAAATTTTAATATTTCAGGAGAAACCGTATCATACGTAATCACCTCATCAACAAGCCTCATGGCCTCCACCATTTCTATCCGCTCTTCTGTTGTGTACATAACATGTGCATCAGGTTTATTATCCAAAATATGACTGCCATTCTGCACAGCAACAATGAGGTAATCAGCATATTTTTTACACTGTTTAAACAATCTCAAATGTCCAATATGAAAGTAATCAAACACGCCAAATGTTAATATTTTGTCCACTTTATATTCCTTCTTTTTTTCTGACAGACTGAATCATATATAATGCGCAGAGCTTACCGCTTTGCCCCTTTCCATAAATATATTGATTATATGTTTTTTCAATCTGCTCCTCGTATATTTCTTTATCTGCAATCATCTGTTTTGCTATATCGACTATATTTTCTATTTCAGAAAGTGCAACCGATTTTCCTATCATGGCAGCTATATTGACTGTACCCGGAACAACTGTATTTTCATCGAAATCAGGGTTCATAATTTTCATTGGCGTCCTGATAAAAATTACAGGTCTTTTTGTCACAAAAGCAAATTCATAGCTAACGGAGGACCAGTCTGTTATCAGCAAATCGGATTTCCAAAAGGAATCATTTTCCGAAAAATCTGTCTGGATATTTATTTTGTTGTTGTCTTTATATTGTTCGGCAAATCTTTCAAAAAGCACCGGATTATGCCTTACCTGCTGCGGATGGGGCCTCAATATAACCTTAAATCCGGCGTTTGAAAACAAATCCAACAATTTCCAGGCACAAAGGTCGATAATATTGTCCGGCTGCCAGGATGGTGCAATAATAATCTGCGGCGTTTTGCGTTCCGTATGCTTAATGTCTGCATACTTTTCTCTTAACATATCAATTAACGGCGAGCCCGTCTCCACAAGGCGTTTATGTTTCGTTCCGTATTTATCCTCAAGAAAACGCACTTCAAGTTCCGTATTCCTGTTCTGAAGAAATATGGTATCATAGTAGTCCAACGCCCCTTTTCGATAAGCAAGATAAGCATTTCCAATTCCATGCATCATATAAATATACTCTATATCCCTGTTCACCCTTGAACGTTTCAGATGATATTTTTCCAGATCTGGCGTCGTAAGCAGCACAAGACTGCAATCAAGTTTCATAAACAAAGGAATAAGATACTTGTCACTGGCAATGTAATATGTCTTAAAATGATCCCTTTTATCTTCCAATATTGGATCCTGCGGTTCGCTTGTAATGTAATGAATATCAAAATCAGCATATTCCAGCAAATATTTAATAATATTGGAAAAGTATTTATAATACCCTTTTCCTTCCGCATAGATGACAATCTTCATATTCTTTACAGCAAAAAAACGTTTATATGCTGTTTTTTCTATTTTTTGATATTGTTTATACCTTTTTTCTTTTGCCGCCGCTTCCGCTTTTACTTTTTTCAGATATGTAACATCTACGTATTTATGCGGTGGAATCAACTTATTTAACAGTATCATCGGCGGTATGGAAAAAAGATTTCCGCATATCCAGTATAGTCCCACACCTTGAGGAACCAGGCACACAAGATATAGCGAAAAAGCAACCATAAAAACTGTTGTTCCCACACGATTAATCCTGCCGGCCGAAAGCTGAAGAATATTTATCTTGTTCTGGGCAAAGCATAGAATATATGCACTTATTCCTGCCAACAGCGGAACAATCGTCTGACCCGGCAACTTTAAAGGATTGGGTACGGCTCCAAGATCCACACCTAAAAAATCAAGATTAAACTGATTGATGCTGTTTATGGTCTCCATTGGCAATCCATCCGGAATGTTGCTGCCTGAATGAAAAAGCTCAATCATTTGGATTTGAGCGGATTTTCCAACATCTGTAACCCGCATCATATCAGCAAACCAGTTGTCAAGCAATGAAATTTCGGCTGTCTTAAGTCCAAGAATATAAGTAAGCGGTTTATAAACAACGCCTAATACTCCCATTACCAGTACCAGTTGAAAAATCAATGGCACGATTCCCAAAAAAGGATGATATTTATGCTTTTTATAAACTGCAAGCTGCTCATTGGCAAATTTATCCCTGTCATCCAGATATTTTATTTTCAACGCATTAATTTCCGGCTGCATACAGACCATTTTAATGGAATTTTTCTGTATCAGTATATTTACAGGAAACAGCAATATCTTCGTTAATATCGTAAAAATAATAATTGCGACACCATAATTGCCGGTGACTGCATAACAAACATGCATAAAAAATCCCATTATTTCACTGATTCCATTAATTATTGACTGCATATATTATTCATCCTCTTCATTCAGATCAGTGAGAATATCCGCTGCTGAAACATAATCTGCCTCATTTTGCTCATGTAAGCTGCTAACTTTCATTTCGTCCGGCTGTTTTTTCTCATATCTTTTATTTCGAAAAATACGCTTTATTTTACTCCAAAACACTCCTGCCGCTGCACCGAGCGATACGATTGCCGCAGCAGCAATTTGAATTATGTAGCTGGTTGCCGCAGGATCAATATAGGCAAACCGCAGATACATTGCAGGAAAAATTCCTGCATTGCCCATCAACATTTCCTGATTAAAAAAAATTATACTATTCATTGTTATTCATCTCTCCTCTATCAATATTTTAGCGTTCAGGTATTTCCCAAATAAATATATAAATCCGCCCATATCTGCTTGTATGTAAGTACTTATATCAACCAATAATCTCTTTCATAGGATATATCTTGGTAATATTGTGTTTTCGTACTATCTCACGCAATGTATGACTGTCGCCAGTATAAGTATAGCTATAATATACATTAAATCCACTATAGAGAGATAAAGCAAATGTAGCGGAATGCGGCATCGCTGCGTTAGGATAATTCGAGTCAGAAGCCCGATCATACCATGTACGCATACGTACGCTGTCTTCGTCAAAATCATAAATAGACGGGCCAAAAAATTCCGCATCCGTTTCACTATTGTATAGTCCGGCAGCTACAAGCAATGTTGACATTATATCTTCATGATATATAGGGGCATTAGAAATAGCCATTTTTTCATTATGATGATTTTTTTCCTTAATCATAAAGATAGGTAATGCCGCCTTCTCATAATCATCGATATCATTATGCTCCCCATGATCACTTGTAATAATAATAGTTGTGTTATCATAAACTCCCAATTTCTTTAACTGGTTATTAAAATCATTGAGCATGGTAAGAATATATTTTGTTTCTTCAATATAATCACCCTGCGGTGAAGGAGACCCCGGGTGTGTTCCGAAAAGATGTTGAATAATAAAATAATTTTGGTTGCTTTTACTAAGCTGCAAATGCAACGACCCATTAAAGTCAGAGTCATAATATGTTATTTTCTTTCCTGAATCAATCACTGTCTTTGTATCATAAAGATACTTATTCAAAGAATCTTTGAAATACAATGGAACGGCTCTATATAATCCATAATCAGACAGGCATAAAAACTGCTTTTTATGATCAAACTTTACCTTTATCTGCTGATTACTATCCGTTGGAAAAATATAATTATCAAATTTTCCATTAAAATTACATGCATCATATGTATTAAAATTATAGGCATTGACCTTATAATTTGCCTTATGAAATTTCTCATAAAATAAATTTGCTTTTTTACTATTCCAGGTTTTTGTATACCATTCTTCTGCACTTAATGTGTTGTCAAACTCCGCCCCTGCAAACATCTGGCTCAACGATAAAAGTGTTGCATCATAAACGCTGCAAGTATTGGTATACAATGTATAATCTTTATATCCCTCAAAATACTCCGGTGATTCTGAAAGAATCGTTTCCAGATAGGCATTATCCACTGCATCCATCACAAAAACAATTATATTTTCATTCTTTGAAACTGTATACTGTTCCTCACCGTCAATCGCTGCATAATGTTCTTCAAAGGCATATCCACCGGATAAAATAAGAGACAGGAGAATGGAAACTGTTTCTAATCCAATTATAAAGAGAGAACTATATTTAATAAATTTTTCCATCAATAAAGGTTTATATGCGTGCAAAATAAGAAATGAAAATAAAATTATAATCCATATCTCTAAATTAACTGTTTGAGTTAATAAAGAATCTGTTCCGACAAAACCGTCACCCATAATCACAGCAAGATTCCTATTAAAAAAAAGATATTGTAAATATGACGCAAGCGTTATTGCCGCAATTGCACAATTAAATTTGGGGAAATACCATGGCAGCGCAGACAGCAAAAGGGAAATTGCCAATGATAGGGAAAATGTAAACCCCAACATCATAAATATATATGATTGAAATGTAAAATCAAAATCTATTTTATTATTGATAAAGGTATCTGTTGGCAAATAGATAAATATTGTATAGGCGAGCGCAAATACCGGTATAAATATTGTTTTAAATTTTTTGCCAAATTTCATTTCATTAAGTTTAAATTTTTCTATTCTTCTGCTCTGCTCCATCATTACAGTATTCATAATATTTCTCCTTACATCCTGGGCCCCATCATTTTTCCAAAATTTGTTAATAAATTGCAGGATTCCGTTTTTATTTTGTTTTTTTAGGCAATATATTTAACAAATATTATAACCCAAATTTTAAATATACGCAAGTGCGTATACGCAGAAGCGAATAAATCAATAAAATATTTTCGAGGTGATATATTATGAGTGTGAAGGATGTTGTTGTAGAACGATTTCAAAATTTATGTCACGAACGAAATATCAAAGCTAATGAATTAGCTAATTTATCCGGAGTTACTCCTTCTACCGTTTATAGTATGATGGATTCTGCACGCAGGGATGTTTCTATTGTGACAATTAAGAAATTATGCGATGGCCTTGAAATTAATTTAGCCGAATTTTTTTCAGGATCTGAATTTGATGCATTAGAACAGGAAATAAAATAATATAAACATGTTGTCCCTTATAACTTTTAAAACAAAAAAGAAAAGCTCCTGCCGCAAACCGGCAGGAGCTTTTCTTTTTCTTAATGCTTATAATTCTTTTGCAAACTTTTTCAAATGCTTATAGACGTCTTTGTATGCGCTGCTGCGCCAATGAATCCCATCCCCGCCGGAGTATTGGGACTTTAAGTATCCATGGGAATCCGCCATAAATTCCGCCATATCATAAAAATATACATTCTTACGCCGGGTAACCTTCTTTTTTAATTTTTGATTATACCTCTTTACGGAAGATTCTTTTACCGTCGCTCTGCTGCTGACAGGACTGACGCCTAAGACAATAATCTCCATATGGGGATTTTTCTTCTGACAGGCGGCTAAAATCTTATCATAGGAACCAATGATCCGGTCCATATGCTCCTCACCCGGATTTCCCACAAGACCGTTCACGCCCAGCATGATAAACATCCTGTCCGGATTATAGTTTAAGAGCCTGCCCAGCAAAGGGCTGTTATAATAAAACTTTCCGGTATTAATCCCTACCTCTGCAAACATTTTCTGGGATTTGCTGTCTTTAATTACGCCGTAAGAACGAAAACCCGTCATGACAGAATCGCCTACATAGGCAGTCTTTTTGGCAGCCTTTCGGACATACCCCTTTTTTCTTGCGCTTAAGGGACTGACATATGTAATATTCTCCTGCTCTGCCGGTTTTACTGCCCGGATTTTGTAGTAATAGGTCTTATATTTTTTCCCCGATTCATCCGTATACTTTAACTTCTTCGTTGTGCCAAGCAGTTTATAATCGCCGCCCTTTTCCGGCTGGCGGTATACCTCATAGTAATCCGCATCCGGAACTGCTTTCCATTGTAACTTTATTGCGCCTTTTTCCGTTGAGACCAATGACGTTATCTCCGGTTTTTCCAATGACTTTACTTCCTGGGGAACCGACGGTTCTGCGGCCGTCTGCCCGTTGGTATCATCATCATGCTGTTCTGTGGCGCAAACCCTGCCGCAAAACAGCATAACCAAACATAACCCTATGCTAAAATGAAATAAAAATTTGCGAAACGTAACCATAATATTATTATCCTCCTGAATTTACTATTTTGCCATGACCTGCTGGTTTTCAGGTCTATTACAGCCGTTTCTTTTGTTGCCTGAAATGCCTTATCCTTCGCCGGTCTTTCCTCCTTCATAATTTACTGAAATTTTGCAATGACCTCCGCATTGGCTTTCATGGCAGCTTCTTCCATTCCCTTTCGCTCTTCAAGCAGCTTGTCCTTAATCTTTTCATGCTTAACCGCCATAATCTGTAATGCGAGATAGGCCGCATTTTTGCTGCCATTAATGGCAACCGTAGCTACCGGGATTCCCGGCGGCATCTGAACGATGGACATCAGTGCATCCATACCATCTAATACGGAACCGGAAAGAGGAACGCCGATAACCGGCAATACGGTCTGGGAAGCCACAACTCCCGGAAGGGCTGCCGCCATTCCCGCCGCAGTAATAATAACCTCTGTTCCGTCTGTATTCGTCTCCTCAATAAACTGTGAAAGACCTGTATGGGCCCTGTGGGCAGACAGGCATCTCACCTGAACCTCTACTCCATATTTTTTCAATACATCTACTGCCGGTTCCACCTTGGCCAAATCACTGGTAGAACCCATAATAATCGCAACCTTCATCCTTTATTCCTTTCTTTCAACATTTTCTCTATAACATTGTATACCATAAAAAATCTTTTGCAAGCCCTTTCTCCCTTTTATTTTATTTTTATACCCTTCAGGCCTCCCGTATCCTGTCCGCCCCCTCTGACCGCTGCCCCGCTGTTATCCGCTTAGCGTATATGCGGCATACCGCCAAAAAGAAAATCTATCCGGTTTTTCCTGACATGCGGTTTTTTAGAAATCCGCCGCCGTCCGGTCCTGCATAATGCACGTGCGAAGAAGTGTCTGAGTACCGGGTTTGGGGTGCTGGGCAAACATCTTAAGCCACGCTTTCGCTCTGTTGAAAACGCAGCGGTACATAAGCGGAGGGGGATTCAGACTGTATCATGAGACAAGTCTCTATTCCCCCTCCGCAAGTACCGGCGTTTTCAAAGGGGCTTTAGATGTTTCCCAGTCACCCCTTCCCGGTGCGAGTTCTTCGAGAGCACGTGCAATAAAATATGCAGGACGGACGGCGGCAGGATTTCTTAAAACCGAAAACAGTGCAGGAAAAACCGGATAGATTTCCTTTGGCGGAGCCGCAGATAAAAAAATGGCGGATAACAGCGGGGCAGCGGTCAGAGGGGGCGGACAGGATATGGGAGGGCTGAAGGGTTAGGGGAATTATCCTAAGGCTACGTCTAAGATCATCATGACGACGAAACCGGACATGACGCCGGCGGTAGCCAGATTTTTGCTGTCCCGGAAGGATTCGGGGATTAATTCTGAGCATACTACGCTGATCATAGCGCCGGCAGAAAAAGAAAGGGCTAACGGCAGTATTAATTGTACTTTGAGAGCGGCCAGTACGCCGATGACGCCGGCAATGGGCTCCACAAAGCCGGAAAACTGTCCGATGACGAAACTTTTCCACCGGGACATGCCTTCCCGCCGCAAGGGCATTGCCACACATGTGCCTTCCGGAAAATTCTGTATGCCAATGCCGACTGCCAGCATAACCGCGCCCATCAGGGCGGATTTTGTTCCCTCTATGGCAGCGCAGCCAAAAGCTACGCCGACCGCCAGCCCCTCCGGGATATTATGCATGGTAACTGCGGTAGTGACTAAGATACACCGCACCCATTTTTTTCTGTCCTGTCTGCAACACGTTCTGCCCGCCAAAAGCATATCGGAAAGCATAATAAAAAGCCCTCCGCAGACAAAGCCGACAGAAACATAAAAAACCGGGTTTCTGCCGAGGCTTTCGGAAAGCTCAATCGCAGGCGCAAGCAGCGACCAATAAGAGGCCGCAATCATAACGCCTGCGGCAAATCCCATCATTACATCCATCATCCGCTGGTTTACGGATTTAAAGAAAAACACCAGGGACGCCCCAAGTACGGTTACGCTGTAAGTAAACAGAGTGGCAAGCAATCCCTGCCAGACCGGATTTAACCCCACAAACCAATCAATCACAAATTAACTCCCGCCGGAGCCATAATCAAACTTCATCTGTTCCGGCTGTTTTTGTCCTCATATCTATTGTATGCAGACAGAACAAAAATGATATATTTTACAAAGCATACTTTTTATTAAAATCATCAACGGACATCGGACGGGCATAATAGAAGCCCTGGGCCACATCGCAGCCGCACTCGCTTAAAAACATAGCCTGTTCCTTTGTCTCAATTCCCTCCGCCACCAAATCAAGGCCGATTTCCCTTGTCATTTTGACAGTGTGCTCCACAATGGTCTTTCCCCTGTCAGAACCGATAAAATCCTGCAAAAATGCCCGGTCAATTTTTATCACGTCAAACTGGGTATCCTTCAAGGTATTTAAAGAGGAATAACCGCTTCCGAAATCATCCATCAAAAGGGTGAAGCCGCTCTTCTTTAACAGATTGGCTCCCTCCTTTACATCTTTTGACTCCACAGACTCCGTAATCTCAATCTCTAAATACTGCTTGGGTATCCCGTACTGCTCTGTCAGCCGGTTCAATGTGTCTACAAAGGAGCCATCCTTTAAATGCTTTCTGGACACATTGACGGAAATGGGAATGGGCGCCATGCCGTCATCCATCCACTTCCGAATGGTCCGGCACGCCTCCTCCCAGATAAACGCATCCATTTTTACAATAAATCCGTTCTTTTCAAAGAGCGGCACAAAGCTCATCGGCGGAATCAGTCCATGCTCCGGGTGAAGCCAGCGGACAAGGGCCTCCGCGCCCACCATCTGCTCCTTGGAAATGCTGTATTTGGGTTGGAGATACATGACAAACTCCCTGTTTTCTAACGCCTTTTCCATGTTGTCCTCAATAAATTTGTTCATGCGGGCTTTATCCTTCATATCCTCCCGATAAAACGCCACATGGCTCAAGGCGTCCTCCTTAATGCTCTGTCTGGCTAACGCCGCGCCGTCCCCGTATTTTCTCAGATTTTGCTTACGGTCAGCCACCTTGCAGATGCCAAAGACTAAGCGGTAGGTAATATCTTTATAGCTGGAAAGATGATCCCTTAGATACTCCACAAATTCCAACAATCCCTCCTGACTCATAAAGGGCGTTAAAATCATAAATACATCTGCGGTCAGTCTGGTATAAAGCTGCTCTTTATTACACAATAATTTCAGGGAATGGATAAAAAACTCAATCAGTTCATCGCCAAACTGCTCCCCGTACTGCTCGTTAATCATTTTAAACTTAGCCACATCAAACTGTACCAGCGCATAATTCCAGTCCGGGTGCCTGTCCATTAATTCCTTTGCGCCCTGGGTGAAAAATGCCGGGTTCTTATCATTGGTAATCACTTCGGCCAGATGAATCCGGTAAATGTCCTCCGCCTCTAATTCGGGAATACGGACAAACATCTTCCGCATAATATGGGCATTCTCCATCTCCTGATAACACTCGATTTTATAATAGCTGTATATCTCTCCAATCTTTAAATGAACCGCTTCCTCAAGATAATTTTCCCGTTCCGGAGCCGCGGCATCCTCACCGTCCATATATTCTTTGATTTTCTGCAAAAAAGCGTCATAGAGCTTTAAATCCTCTTCCAGGACAATCTCCCTAAGCGCCCATAGACCATCTTTAGAAAGACTGTCGCTGTCAATCGCAAGGCCGCCTTCACAAACTGTCCGCCACCCCTTCTCACCGTTCCAAAGCAACATGGGAACCGACTGGTTGCTAAGTAAAATCTCGCTGATTTCTTCGTAAATTTCCATGCCCTCTCCCCCTTCCTGATAGAATGTTCCATTCCTATCTTTTTTCTCCTCAATCAGTTTTTCTGCTCAATCAGTTTTTCTCTCTTCGATCAGTTTTTCTGCTCCCGCTGCACACCCGTTACCGAATAGACGCATATCTTGTTGGACTTTCCCTTTAAGGGAATCTCCTCTGTGGCAGACACTTTCTCCGTGGTAACCTTCTCCGGCACTTTCCTGTGCCTCCACAGTCAAAATCTCTCTTGCCTTATCCGCCATGGCAGTCAGAGAATCTGCGCCCACAAGCTGCATAACCAGCAAAATGCAGAGCGTCCACGCCAATCCTCGTTTTATAAATCTATCCTTCCATTTTCTCTTCATCGGAGACCTCTATCCTTTATTCCATCACATATTTTGTGCAAGTTATACAATTAATAGCATTATACCATTATTATACATAAAACACAAAGGATTTCCTCGAATAAACTTTAAACCTAATATATTAACTTTTTTACGATTACAAAATAAAAAGAGGAATATCTAATCCTTGCGAATTAAATATTCCTCTGATAAAACTATTGTAGCAAGCAAAGTCTGCCTGACATATTATTTGTCGTTAATTGCAGCCTGTGCAGCAGCCAATCTTGCGATAGGCACGCGGAATGGAGAACATGATACATAATTAAGACCTACCTTGTGGCAGAACTCAATAGATGAAGGATCTCCACCATGCTCACCGCAGATACCAAGTCCTAAATCCGGACGAACCTTGCGGCCCTTCTCTACTGCCATCTGGATTAACTGGCCAACACCAGTCTGGTCAAGACGGGCAAACGGATCAGACTCGAAAATCTTGTTCTGATAGTAAGAATCTAAGAACTTACCAGCATCATCACGAGAGAAACCAAAGGTCATCTGTGTCAGGTCATTGGTACCGAAGCAGAAGAACTCAGCATCCTCAGCAATCTTATCTGCTGTAAGAGCAGCTCTTGGAATCTCGATCATCGTACCAACCTCATATCTCATGTCGGAATTCTTCTCTTTCTTAACCTGGTCAGCAACCTCTACAACTACATCCTTAACAAACTTAAGCTCTTTCTCCTCGCCAACCAATGGAATCATAATCTCCGGAACGATAGCCTTGCCGGTCTCCTCAGCAACCTCAATCGCTGCCTCCATAACGGCTCTGGTCTGCATCTTGGCAATCTCCGGATAGGTAACTGCAAGACGGCATCCACGATGACCCATCATTGGGTTGAACTCATGAAGAGCGTCACATTTAGCCTTAACCTCGTCTACCGTAATTCCCATATCCGCAGCTAACGCCTTGATATCTTCCTCCTCAGTCGGAACAAACTCATGAAGAGGTGGATCCAAGAAACGAACTACCATTGGCATTCCGTCAAGAGTCTTGTACATCGCCTTGAAGTCTGCCTTCTGGAAGTCGCCGATTGCCTTAAGGGCTTCCTCTCTCTGCTCTACAGTGTCAGAAAGAATCATGCGGCGGAACTTAGGAATCCTGTCCTCACCAAAGAACATATGCTCTGTACGGCAAAGACCGATACCCTCAGCGCCTAACTCAACAGCCTTAGCCGTATCCGCAGGAGTATCTGCATTGGTACGAACCTTTAACTTTCTGTACTTATCAGCCCAAGCCATAACCCGGCCAAAATCACCGCCGATAGAAGGCTCAACTGTCTTGATGTCGCCCTTGTAAATCTTACCTGTTGTACCATCTAAGGAAATGTAATCTCCCTCGTGGAAAGTATATCCGCCTAACTCGAAATACTTCTCTTCTTCATTGATCTTAATGTCGCCGCAGCCTGATACACAGCAGGTACCCATACCACGCGCAACTACGGCTGCATGGGAAGTCATACCGCCACGAACTGTCAGGATACCCTGGGATGCATGCATACCCTCGATATCCTCCGGAGAGGTCTCAAGACGAACTAAGATACATCTCTCGCCGCGTCCGCCGATACCAGCTTCCTTAGCGTCATCTGCGGTAAAGTAAATCTTACCTGCGGCAGCTCCCGGTGATGCAGGAAGCGCAGTACCAATTACCTCGCCAGCCTTCAACGCATCTGCATCAAACGTTGGGTGAAGCAGCTGGTCAAGAGACTTCGCCTCAATACGGCATACAGCCTCTTCCTCTGTAATCTGTCCCTCATCAACCAGATCACAGGCAATCTTAATTGCAGCAGGAGCAGTTCTCTTACCATTACGTGTCTGTAAGAAGTATAACTTGCCTTCCTCAATGGTAAACTCCATATCCTGCATATCATGGAAATGGTTCTCCAACTTCATTGCCAGCTCCATGAACTGCTTGTAACATTCCGGTAAATCTTTCTCTAACTGGGTAATCGGCTGTGGTGTACGAACACCGGCAACCACGTCCTCACCCTGTGCATTAATCAGGTACTCACCAAAGATACCTTTCTCGCCGGTAGATGGATTACGGGTAAATGCAACGCCGGTTCCTGACGTCTCACCCTTGTTACCAAATACCATGGTCTGTACGTTAACAGCGGTTCCCCAGTCGCCCGGAATATCGTTCATACGTCTGTAAACGATAGCACGCGGGTTATCCCATGAACGGAATACCGCCTTAACAGCTCCCATCAACTGATCCTTCGGATCCTGTGGGAATTCCTCGCCGTTCATTGCTTCCTTGTAGATGGCTTTGAACTGCTCTGCCAACTCCTTCAAATCCTCTGCTGTCAGTTCAGTATCATAGGTAACGCCCTTCTTCTCTTTCATCTCGTCAATCTTCTTCTCAAAGAATGACTTTGGAACCTCCATAACTACGTCAGAGTACATCTGAATAAATCTTCTGTAAGAGTCGTAAGCAAATCTCGGATTGCCGGTCTTCTTTGCAAAGCCTTCTACTGCTACATCATTCAGACCTAAGTTCAGAATCGTATCCATCATACCTGGCATGGATGCGCGGGCGCCGGAACGAACAGAAACCAGTAACGGATCTTCTGTATCACCGAACTTCTTGCCATTGTGCTCCTCTAACCATTCCAAAGCGTCAAAAATCTGCTTCTGAATCTCTTCTGAAATCTGTTTGCCCTGATTATAATAATCTGTACAGGCTTCTGTTGTAACTGTAAATCCCTGTGGGATTGGCATACCCAAGCCGGTCATCTCCGCCAAGTTACACCCCTTACCGCCAAGAAGGTTTCTCATTGATGCGTCGCCTTCTTTAAACAAATATACCCATTTGTTTGCCATTTGTTCTATACCTCCTAAGTGTTTGATAATTTTACCAGGACAAGGTAAATGGAACCTGTCCACAGTCTGTATGTTATTATAGCACAAAATACACAAAATTCAAAAGACTTTTTTCCAAAATTTATCTATTTTTTCAAAGTTTTCCAAATTATCCATTTTTCATGTTTTTTCGAGCATAAAAAAGAGCCGCCGATTTCTCGACAGCTCCTGTTTTTATACCATTATGTAAATAAATTATTTGATAATACGAACGGCCTTGTCAATAGGTGAATACTTGTAATTAGAAATCTTAATACCAGTCTTCGCATTACTTGCATGAACAACCTGTCCACCGCCGATGTAAATTGCCACATGGCCAAAGCCATGATAGAACAGCAAATCACCCGGCTGTAAGCTGTCAGTGCTTACCTTGGTCCCAGCGTTGGCCTGATCTGCCGCTACACGCGGAAGGGAATAACCAAAATGCTTATACACTGACTGTACAAATCCGGAGCAGTCAGCCCCATTTGTCAGGCTTGTACCACCGTATACATACGGATTGCCGACAAACTGAACCGCATAATCTGCAACTGCCTGTCCATCTCCGCTGACAGTTTCTTCTTTCGGCGCTTCTGTTGTCTCTTCTTTCTTCTCTTTCTTTTCCTGCTTAGGCTCCTCCTTCTTCGGCGCCTCCGTTGTCTGAGTCGCTTGCGTCGTCTGGTTCTGGGCTTCTGCCTCCGCCTGAGCCTGAGCCTCCGCTTCTGCCTGGGCTTCCGCCTCGGCAGCCGCCTGCTCTTCTTCAATCGTTACCGCTGTCTCATATATATAGTCAATATATACATACTCACTTGATACATAACCTACTTCTTCAGAAGATACCGCAACCTTAAACCAGCCATTATCCTGACCTAATACCGTCAGTGCATCACCCTGATCAGAAAGAGTTACAACCTCACTGTCCGTCGATTCCTCTGCACGAACATTTAAGGTATCCGCCGTTACCTTTGCCACCTGGTCACAGTTATTCTCAATGTAATTCTCTGCGTCTTCGCCAAAGAGCAGATAATCATTTTTCACATATCCATACGCATTACCGGAAGAAACCAAAGACCAGGAATCTCCCCGCTCTACAATCGTACCGACGTTACCGGTATAAAACTTGCCAACCACATCAGCTTCTTCAGAAGCCTCTTTACGAATATTCAAATAACTGTCTATATTCGCAACAACCTGATTGCTTTCTACCTTTGCCTCTTTTGTCTCAATCTCTGTTGCCTCCGCCGGCTGCTCTGTGGTCTGTTCCGGTACAACCTGTTCTGTCGTCGGCTGCTCCGTTGTAACCTGTGCAACCTGCTGTACCGCATTTCCCTTTGAAATCGCATTTGTCTCCGCTGAACTGTTCTGGATTGCCTTACTTATAATCGCCGGCGTCTCCGTAACCTTATCCCGAACGTTTCCGTTAGAAGGATAAGCCGTACCGCCTAACATAATAGAAAGTGCCGCAACTGTCAACATTGAGCCTCTGACAATACTCTTTTTCATAATCAACATACCTCTTCTTAAATTAAATCAACAAAGTCTTTATCCAACTGTTACAAAAATGTTACAAAATTAGCACTAAGGCAATAATACCAAAGCTATCTCCTTATGTCAACCATAAAATAACATTTTTTTGGTAAATTTGTTAAAAAATTATGTAAACAACAGATTTCATATATATTTTGTTGCAATTTTACCAGTTTTTTTATATAATATACCTATTAGTTTTATTTATATATGGAGAATGACAGGGGAAAGGATGGAGTTATACTATGGATATCAGAGATTTTTTGGACATTCCTCAACTGGAAAAATTAATGGAGGACTGGTCCAATGCAACAGGGCTTGCTACCATCGGGGTAGATGCGAACGGAGAGTATTTTACAAAAGCCATTAATTTTAATGATTTCTGTATGAAATATACGAGAGGATCAGAGGAGGGCGCAAAGCGCTGCCAGAAATGCGACGCCGAGTGTACAGGCACTTATTTCTGCCATGCGGGTCTTATGGATTTCAGCCGCGACATTATCGTGAACGGACAGAAGGTGGGCGCAGTCATCGGCGGACAGGTTCTTCCGGAGGAGCCTGACGACGACAAGTTCCGAAAGATTGCAAAAGAATTAGGCGTTTCCGAGGACAGCTATTTAGAGGCGCTTCATCGCGTTCCGGTCCGTTCCGAAGAGTCCATCAAGGCTGCGGCGCAGCTTTTGGGCGATGTCGTGAATATGATGGTCAATTCCAATTACCAGCAGCAGAACGACGTGAAGAAGATTGAGAAGATGGATACGGATATTGAACAGGCTGCCAGCCTGATTCGCGAGATTAATGAAAAGTCGCTTCAGCTTGACAAGATTGAGAGCAAGCAGAATATCTTATCCCTAAACGCTTCCATAGAAGCGGCAAGAGCCGGAGAATTTGGGCGGGGCTTTGCCGTTGTTGCCGCCGAGGTTGGAAAGCTGGCTGTCAATTCCGGCGAGATCAACAAGTCCATCAAGCTGTCCTTAAAGGAGCTGACCGGCACCATCAAGGAATTGGAATCCCTCAAGTAACACGATATTGACATCCCATGCAGCATGATATTGATATCAATGATACATACAAACTGAATGAAAACAGGGCTGCTCACTTAACGATTCTTTCGTCAGGCGGCAGCCCTTTTCTTTTTACAATATTCAGTCTTTAATATTCAAATTTCTTTTCAAAATACGCTTTTAAATCTTCTATCTTAATTCTCTCCTGCTCCATGCTGTCCCGGTCCCTGACAGTGACTGCCCCGTCTTCTTCCGACTCAAAATCGTAAGTCACGCAGAACGGAGTGCCAATCTCATCCTGTCTTCTGTACCGCTTTCCGATATTGCCCCTGTCGTCAAACTCACAGTTATAAAGTTTGGAAAGTTCCGCATATATCTTTTCCGCACCCTCATTCAGCTTCTTTGACAGCGGCAGCACGCCGATTTTCACTGGCGCTAACGCCGGGTGGAAATGCAGTACCGTACGCATATCGCCGCCCTCTAATTCTTCCTCATCATAGGCGGAGCACAAAAACGCCAGCGTTACCCGGTCGGCTCCAAGAGACGGCTCAATCACATAAGGAATGTATTTGGTCTTCTTCTCGTCATCAAAATAATCCATCGGCTCGCCGGAGGTATTCTGGTGCTGGGTTAAGTCGTAATCGGTACGGTCGGCAATCCCCCAAAGTTCTCCCCAGCCGAATGGGAACAGATACTCAATATCCGTTGTGGCTTTACTATAAAAAGAAAGCTCCTCTTTCTCATGGTCTCTGTAGCGTGTCTCCTCCGGATTCATGCCCAAATCCTTAAGCCAGTCAATGCAGAACTGCTTCCAGTACGCAAACCATTCAAGGTCCGTATCCGGCTCACAGAAAAATTCCAATTCCATCTGCTCAAATTCTCTGGTACGGAAGGTAAAGTTACCCGGCGTAATCTCGTTACGGAACGACTTGCCAATCTGTCCGATACCGAAAGGAATCTTCTTCCTTGAGGTCCGCTGCACATTTTTAAAATTCACGAAAATACCCTGCGCCGTCTCCGGTCTCAAATAAATCGTATTCTTAGCGTCCTCTGTCACGCCCTGAAAGGTCTTAAACATCAGATTAAATTCCCGTATATCCGTAAAATTCCTCTTACCGCAGGAAGGGCAGGGAATCTCATTGGTATTGATGTACTCCTCCATCTGCTCATGGGACCATGCATCCACCGTTCCCTCCGGGGTAATCCCCTTGTCCGCCATATAATCCTCAATCAGCTTGTCTGCCCGGAACCGCTCATGACATTCCTTACAGTCCATCAACGGATCGGAAAAGCTTCCCAGATGGCCGGAGGCCACCCATGTCTGGGGATTCATCAAAATTGCGCAATCCACACCCACATTATAAAGGTTCTCCTGGATGAATTTTTTCCACCAGGCTTTCTTTACATTATTCTTAAGCTCTACTCCAAGATTGCCGTAGTCCCATGTATTGGCCAGTCCGCCATAGATTTCCGAACCGGGATATACAAATCCTCTCGCCTTTGCCAACGCCACAATCTTATCCATTGTCTTTTCCATGCTTATATCCTGCCTTTTTCTTTATTTAAAAATGATGACTGCGTCACCTTTTCCTGTAGCAGACGCCACATCATTCTTTACTTTTACTTCTTTATTGTAGTAGAGAATCTCTCCCTTTACCACCACATTGACTGCCTCTGAAAGAATCAGCACCTTTGCTTTATCCCCGGCGTCCAAATCAGCCGCTTTCACACTGCTGCCGTCCGCTGCGGTATAGGTTCCCTTTATCCGGTCCCCATCCACATTGGAGAAATCATCCAATACGCAGTCTAACAGATTAAATCCATTATAGGCTTCCATATCCTTATAGGAAAGCACCAGCTTTACCTTGCTCATATCCTCGGTGTCAATGGACTGGTTCTTTACCACCTTCTTACCCTGCTCCTCATTATAAGCATCGATCTGCTCGTCAATATAGGCGTTCAAATCCTCCGGCTGCACCGAAGAATCCTCGAAGCTCTCCACTGCCACCTCAACTAAAGAACCGTTGCCTTTTACCACTAAGGTATTCTTATCATATTCTTTGGCGTAATTGTTGCAGCCGGAAAGCACACATATAAGCAAAGCAGACATAACGATTATCTGAAATCTTCTCATCTTACGCATCTTTCATCTCTCCCTGTTTCCTTCCGTAATTATGACGCATCTATTTTACTAGAGAATTTATAATATTTCAAGACAAAGCCTCAAGAATTTGCAAAGAATTGAATTTTTTTGTGACATGCCGCCTGAAATACTGGTCAACAACCTCATCAAACTCCCTTTGCACCGGTTCGGAAACCTGAAAATGATAAAGCTTGTTAAGCGGAACCGAAAGAACATACTGTAAGGTGTAGACCGTCGTCTCATTTAAGGGTTTCGTCCCCTGCAAACGCTCATTACAGCTCTTACATACCAGTCCGTCCCCGGCCGGATAAAATACCGACGCCTCGCCGCTTCCACATTTCACGCAGGAAAACGCATGCATTTCCTCTCCGTCAAAGGCCAGAAGCCGGAGTTCAAAAATCCTTCGGATTAAGGGATTGGGTATCTTTGGATTCATCAGGGCTTTTAAGGAGACATAGAGCAGGTTTAATATGTTGGCGTCCCCGACGCCCTCCACGCTGAGATATTCCAGAATGTCGCAAAAATAAGTGCCATAGCAGACCGCTTCAATATCTTTTTTGAGGTCTGAAAAATACTCCTTAATCTCCCCGCCTGCAAGCCGATACGCATCAAAGCCCTCATACACAGTAAACTTCCCAAAATTAAAGGGCTCGCTGATACCGAGATAAGGGCTGTTTGGTTTTCTGGCGCCTCTGGCAAAGGCGGTAATCTTCCCCCGCTCTTTTGTGAGCAGCACCAGACGCTTATCATAATCTCCCACTGCCATACTGCTTAACACAATCCCGCTAAGCTCAATCTTTTCCTTCATCTGTTTTCCCCTGCCTGCTCCGGACCATGTGAAACGCCATCCGTTTTCCAGCCCGCCGGACGCGGCTGTCCGGATTGGCTCTATTCTTCCTTCTGGTAGCCGTAGTTCTTTAACAAAAATTCGCTGTCCCGCCAATCCTTCTTTACCTTGACCCACAGCTTTAGGTTTACCTTTGCATCTAAAAGCCGCTCCATGTCTTTTCTTGCCTGGGAGCCTATCTTCTTAAGCATGCCCCCCTGTTTGCCGATAATAATGCCCTTGTGGGAATCCCGCTCACAGACTATGGTAGCGTCGATATCCACAATATTGGTTCCCTTCCTGTCCTTCATCCGGTCAATTAACACAGCAATGCCATGGGGAATCTCCTGATCCAAGCACCGCAGCGCTTTTTCCCGGATTATTTCCGCCACAATGGCCCGTTCCGGCTGGTCGGTTACGGTATCTTCGTCATAGTACCGAGGGCCTTCCTTTAGATAAGCAAAGATAGTGCGGAGCAATTCATCCGTATTCTTATCCTTAAGGGCGGATACCGGAACAATCTCTTCAAAATCATAGACCTCTTTATAGGCGGTTATGGCCTGAAAGACCGCTTCCTCCTCGACCGTATCCGTCTTGTTGATAACCAAAATCACAGGCGTATGTACCTTCTTCAGCTTTTCAATAATATACCGTTCCCCGGCGCCGATAAAGGTAGTCGGTTCCACCAGCCAGAGAATCACATCCACTTCCCTTAAGGTATTCTCCGCCGCGCTCAACATATATTCCCCCAGCTTGTTTTTGGCCCGGTTGATGCCGGGCGTATCCAAAAACACAATCTGTCCCCCGCCGCAGGTGTACACCGTCTGAATCCGGTTTCTGGTGGTCTGGGCCTTATTGCTCGTAATGGCAATCTTCTGCCCGATTAAATGATTCATCAGCGTGGACTTTCCCACATTGGGTCTGCCGATAATCGTTACAAAGCCTGATTTAAACTGTTCCATATCCGCTCCTTTATCCCTTATTGGTCCTTCGTCCTGGTTTCTTCCTGCACTTCCTGCAACACAGGATTTTTGCTTTCCTCCTGCATCTCCTGCAATACAGGATTTCGTGCTTCCTTTTTCTTTTTTCTTTTCCGGATTATCCGCTTTATCACCTTAACTATGATGCATATGATAATGATCCAGATAATAATATACGGGAGGTTTACTACAAACCACACAACAAAATCCGCTGCGTCCATCTTCAAATCCCGGAACGTACTCTGAAGTCCCGCCCGAATCCGGGAAAATACGCTGTCCTGATCCACCTCCACCGTATACACGACTTCCGCTAAATGGATATTGACCGTACTGTAGGAAACCCGGTCGTCATACAGGTTCTTCTGAGACTGGTAATTTTCCAGCTCATAGCGGACCTCCGTCAGCCGGTTTTCCAAAGTAATAATACTGTCTAAGTTATCCGCCTTTTCAAGCAGGGCATTTAACCGTTCCTGTTCTGTCTTTAAGGACTTGATCCGGCTTTCCGTATCCGCATACTGTAACGTGATGTCCTCTGCGGACTCCGACTGGGAAAGCAATGTGCCAAGACTCCCTAACTGCCCGGTAAACTCCTCGCCGGACTCCGCTGGTATCCTTGCCACTAAATTCAGGCTGCGGTATTGTGTTCCATTAATATTGGAAGACTCTACATAACCGCCAAAGCTGTCTATCTGCTGTTTCAGATAAGCATACGCCTTATCAAACTGTTCTGTTTCATAGCTGTAGTTGTATCGCTTGATAATTTTCTTAGAACCAGAAACGGGAACATTCCGGCTTTCCGACGTTGTCTGCGCCGGCGTTTCATTTGCAGATACGCCGCTCTCCCCGGCGTCAGCCATATCCTCCTGTGCGGACTGCACATCCTCCCCTTTCGCTGCTGCATTGTCATAGAGGCCATAATTCTCCTGTGCGGCATCCTCTTCCCCATAATCGGCGGCAGTTTCCGCTGCATAACCGGCAGTCTCCTCATAGGCGGCCTCCGTCGCCATTCCGGTATCATCCGACAGTTTGTCTGCTCCGCATCCGGTAAGCCCGGCGGATAGTATCAACGCTATAGCAAAACATCTGCCGTTCCATCTCCTGTTTCCCTGTTCTCTTTTTTTCATCATTTTCATAAGCATTCCCTCCGGTATTCATTCCTGATATAACTTTTTTCCATTCTCTGCAATGGTCTATGTCTTATCAGTGAAGGATTCCGGGCAAAGTGTTGCAGCAAATCAGGCTAAATTTTTCATCTCGGTAAATAAGTCTTTTTCCTGATCCAGCGTATCCTCATCCCCCAATGCGCAGATTATGCCGGTATCGGTAACCGCCCGGATTAACGGTGCCTGCTTTCTGATTGCCTCCACATCCGCGGCGAGCACCTGATCCCTGTGCGTCTGCAACTGCTCATCCGTCACGCCGGATAAGTAGCAGACAAAATCATACGCGCCCTCGGCAGATGGCGTCATCGGCGCATCCAGTTTGGCAATGGCGCCGATAATATATTTTAACATATCCCGGTCTGAGGCGGTAAACTGTTCCACGTATTCCGCCGCCTTCTTATAAACCTCATAGGTCTTTAGCAGATTGGGATCCCGGTAGGAGGTAAAATAGGCGTCCCCCACCCGGCTGAAACTGCACATACAGCCGTAAGCGCCGCCCTTAACCCTGATATTAATCCACAGATAGTCATAGGAAAAGATTACCTGCAACACATTCAGCACCCCGGAATACGCATAACCCTTATCCAGAAAATTGCCTGCGGTTGCCACATACTGCACCTTGCTGGCAGTGCGGAAGCCCTCGTTCTTCCTGGTCACCTCCAACTGCTGGCTGCACACATCCTCTGTATCCTCGTTCATATACCGTTTCAAAGACCGAAGGGCAAAAGCCAACTCCTCCCCGATATCCTCCTTGCCGGTGTAGGAGATAATCAGGTTCTCCGGCTTGGCAAAAGCATGAAGGGCCGCTTTCAATTTCTCGCAGACGCCCTCATAAGCGCTTTCAAAATTCTTATATAAGGCGTTGGCGAACTCATAAAAAGTAATGCCCTCCATCATCTCCTTAAGATAAGCTCCCTTGGAAAAATAAGACAAAGCCCGGTTCGCTGTCGCCATATGGCCGCTGTCCTGGATTCCCATTTTCAACTGGGACACAAGCTCCGCTAACACCTCTTTCATCCGCTTCCGGTCCGTCACATGGGAGGTAAAGAGAATCTCCTCCATCAGGCTTAACGCGCTCTTTAAATTCTCTGAAAGCGCCTTGGCGGAAATGGAAATCCCGACCTTATACTCGCCCATTTCCTTCTGCACTCCGATAGAGTGAAGCTTGATACCGATGCCGCCGGTATTTAAATCAATCTCGTTGGCCAGCTCCCCATAGCTTAAGCGGTCTGTATCTACCTCCTTGTAAAGGGCGGCTAACAAAGACACATAGGGCAGCAGTTCCACAGGCACATGATTCAAGGAAAAATAGTACTCCACATAGGCAATGCCATTGGTAAATATGTCATGGCTAACCAGAGGAATCCCCTCCACCTTCTTCTCCGTATTCTTAAGGGTTAACGCCTTCTTCCCAATATCGGAAAGCTCCAGCATGGGAATCTTCGCCAAATCCTCCGGCGCCGACTCCTCCGACTGATACTGCAAAAGCTCCTTCGTCTCTTTCACAAGCCGGTTAATCTCCTCCCCGGAAAGAGAAGCCTTATATTCCTTAAGTTTTCTGGCGGTATTAGCGTCATTTTCCTTATTCAGTCCCTTTTTAGGAACGGAAGTCACAATGGTCTTGTGGTTGTTAGAAAGGATATATTCCTTTAAAATATTGGTATAATAGTCGGTTCCAATCTGTTTTTTCAAAAATGCAAATTCCCGGTTAAAATGCAGATACATAAAGGGGGCGTCGTCATCATAGAGCCAGCTGTTAAACGCCTGCAATCCATACATCAATCCTTTTGGATACCGTCCGTAATTTCCTTCTTTTAACTTAAACTCAAAATGATTGAGCGCCGCCCGTAACACCTTATCCTCGAACCCCTTCTCAATGATATCGGAAAGCGTATCTTCTATGATCTTAACAAACCGTTCCTTATCCTCTGTCTTGCAGCCCTTGGCAATAATAGAATACACCGGCTGCCGGATGCCGTCGTCATAGGAGCTGAACACATCGCCGCTGATCCCCGCATCCACCAAAGCGGTCCGTATGGGCGCTCCCGGCACGTCAATCAGGGCGTAATCCAACATCATAAAAGCCAGATTCAGGGTACGGTTTAAGCTGCTGCCCACAACCACATTGTAACTTAAGTAGGTATTGTTCTCCTCTTCCTCCGCATCCGCTAAAGCATAGGCAGTAGTAATCTCCTTCGCCTTAGGGAAGGCCGGCTGCTGCTTAATCTCCGAATCCACCTCTAAATAATCAAAATTCTGTAAATATTCCTTATCAATAAACGCTAATTCCTTCTCGTAATCCACATTGCCGTAAAGATAGATATAGCTGTTGGAAGGATGATAATATTTTCTGTGAAAATCCAGAAACGCCTCATAGGTCAGGTTGGGAATCTCCTTCGGATCACCGCCGGAATCACAGCCATAGGTGGTATCCGGAAGCAGGGATTTCTGAATCTCCTGCATCAACTGCTGTTCCGCAGAGGAATAGGCGCCCTTCATCTCATTGTAGACCACGCCGTTGTAGGTAATCTCGCCCGTCTCCTCCTCTAAATGGTAATGCCAGCCCTCCTGTTTTAAAATCTTGTCATTGACATAGGTGTTGGGATAAAAGACCGCATCTAAATACACCTCCATCAAGTTATGGAAATCCTTGTCGTTCACCGATGCAATCGGGTAGACCGTCTTGTCCGGATAGGTCATGGCGTTAAGGAAGGTATTAAGAGACCCCTTCGCCAGCTCTACAAAAGGGTCCTTTACCGGGAACTTTTTAGAGCCGCAGAGAACAGAATGTTCGGTAATATGCGGCACACCCGTATCATCAGCGGGCGGCGTCCGGAAACCGATATGGAATACCTTGTTCGTATCGTCGTTGAGCACCAACAGCACGCGGGCTTTCGTCCGCTCATGCGCTAACAGATATGCGGTCCCGTTCATCTCCTCAATCATTTCTTCCTTTAACACGCGATAATTTTGAATATGCAAATTCCCTTCCTCCTGTTACTATAATTGAATACGATTATATAAAATGCTTCTATATCTATATTATTGATTTCCAGACAAATCCTATACCATTATTTCCATTTTACTTTTCCGTCTTTTATCTGAAGGGTGCAGGTCCACTTTTCCCTCACTCCCCATGGGTGATGAGAAACCATATATACATGAAGCCGGTGAAGCTCCACATCCGGATCGCAGAGATACCACTTATACTTGTTCCCCGTTTTGTTATAAGATACTTTCGTCCATCCATGAGGCGTTCTGCCTCCGCTGCCCGGCGCGGTCCCCACTACCACCTTGCTGTCATAGCCTAATACCCTTGCAATATAAGCGAAACATGCCGCGTATCTGTGACAATTTCCCTTTTTGCTCTTAAACATCTGCTTTGCAATCTTGCTCATGTCCGCCGCTTTGGGATTTAATGCCCTTGAACTGGGAGAAGCGTAAATGCGGCTGTATTTGTAATGCTTCCACAGATAATCATAACATTTTTTCAGCTTGGTCTTGTTGGAATCTGAAGTCTTCGTATGCTTCCTCACAAACTGAACCGCATACTTAACAGTCTTATCCGTAATCCGTACTCCCGTCGTATCCACATAGTAATAGCCTTCCGCCTTATTGCCTGCAATCTGGTTTTTCAGAAGATTTCCTTTTTGGGCATAATAAATCTTGCTGCTTCCGTTATATTGAATGGGGATGAAATGCGTTCCCGTATAGATGGAACCGGCCCCTGTCTGGTCAAAATAATAGATTACGCTGCCTTTCGCCAATGGTTTGACAATCTCATTTACCCCGTTTACTGACTGCACCGACAGATAACAGTCCGTCTGCGCCACGTCATTTAAGAGGTAATTCAACACGCCGTTGTTGTCAACCAGTCTTCCATTATCCGCCGCCTGCGCTTTGCCGCTAATCAATAAACAAATAAAAAATACTGCTGTCAATAAAAAACGTCTTCCTGCTTTTATTTGCGTACGCATTATTATCATCCACTCCTTAAGTATATTCTGCACAACCTTAACGATTATAGCATTTTGAAAGATGGGTTTCAATATAAAAAAACTGCCAGTGTCGGCTGGCAGGTGTGGGGAAGACTTTCATTTAGGACTCATTCATTTTCCATTGAAACCGTTGCATTCGTTGGATTGATTCCTTGTAAGCAATTTTCATACATAAACAATAAGATATTATTCCAGTTATTGGTTTCATAATAATCAACTAATAACTGCTTAAATTGTCCATCTAATTTTACCGGTACATTAAATAATCCTTTACCATTTACAATCAAAATCTTATTAATAGCAAAGCTACTCACCCGCTTGTTTCCATCTTTGAATGGTTGTGTGCGCATTAATAATAAGCCTGTCTTGAGCGCCTTATCTGTACTATGGCTGCTTGATTGAATTTCCGTCAGATTTTGTAGTATAGTTTCCGCATTTGGCAGTTCCGGACGCCAATCGGTTCCGCTAATCATAACATCTTCTGTTCTGAATTTTCCCAAGTATTTATAATCTACATCAAATCTGGCCACTAATTCGTGAATCGTTTCCAGAAAAGCTAAATTAACCGGCTCGTCTAAATGATTTAAGACATAATTCCAAGTGTCCCTTAAACAACAAACTTTGTTTATTTCAGTTGGTGTAAGCGCATCAACATTAACATTATTCAAAATATCCTCTGTCTGGGCATATGTGACAGCAATACCTTCTAAGTTCGCCTGCTTGTATATAGAATCCACCAGAATCCTTTTTGCATTAAATAGATTCTCTTCCTTTGTCATATGAAACTTATCTGGTACTATCATATCTTACTCCCCAATAATCACTGTTTTTGCTGTTTTTCTTCGATACTCCCGATTATATCATCTTGTATCAGGCGTTTCAACTCCCATAAAAAATCTTCCTGCACATACTGTTCCTTATTCATCTTAGCCTGTCGTCCTGAAATTCCGTCCAGTTGTAAATTTCTATGAACTATTCTATTCTCTTATCCTACTTATATTATCATAAGATTGATATTGAATTGTTCCTGTATTTTTATATTCTTCTAACATATCCGTAAATTTCTTTCTACGATTCGCTATATACTCATCCACATTTTCTTTGGTCAACTTTATGCCTTTTAATTCCGTTTGTTCTTTTCCGAAAACTTCTTTAATAACTTTATTTCCCATTATGTCATTATAATGAATTGTGTCATAAAAATTATATGGATTGGAATTTATCTCTGTAATATCACTAAAATCATAAATATCCATAATACTTATTAACTGCTTTAAATAATCATAATATACATCACATTCAAAAGATGATCTTTTTGAAATAAACACCGGTCCACACACCACTACCAATTTAACATTATTCTCATCACACAGTTTTTTTATTTTTTTTGCATAATCCAATGCCTCTTCTATATTTTCCTCGTTCAAATCCACACTTTTTAATTCTGACAGCCTTCCCTCATAATCATTCAAAACAAATTGCTGAACATATGAATCCGGATTATTTTCAAACTGCTCTTTCATTTTTGACCAATCATACATCCCATTTTTCTTTGTCACCACAGATTCATCATTTAACACCACTCTTGCCGAAATTTGCTTAAGTAGAAATTCACTTATTTCTTTTATCTCATCTCCCAAATTGTCTTTTAGCACAGCCGGAGGCTTTAGTGTATCCATGGATTCAATATCTTCTCTATTATAATCCAAATCAGTACTACTCAAATGTAATAATATACATTTTGCATTTGTAGAGGTAACTAAAAAATTAATGTAGGTATAATAATTATACCAATTTCCATTAAGAAATGTCATTGAATATGTCTTATAATCCGTATATTCCTCAATCACTTCCGGATTTAACACACCAGAATTAGATCCTCCAACAACAAAGCAATCATATTTTTTCGGGTTTTGCAATATATAATTTGCCTTATAATATTGCGCATAATTCCATACTGGTTTATACTCTTTACTAAAATAATTGAACGGATCGATAAAATAGTTATATAAACATAAAAGTGCAATTCCAATTATGAACATAAGAATAAAACCCTTAATCCAGCTTGCGCTTTGAACGGGAAATTGAGTGTTTATAATATCTGCAATATGTTCTTCATACACTGTCCAATGTTTTTTTTCTTTCATACCTATACTCCTCTAAAACTGAAAATACAGAAAAGATGCCACCTTACCCATTCGGAAGATACATAATATTAATAACCCTGCTGCAAAAAATACATTTACCGCAGTTGGTCTAAATCGTTCCTCCAACTCCTTTGAATTTGGGAAAAACCAGCATAATAGTATTCCAATAATTAAAACAACTGCAATTGCTTTTGCTCTATTCCCTGTAAAAAGAGATATAACCGCCCCCTTAATCTCATTATAACCTTCTATTCTTATCATCCCTTTGTACACATTCCTCGCATAATCAAATGACGGGGAGATAAACAACACGCGAGTCAAAACAACTCCTAATGCTGTCAGCGGATATGCCAACACTGACGGCAATTTCTTATCGTGTTTCTTCATCCATGAAGCGGTACAGACAAAAATACCATTCACTAACCCCCATACTACAAATGTCCACCCTGCGCCATGCCAAAATCCTGACACAAGAAATGTCACCATTGTTGCCACATAAAAATTTCGATACTTATCATTTTTACGATATACACTTCTGAATATGTAATCCCCTAAAAATCTTGATAATGTCATATGCCATCGTCGCCAATAATCCTGAAAATTTCTTGCCTTATATGGAGAATTAAAGTTATGAGGGATAATGATATTAAACATCAGGCCCAGTCCAATTGCCATATCCGCATAACCGGATAAATCAAAATAATAAGAAATGGTGTACTCAATTGCATGATACCATGTGTCTACTATATTTAATGTTGAAGCGGCAGTAATTCCATTAAAATAATCCTGGGCATTTTTTGTTAAAATATCTGCAAAATAAATTTTTTTAAAACAGCCGACAGAAAACAGAAATAATCCTCTTGCAATATTGTTATAGTTCAACTTAGAATTATTTGGTTCATTGAACTGGGGAATCACCTCTGCATGATGCACAATAGGGCCCACAATAAGCTGGGGGAAAAATGTAATGAACAACAAATAGTCCAACACATCATAGTTCTCACATTGACCCCGGTAGGAATCCACCAGAAAAGCAATCAACTGGAATGTAAAAAAAGAAATTCCAATAGGCAGAACAATGTTTTTAAGTGGTATATTTTCTCCCGTCACAAAATTATAGTTCTCAATAAAAAAATCCGTATATTTGTAATATCCGAGAAGGGCTACATTGCCCAGAATCCCAAGAAGCAGAAGCATTTTTCCCTGTAAACTGCTTGCCCCCCCCCCGTCTGAGTATATCTTTCCCAATACACAACCAATAACATAATTGGCAAATATGCTCCCTACAAAAAACGGAAAAAAATCCCAGCTTCCCTGTGCATAAAAATACAACGAAGCACATACCAGCCATATCTTAGCCAAGTGTTCAAAATGGCACTTATTAAAAATCGTATATCCCAAAAATACTATTGGGAAAAATCCCAATACAAACTCAAAACTAGAAAAAATCATTTGTGCTTTCTCCTCTTTCATTAATTAAATTTAATACCTTCATCTATTTTCTCTAAGACTGCTGTTACAGTCAGGCAAATCAGCATAAGCCACAAAAAACAGCATAATTTTCCTATAAAACAAACTATATACATTATCTGAACTACAGCACAAATATATAATTATATAAATTTTCCTGCTGATATCCCCATTTTTGATACAAGGAATATGCCGGAAAATTATTTACATCATACCACAATGTATAGCTTTGACATCCGCAATGTATCATAAAATATGTGCGTAACAGGCAGCTACCAAATCCCTGGCCGCGAAACTGATGATCAATACATATCATACGAATGTAAGACGTTTTTCCCTTATCCTCAAAAATAATGAAGCCAATTATCTTCCCATTTTCCCGAATACAAATTATTGCCCTATGTTCCAGAAAAATCTTAAGTTCTTCGTCATCAGGTATATGATCACTCACATCATCGAAAGTTCCCAACATCAAATCTTTTATTCTGTCTTTATCCTGCATAGAACAATACTCTACATATGTACCTCGGGCAATCTCTTCGCCGCTTGCAATTTTCCTCATTCTTTGATAAATTTTATAGACAGAATATCCATATTGCAAAAAGGATTTGTACATTTCATTTTCTTTTTTTCCCACAATACTAACCACCAGCTTCGGAAATTGCTGTTTTAGTTCTTGAATATCTTCTATCCATTCCCAGGAATCGCACATATAATATAGATAATGAAAACTCTGTTTTTCTTCAATAATTAAGAATACAGTTTCTGTTTGATATGCTTTAAACTTGTGCGCTTTCCATTTATCTGCAAACTCTTGCATAGTAAAATAAAAATTTGAATATCTTTTTCTATATTTTGCCACTTCGGTATAGCTTGTAAAAATATCTTTCTGGTTAATTAAATCCATATTACCTCTTTCCGGCAAACTCGATTTAATCCACACCAGTATTGACACTATGACATTTTATAGTTGTCAAATTGGTTGCAAAATTAAAGATATTTCTCTGTTATTCTCTCTGATTAAAAGTATATTTTCCTTCATTTCAATGGCACGTTCTTGACAGATCACCTTATGTTCCTCGTATTTTTCAACAGAGTAACATTTTCCCATATATTCCGTCTTAAGTTTGGGAATAACTGCTGCTCCTCTATAATCATAGCTATGAAGCAGGCGGATTATCATATCCATAGGTTGTGATAAATCCAAAAAACCATTCATGGGCAAATTCGCATTTCGATATATAATAGCATTTTGAGGATATTGAACAGATAACCCTTCCACAGGTCCCTCCAGCAGTTTATTAATAAACTCTTTAAATGCTGCTATTCCCAATAACATACCCTTGTAGGTAATATCGAAGGCTGTAGTGGTACTATCTATATCGATAACCTTTTGTATAATAATTTTGCCATGGTCGATCTGTTCTGTTACATAATGCCATGTTATTCCAGTTTGCTTTTCCCCATTATAGATTACCCATGTTGGAATATTCATTCCCCGATAGTTGGGTAATAAGGCATAATGAAAATTGATAATTTCTGTATCAGGAGAATGTATAATAGCAGGTGTAAATATAAATCGATTATTTGCACTAATAATTAATGTTCGTTTACCTAAAATAAGATTTAAAATATCATGTTCAATTTCTTTCGATACACCAGTACCCCCCCCGGAATAGGTTATATAAGGTATTTCCTGCTTTTTACATATTCTCTTCAAAAAAGAAAGTGTGCTATCTGTAGTTTCCATAACCATTAAATTTTCTTTTTTCATCAAAGTCGTGAGATAAGCCAGACAATCACTGGCAATTTTCCCTGACCCAATTAAAATCACTTTATCAAATCGCATAACATTCTCCTTATAAATCAGACTCTATCATGTCACAAAAATCCATATTGCCAAGCCGCATTACAATAGCTCCCCAAGCCAATCCCGCTCCAAATGCAGACAAGCAGCATTTGTATAATTGTGTTTGCAGCGTATTTCCCATATTATATACAATATTAATTGGTATAGAAGCGCCGCTGGGGTTTCCAAAGTTTTCTACAATGTTCATAAACATCTTTTCATGTGGAACATTCATTTTGTCTGCCAGTTTCTTCAGCATAAACTTATTAGGCTGATGAAACAAATAATAATCAATATCCTCGTTTGTAATCCCAATTCCTTTAAACATTGTATCAATCAACGAAGGTATTCGCCCTTGAACAAAATTAAACACCTCCGCCCCTTCCATGTGCAAATGGTCTAAGGAGCGACAGTTCCCATCTTCTGATGTATGCATTTGGGCTGTCTGTTCTGTGGAAGGCATTGCAAAAGCTCCTGCCGGTATCATCAATGTTTCCCGTTTGTTTCCATCCGTATAGAGTTCAAAATAAATATCCTCAGCATTATTATCTTTTTCTACAATAGTTATGCTGGTAGCGTCTCCTATCAGAGGGAAATCGTTTCTATCCTGTTTAGATACCTTATGGCTTAAAACATCAGTGTTAAACAAAATTACTTTTTTATTCTTTAACACATCCAACAGCATAAAGGATTGCATTAAACCTACTAAATATCCACAGCAGCCCTGAGCAATATCCATGCATAATACACTCTCATCTAATCCACATTCTCCATGAATAATATTGCTGATATGCGGCACAAAAAAATCGGGTGAAAGGGTAACTACAATAATTGCACCTATTTCATCTTTCTTTAATTTTTTTGTTTTTAATAGATATTGCAGACCATAGACACAAAAATCAGATGCAGTACTATTTTCTGCTGCAAGCCTATGCTTTTCAAATCCCATTACCTTTTTCAAACGCATAGTTTGCTTTGGCGGAAATGCATAATTATCAATTTCATCATCAAAATAACTAACCTGCTTTGGCAAAATACCCAAAATCCCAGATATTTTCTTTCCTTTAAATATCGTCTTCATAAATTTCTCACCTCTGTGTATATATTAGGGCTGTTATACTATAACTATATAGAACCCAACATTCCGCCATCTGCATAAATAGCTCTTCCGGTCACAGCACTAGAAGCATCACTCAGCAAAAATAAAATCATATTTGCTATTTCATCTGGTTTCGTCAAACCTAATAATGGTGCTTTTACCATATTGATCATTGCTTCATCTGATATAGCCGACACTGACTCTCGCAGCATCCTTGTATCTACTGACCCTGGCATAACACAATTAATACGAATCCTTTTCTCCGCTAACTCAATAGATAATGCCTGTACAGCAGCATTCACTGCCGCCTTAGAAGCTGCATAAATGGTCTGACATTTTGATGGGGAACAAGCCGCTAAAGACGAAACTGCCACAATAGAACCTGAAACATTTCTATATTTTTTCTTTGCATATACCCGGATAAGCTCTAACAAAGCATATAAATTAACACTCATACACTCGTCCAACTTATTCCGCTTTAATCTGTTTATAGGAAGTATAGTGGCAATTCCAGCACAATGTACCAATCCATCTAACCTTACTCCATCTGATATGCTTTCCTCAAATAACCAAGTCATATCTTCCGTTTCTCCTAAATCTGTGTCAATAATTTGATGGTGTTCCCTATGTTTCATTAGGTTCAGTGTTTCTTCTAACCTCTCTCTATTGCGGCCCACCAAAATTACTCTGGCGCCCTGTTCAGACAACTGTATCGCCGTACTTTTACCAATCCCAGAAGAAGCTCCTGTTACAATAAATTTTTTTTCTGTAAAATCAAATAAATTATTCATATGATTGATCCTATTCCATTAAATTCATCACATCCTGAACGGTAACAAGTTTTTTAGTCTCCGCACCGCCAATAGATTTATGAAATTCTTCATCCAACAATGCTATTAACGATAGAACTGCTACAGAATCCCATTCATCATAATCTTTTAGCAGCGCATCTTCCTTAATATCAGACACCTCCAAATCCATAATTTCCGCAACCTTTTCTAATTTCTCTTGATTTGACATATTCTTATTCTCCTTTTCTCAACATTTATTTTAAATATTTTTCTGTTAAATTTTTCCTATCAATTTTACCATTATCATTGTAAGGAAATGCAGTTAGTTTATAGTATATTGTCGGAACCATATACTTAGGAATAATAGTTAACAGATAATCTTTCAACTGTTCTTCTGTAATATTCCCCTGATAGAATAATGCAATCTCTTTCCGCCTATTATGATATGAAGCGCATACATTGATAACTTCTTCCTTTCCCATAGCTGCGCTTTCTATTTCACCCAATTCAATTCGATATCCAGAGTGTTTAATCTGAAAGTCTTTTCGTCCTGCAAACACCAATTCTTTTCGTTCGTTATAATAAACAAGATCGCCCGTCAAATACATTTTTTGCCTATAGTGTTTACAGCAGGGATTGTCAATATATTTTAAATCTGTTTTCTCCATATCATCCCAGTACCCGGCTGATAAAGAACTGCCATATATGCACAGTTCTCCCAGTCTATTTGGGTGTTCATCTGTAACTACTTCATTATTTTCATCTAAAACCAACAGACCAGTATTTTCGCATGCTTTTCCTAATGGCAATACTTCCGAGTCCTCAAAATCTCTGTCTACAATATAATATGTGCAATTTACAGTGGCCTCAGTAGGTCCATATACATTGGCTATTGTTTTCAAATTCGGAAGATATTTTTTCCAATAATTTAATTGCTTTACCGGCATCACTTCTCCACCAAACATAATCAGCTGAACCTGATCTAATGTTATGGATTTAAGTAAATCGTAGTTTGCTATATTCACAAATGCAGAAGGAACCCAATATAAGAAATTAATATTTCTTTCTTTTATAAACTGTAAGGCCTTAATTGGAAAAGCAAAATAAGTGACAGGTATAATACCCAATGTTGCGCCAGCCTTTAATGTTGCATAAATATCCTGAGTTGAGATGTCAAAGTAAAATGGAGACTGGTTTCCCATAATCGTACTTTCACCTATATTAAATGTGCGTACAGCCCAATCAGTGTAATCTATAATATTATGATTATTGATAATCACACCTTTGGGAACCCCAGTAGAACCGGAAGTAAAAAATGTATATACCGGGTCCACATCCAGAATATTCATTATCATATTCTCTGCATCATCATAACGGTTAGATATTTGTACTTCATCAATATTGATTAACGTAATGTCTTTTAACTCTTCTATCTGTGATATTTTCTTCTTTGTGTTACTGTCCACGATAATTGCTACTGGCTTTAGTGTATTTACAATATCCTTTAATTTTTGCACAGGAAACCTAATATCTGTAGGTGTATAAAAATTTCCGCTATACAAGATCCCCATAAATGCAATAATGCTATTTACAGATTTCGGCAAATACACTAGAATCGGCGATTGTTTACAAAAAATCACCTTCTGAATTGCAAATGCCAAATCTATAGCTTTTTCACGTAACTGTGCAAAAGTTATCTGGTTTTCTAAATCAAAAAATGCCACTTTATCGGGTAGTCTCGCCGCACTTTCCTCTAAATATGTTAAAACTGATGTGCGCATATTTTCCCTCCTTTTACTTATATATTTAGATATTTCCCCCTCTTTGTTTAATCAAATCAACAATGGCCTGAACACTGTTAAAATTTTCCGGGATGATATCCAGGCCATCCACTTTAACATTATATTTTTCCTCTATTGTGTCAATTAAGGTAATAATATCAAATGAATCCAAATATCCATCCTCTATGAAATCTTCACTTTCCCTAAAATTAAATTCTGGTCTTAATTCTTCTAATATTGCATAAATGCCTTCCATTATTTTACAAACCTCCTTAATCATATATTGCTTTAGATATTTTCCGCTAAACGATTTTCTTTCAATGCATATTATCTATCAACTCCTTTTTAATATTTTTTCTATTCGCATTGCTAATTGCAAGTAACGCTTTTCAAACAAATAAATCCTCACAAAATCCAACAATGAACAGAACATAAATATCAATGCTATTGTTATGACAAAACAAACAATATAATATAAGCTGCTATATTGTACTGTGTTTACGTTAAAAAAACGATTCCAGATCAATGTTCGGATAACCACTGATTCATGAATTAAATACACGCCAAAAGTGGTTGAGGCAATCCTGTTTACGAGAAGACTGGTAAACTTCATTCTTTCAAAAATTTTAAATATAATAATCGCACCCAAAACAGCAGGAAAAGCCATTTCCATCATATTAAAAAATCTGACCATTATTTTCCCTACAATTTCATTTTCAATGGACGTCTCCAGTTTTACACTTTGAACAGTTCTCAGGTAAAAACATATTGCGCTTACAAACCAACACCCCAATGCGGAAAGATAATACCACCCTACCTTTTCTCTGCTTATCTCTTTTGTATAACATCTTATATAAGCACCTATCAGATAGAAAAAAACGGCCTTTTGAATATCATAAAATCGCGCCAACTCAGAAGCCAACACATACCAAAATACCCAATAAAATATTAACAATGCCAAAAACTGCTTTCTTGTCATACTATGTATCATACGGTTTAATAAAGGCGATACTAAAACAAGTATAATATAAGCTGTAACGTACCACCACGCTCCAGATGTTACAGGAGCAAAAAAATACTTTGCCGTCTGCATTAATCTATCATTTGCAGACAGTCCTAACAACTGCGGAGCCCATACAGAACAGATTAATACTAGAACTCCGCTAAAGCACCCATAATAAATGGTTTGCAGACATACTTTTCTAATAGCGATCCTGTTACTATTTACCTTAAAATATCCGGTGAGCATAAAAAATAACGCAACTCCAATACCTCCGCCTGGCATCAATAAACAAGTTAACAGTCTATTGAAAAAGTCTGCATTATTCCATGTGAGATAACCGATACCGTCCTGTAACACCCCATGCACTGCATAATGACAAGCAATAATCATTATAATGGCAACAATTCGCATATATTCGAATCCACTTTTCCGTTTGTTTGTTTGTTTGTTTGTTTGTTTGTTTGTTTGTTTGTTTGTTTGTTTGTTAAGACTTTTTCTCGTTTCATCCACGTTGTCAACCCTTTTTTATCATTTTTTATTCATATTTTTCCGCACTTTTTACAGAATTATCGGTGGATGTCTCCCTTCAATATTTCTAAGTTTTTTCATTTTTATCTCCTCTTCTACTACAATATATTTATCCTTTCCAACCCACATCTTCCATAATAATCTTACTAGGCATTGGTGATGTCATGGCTCCCGCCTTTACCCGACCAGTAATAAAAGATCTTGCGCCAATGATTGCTCCATCTCCTATTTTGCTTCCTTTCATCAGTTGACTTCCATTGCATAGCCACACATGGTTTCCTACTACAACTGGTTTTGTACCTTCTCTTTTTTCCATTTCACCGTATCCTACCGGATGCCCATCACCATCCATAATTGTCACATTCCATCCCATCATTACATCATTTCCCAGAGTAATTGAATTTAAGCAAACAAAGACGCAACCTTCGTTACATCCCATCGAGCCAATCTCCATATGCCCATTTTTACCCACAATTAATCTACTAGAATATCCAATGCATGCACGCTCTTTTATATGAAGGATTCCATTTTCCTCAATCAAAAGATAGCAGGTCTCCTTTGCCCGCATATGTTTGCCATTTAACCCGGCATTTAAAATCAGCCTTCCCTCTAAAATCAAAACCGCGCCTTTTTCTATCCTGATAGCGCTTCCCCTGTAAGGAATCAACAATGCCTGCTTTTTCCTATGTACTTTACGGCATAAAAAATTATAGTATACAAATTGTGATATACTTACTTGTGTTACCTTTCTCACTAAATTCCAAAATTTTCCCATTTCTTTTTTATCCTTTCTGCTATTATCCGTTCCAGCCGACATCTTCCATAATAACCTTAGTTGGCATCGGCGATGTCATGGCACCGGCTTTCACTCGTCCGCTGATAAATGATCTCGCTCCGATAATGGCGCCATCTCCTATCTTACTTCCTTTCATAACATGACATCCGTTACACAACCATACATGATTGCCAATAATTACCGGCTTTGTATTTTTTCGTGTTTGCTGTCCTTCGTACCCTACTGGATGCCCGTTTCCGTCCATAACAGTCACATTCCACCCTAGCATAACTTCTTTCCCCATGGTAATAGATTCTAAACATATCAGCGTACACCACATATTACAACCCATAGAACCGATTTTTACCTGGGCACCATCTCCTATTTCCATTCTACTACCATAAGCCATAAACATCTGTTCCTCAACTTGTAGTTTTGCTTCTCGATCTAAGAGCAAATAACAATTTTCTCTAACATTCCACATTCTTCCCGTATTCAACAATATGTTACCTTTCATATATATTGCAGCCCCTTTTCGTAACCGTATCACACTTCCACGATAAGGAACCAAAAAAGCATGTTTTTCCCTATGTATTTTCTTACAAAAAAAGTTATAATAAATAAATTTTGTCAGACTTATCTTTGACCATTTTATCAATGTATTATATAAATTTCTCATTAAAACCTCACTTTCCCCGACTTAGCACCCTTTTCAGCATAAGCATCGCCCCATCAAAATCTCTGCTTTTTCTATAACCTAAAAATAGCAGTATATTAGGGAGAACTATACAAATACATCCACGACCTATTAAAGTAGAAATTGTATAACCTGAAAATATCATACATACTTTATATGTAATCGCGCCAATAACCGCCATCAAAACAAAATTAACAACCTGTTTTTCCAAATAAATCCGCCATGCATTAGGAAAATTAAAATAATATTTAAATAGAACATAACACTGAAACGGAATATCAATACAAATTAATGCAATAACCGTAGATAACAGGATTCCCTTTAATCCTATAAAATGCACCAAAACTAAGTTGATTGCCAGATTCACTATAGATGCCGCAAGCGGCACATACCTGCCCTCCCACCAAATTCCTGCTGCCGTATTATACATCATCACCATATATCTCCCAGAATCCAAGTAAAAATATAATACAAAAAATATAGCCGTCACCATATCTACCAACCATTTTTCTCCGACCCACAATCCGATAAATGGTTGCATCAAACATAGCTGGCAAATTGCCGCCCAAGAACTAATCCAAAAATACAGTAATTGCAAGTGATTAAAATCTTTATAATTTTTTTCTTTGCTTTCCACAGCAACGGAATTACCTATCACAGGGGTAATAGCGCTTCGAAATACAAACAAAATTCTGGTCAACCCATTATTAATAAACATATAATTCGTATATACACCAAGCACTGTAAGGCCTTGAAATACAGAAATAACTATATTGTCTACCGCATTCAACACCACATCCCCTATTTTTTGACATACCAATCCATATACCCTTTTTCGAATATTAGCAATTTCATCCTTTCCCACTTTCCCCTTGCATATGTACTGTGGATATTTTCGGGATACCAGTACACTGGTAAATAGATTCTGGACAATGGTAGCTATGGGAATAATCCATACATAATAGTAATAGTCTTTAGTTAACAGCAGTGCTGCACACTGTATTATCGTTTTCAATACAGTTACTAGCATATTAATAATGTTGATAATATCTATCCGTTGGCAGGCATTTAATAACGAGGATTTATAGGCAAACAAAAAATAACTTAATACTGTGTTTGCCAAATATGCAGCAAAAAGAACATAAATATTTAATCCTTCGGGAACATCACCGGAGATTAGGTTTCGAATAAAAGGCATGACGCAAAGTCCACCTGCCAATATAATCAGTCCAATCACACGATAACACTTTCGATATAAACCAAGCAGAGCACATACCCTATCATCATCTCCCTCCGCTATGGGCTTATACATGCTAAAAACCATGGCTGCGCCTATTCCCAGCTCGGTCAGGTTTAATACAGATAGAATAGCAGTAAATAATCCATCCAGCCCTACATACTGAACTCCTAATACATAAATCAGGCAGGTTCTTGATACAAAACTAATCAGCATAGATGATAATCTCTGCATTCCGGACCATATAATATTACTCGATGCGCGTTTTATGCGGTTTTCACTCATGCCTGTAAATTCCTCTCTAATGCTCAATCACTATCTAATACGGAAACTTTCCCCAATAGTTTTCCAATACCCCCCCACGACGCTGTTATAATATGCCGCTGCCTTGCTCCCCAAAGGTTCAGGTAGTGACCTTGCACAATTTCCAACAAATGTTGCCCAGGCAATCCTAAATCCCCATTTTTTCCATTTGTGTATGTTGAACAGTTCCCGTATATGGCGACATAACGATTTCAGCTTACGCAATTTTCCCCTTCTATGAGGAATGTCCTTATAACTCAATTTATGAAACATCCCCTCAGCAGGCACTTTCCCAATATCCTCTACTGCACTTAATCGGTCTGCCAATGTAAATACATTTCCAGAATATGACGGTACAGCATCTATAATTCTCCTGCAATCTGCTATTGACTCGTATACCTCATTCATACAGAAATCAATCAAAAGATAGCATACCAATTCATCGTTTAATTCCCAGTATCTATCAAAAAACCTATTCATATTTTCAAAAACAGGATTTTCTTTCCGCCCACCTACCAAAAAGGCTGTCCATCGGCCTTTTGCTATGGTTTTATCAAAGCCAGTCCCATTTTTAATAGTATAAAACTCTTGTTCAAACAAATCCGCCGGTATATCCTGCGCCACATAAATCGTACTGTCCAGCCATAAGCCCCCATATTGGTAAAGCAGCCGGAAACGAATTAAATCGGATAAATGGGTTATAGAAATATTCCCTTTCTCAAACAGAGATTTCACCCTGTCTGGCAACTGAATATAGTTACCTACGCTAGATTCGTCCAAGACGATCACTTCCGCCCCGTTGGCATGAATCTTCATACTCTCTATGCACTTTTTTACCAACTCCGGAGCGTTTTCTTCCCCCTGCCACCACAAAGTCCAGATTATCTTCGACATCTTCCTTATCCTCCTAACTATGCTCCGTATTTTATGTATGCGATTGTCCTTAATAAGCTAAAATAACCATGCAGGGCAAGCCAGAATACGATTCTCTTACTTAAACCATAAAATTCAGCCAAAAGCCGTCTCTCCTTTGCAAGCTGGTAATATGTCTTATAATCACCATTCACTAATATTCTTTTCATTCGTTTATGGAGATTTTTTTTATCTTCCGTATTTTTATTATGAAAAAAATCATATTTTATATATAAAATAATATCATTCATGCGGTACGCCGCATGGTAAGCTTCATACTGCGGATATTGCTCTAACCAAGGCACAATTGCGCCGACATAGGATTGCACAATATTCTCAAAATCCGGTTTATACTGATTGGTCACAGAGTCTTCGTTTCTAAAAAAATAATTATAGACTGGAACTGATACACATGCTGCACGATTAAAATTGTTGTAAACCATTAAAGTAAAAAGCATATCTTCTCCAACTTTAACTTCAGGTACAAAGCAAATCTGATTTTCTAATAATTGTTTTCGCCGGTATGCCTTTGCCCAAACCGAACGCATATTAAAATTGCAGGTCTCTACAATATCCCTTGCCATAAAATTCGCACATATAAATGCCTCTCTGTCACTTTCATCATAATAGTTGGCTTTTTCCTCTATGCTTCGACTATGTCTTATACTTTCTGTTCCATCTGCCTCCACATATTCAAACAGAATCAGATCCAAATCCTGTGATATGTATTTTTGTAATGTATCCACAAAACAATCGGACACATAATCATCTGCATCTATAAAGGTAATCCAGTCACCTTCTGCCAGTTCCATTCCTCTGTTTCGGGCTGCCCCTTCGCCGGCATTTTCCTGATGTTCTACCTTAATTCCGGCATATCTGTCTGCATAATGGTCACAAATCCGGGAACTGGTATCTGAAGAGCCATCATCAATTAAAATCAGTTCCGTACCATCCTTTAGTTGCTCTACTATACTGTTCAAACAGCGCTTAAGGTATTTCTCTGCGTTATATACCGGAATTATTATTGACAGATTCATATCCTGATTCTCCTTTCGCCATTCCCAGCATCAAAGCCATAATATACATCCCCTCCCAAAACACACAAAAATCCAAATCTGGAAGTGCAATTAACTGCGATATAATAGAACCTATCAAAAATAATGCAGCCGAAGTAGTCCGTTTGCTTTTCAAGCCAGCGATTATTAAAGGCAAAATCATAAGAACATATAATGTCGTTCCTACAATCCCAAGCTGTCCTAAAATTGATGTATACAAATGAGAGCCTCTGACTCCCTTATAACCCACGCCAAACCAAGGATTCTCCTGAAAGACAGTCATTGCATGTCTGTCCCATCCTGCACGAGTAACACCCGAACCGCTTGTTCCCTTGCTGAAAATCACATCATTTAGCATCTGCTGCAATACGCCTGTGGCTAACAACAACATTCCCATTACAATTGCCAATGGGATCAACCATTTTAACGCTTTTTTGTTTTTACACAACGCTAAATATATAAGCCCCGTAACAAAAAAAGCTCCGTATGCTGTAGACGAAAATGTAAGAAGAATTTCCACTAGTAAGACAATTGCCAATCGTACACAATATTTATCTAATTTTTCCTTTGATATAATATAATAAAACGATCCTACCAAAAAAGCCGCACAGTAACTTGGCTCCATAAACACTGAAAACAATCTCGGATAATAATTTGTAGTATAATATGCGGACCGGGTGTCTTTTGTATATATAAATGTTTCTAAAATAACATTTTTGGGAAATATATTTACTGTAGTTACTAATTGAATTATCCCTATTACACATATAACTGTAATTACCATAGTCATAATTTTGTCTATATCCATATAGCTATATCTTTTATGTACAAACCACATACTTACATAACAGGAAATATAAATTAAAAACTGTAAAAGATACAATATAATAAAACTATTTTCATAATTAATACTCATCTTCTTTGTCACTATAACACAGTAAATACCCAAAAAAAGAGCTGCTACTATTGAAAACTTCTGTTTTTCGTAACTTCTTACAATTATCAATTTCCCTTTTTGAAATATATTAGAATAAAAAAATATCCATAGCATAAATATTGTGGATATTACTAATTGAAATCCTACTCCTTGTCCATTTAGTACAAAAACAGATGCTGATTGAAAATTCATTCCTAATATTAAAAGCGCCAACATCATATTGGCATTATTTTTATATAATGCTATTGCCACTAATGTTAAACATACTAATCCATATATAGTAATGCTCATTATTTTATCCTCTCAATTCAACCCTTTTATTAAAAATCAAAGTATTCCTCTATATATTTTTTCTAATTTCCATGCTTCCTTATCAATACAATACCCACGTTTTTTTAGGCTTTCACAAGCTACTTTTGATGTTTCTGTTCTGTTACCACAAAAAGCATTCAACACTCTATTCGCCCACACGCTTACACCTTCGTTCAAGTTTACATATTCAATATTTTCTGTGCATTTCACCTCTTTAGGCACCACATTAGATACTATACAAGGCAATCCAACCGCCTGTGCCTCAACTAATACAATACCCAGACCTTCCCAACGCGAAGGAAACAAAAAAACATCCATAGCCTGCATAATCTTTTCTACATCATTTCTTATACCTAAAAATAAAACTTTTTCTTTTAATCCAAGTTCATGTACTTTTTTTATACATTCTTTTCTTAATTCTCCCTCGCCTATAAGAAGCAGTTTTGCATTTTCCACTTTTTCAACTTCTGCAAAAACATTAATAACTACCTCATGATTTTTCTGTTTATTAAATGAGCCAACATGCCCAATAACTAATTCATCTTTTATTCCTAATTTTTTTCTATATTCAGTTCGAACAGATTCACTAAAATTGTATTTCTTAATATTTATTGCATTATGCAACACCTGAAAATTTTCTTTTCCAAAAATCCATTCTCCCGCTTTTTTAGAACAAGCCAATGCTATTGTATATGATGATTTGAAAACCGGATTCAATATTTTATGTAGAAATGGATGTCCACAAACATTATTATGACAATGTGCAATTCTTGTAGGAATCCCATTTCTTTTAGCAATCAATAACTCAAGTGCCATAGTTGCAGAATTTCCATGAACGTGTATAACATCATACCTGGTTTCTTTAATAAATTTATTCAGCTTCGCCGCATAACCCAACGGATTTTTTTTCCGATTTGGCATACTAACAATTCCGCAACCCAATTCTTTAAATTTTAATATCACATCTTCCTCATAATAGACTGTAACCAACACATCAAACAATATATTACTATCTGACAATGCGTTGATATACTCCAACATATTTGTTGTAATACCACCAACTGCGATGCCACATGTATTAATGACTAAAACCTTCATGCCACTTCACCTTTTATTCAACCTCATATCTTTTATCTGTTTCATTTGATAAAATGGAAAATTAAATTTAAATAATTTCCTTAAAAATCCGATTTTCCATCCACTAAAATATAAATCTGTTCTTAATTGTCTAATATGAAAAAAATATCTTATCAATGACATCTTCGGTTTTGCAAGATATGAAACATTATCTTCATCATAAAAATGAAAATTTGCAAACATTTCCAATTCCACAGATGTGGGTTGTCCGCAATAACGCATTATATTCTCAAAAGAATCACTTGATGATATTCTCATATTTTTCAAATAATCTGATTTTTCAACACACTTAATAAAATCAAGCGCTCCCTCTTGCAATTTTTCTATTTTTTTGATTTCGGAATTAGGTTCATTATTGACTATATACTCATAAGGATATCTAATAACTTTTACATTATTTGTTTCCATGTTATATTCATATTTCATAACCGATCCCTTTTGCTCTAAAAAAAATGTTTCAAAGAGACCGACAAATCCACGATGTTTCTCAACGGGAACAGCATCATGTGCATAATCGAATATGTATCCTTTCATATTCATTTTATTTTTTTGCATTTGGCGTTTGTAATGCCTTGTAATTCCCATATAATATCCCGTTACTTCTGCCTTTGCGTCCATATTTCGAAGTATTTCAATCAGATTTCTTTGCATCCCTCCACTCCATCCAATATCAACCACTGCAATATTTCCAAAAACTTTTTGTTGGTACAAATATTTACTAATACTTTCATATTCCAATTTGGAATTTATATATACATCTTCTTTAACCATTTCAAATAATTGGTTAACTTCTTTATTCTCTAAAATATCACTCCGTTCAAAATATGTGTTATTATCAAAGCCAAATTTTTTTATTAGCTTATCGTATTTCCGAATATCTAATCCCATCCCTGCAAACAAACTAGTTATCTTTATAATCGAAATCGCAGATAAATTCTGCACCACATTATTTAAGGTACACTGTTTCCAAAGAAGAGGCACTTTCAGACTTCGTCTGGAGACTTCTAAGTAATAAGATGAAATATTACTGTTTGAACTATTTACAAGATCAAATGCTTTTTTCATAATCCATCCGTCTCTGGAAAAAAAATACACTTTCGATATATGTTTCGCTTGCATTTCTTTTAAAAGCCATTTTGAAAACCCCCACAATAATACCCCGAATGAATCATACCCAAATTTATAAAAATTGTCTTCATTATAATTAATCCGGTTATTTATAAATGACAATAAAATATTATTATTTAATGTGTTGTTCCATTTTGGCATACATCGTGTGTCATAAACAATATTTCTCGGGATTAAAAATGTTTTTATTCCCTTTTCGCCAGGAACTTTCATATCCGAATATATAGAATCACCAATATGAATTAAATCTTCTGCCTTAATTGCTTCTTGTTCCAACAAACACTCAAATAGATTTCCTGTTTTTTTTGTCTTTCCATAGGTGCTGGACAAGTATAATGTGTTATATTCATATATTCCGCACTTAATAAGCATATTTTGAATAAGCGTTTCATCCAAATACATATCTGAAGTCAAATAAACCTTTTTTCCCTGCTCGATGCAATATTTATACATCTCCACCATTGGCAAATGCGGCGTGCAAATTTCATATTCTATTTTTTTCTCTAATGCCCTTAATTCTTCTTTTTCACTTTTGGAATATGACAATATATTCTGATAAATAGTATTTAAATTTACTTCCTCCGAATGACTATTCTTTCTTGCATTTTTCTCTGCAACTATCCTTTCTTCTTTAAAGCCCTGTATATTTTTATATTCATGCAAACAATTATAATCCCGCTCAACTATATCAAATACATCTGTTGGAAATTGTACATCTCTTTTCAACAATGTATCAAATATATCAAAAGAGACATATCTATATGAAGCCAATATATTTTTCAACTGACACAACTTCAATCCTGTCTCGTCATTTTTTGTATTTTTCTTTAATCTATAATAACGTTTTATTTTATTATTCATTGATGAACCTCGACACAGTCTATTTCTAGTCTAAAAATTTCTTTTTTATCAATTATCTATTCTGCTTTATTTTTCTTACAACCCACCTCGGAACCATTGCCTTTACCCTGTCCGCATATCGCCTCACACCAATATTTTTATCAAATCTTTCCTCTATGCTTTTCCAGCCACCGTCAATATATAACTGCATCAGTTCTTCCCTCTTTTCATCATATCCCTGAGGCTTTACTAATTGCCCGTTATACCTACATGCTTTATCCAAATCTGTCTTTACCATTTCAATTCCAGACAATTCCTGAATAATTTTCTTCCCCTTTTCAGTATTACATATCATTAGAGAAATTCCTTTTTCTATATCTTTGATTTCCGGATGAACACTTTCTATTCCCCAGTAATCGCCAATGGTAATGTCTCCTACCCGTTCTCTGCTCGCAAATGGACAGGCATAACAACTCTGTCTGGACAAAAAACCCCGTAAATAATAATAATAATAGGATTGCTCTGTTTTATAGATTGGTAAGGAAAACATTTTTTTGTCTGTTTTTATCTTTGCTTTTCCTACTGTTCCCCATCCTCTTTGTTTGTCTCGAAAAGAAAATTCTATTACTTTTCCGGAATATTTTTTTCCTAACATCTCCAAATATTCTTTAAACATTTTCTGGTTAGGCACTCCATGACAAATAATATCCATCGTGTATAAATAATCCTCATATCCATCTGCTGCCATCTTTACTGCCGCCACCTGACAAGGGGTTCCAACAAACAATACCGGATATCCGCTCTTTAATAAATTCACAATCTCAGTATAAACACCGTCACATTTGCTCTGCACATATTTAGAACCCTGAATCTTATCCAGCTCTCTCTCATCATTTATAACAACATGTTTAACCAACAAATCCTTATCCCATGCCGCACCGCACACCATACCGCCTTTTTTTATCATCCAACGCCCAATTTCATATCCTAATCCGCCAGAAGAGGACATACTAAGCACCTTCTGATTACGGCTCCTGGCTGCATATGCTGTCTGGCCCTGCTGATTGTTCCCTTTATATAACACCGGACATCCTCTTAAACAGGCTCCGCAAGCAGTACATTTTTCTTTGTCAACATGCGGATAACGAAACCCAAATTTATCTTCCTTTAACTTTACAGCCTCCATAGGACACCCTTCACAAGCACCGCAGCCATAGCATTTTTCATGTTTTATTTCTGATACATTCTGCATTTTTACACCAACATTCCATTTAAGTACGCATAAGCATTTTTTCTAGCCGTCTCTATAATTAATTCTGTTTCCTTATAATTCACTGAAGAGGCTAAAACATTATTCAACATTTCTATATTTGATATCTCTCTTTCGCCTAATTTCAATCTTGCAAGAAGATCCTCTAACTTCTCGCCATTTCCATATCCTTGTCTTCTTACAAAAACCCCAAACCGCCTTTTTGTTATCACAGACAAAATTGTTCCATGAAATGTGTCCGTCACAACACAATCCGCATGTTGAAAATAAGCGATCACTTCAAAAGGTGAACAGTCAATAAATCTGTCACAGCACCTCTGCACGCCACCAATGCATAGTATCTTCAACCCCTTTTGGGTTGCATATGCCCGGATTGTTCTACACTCTTCCTTACTGAATCTGCCGGAATAACCATATACAATCATGTAACTGGAATATCCTACACTTTGCGGTATTTCTTTACACCTACCGATAAAGCCATACACCAGAACCGGATCAAAATGATATTCTGGTTGTTTGCCCGTCAGTTCTTCAACAATGCTTCCACTATTACTATCTCTTACTGACAGTGAATCAAAACCTTCAAGCAAATTAGAAATCGTTTCTCTCACACCATATTTTTCCAACTTTTCTATGGTTGTATTTCCAAAAGAAGCTGCATAACTTATCAGCTTCTTTGCATGATGTCCATCACCAAACAACTCAGGAGAAAACCCTACATTAGTATTGGACTGTACACAGTTAAAGACCTCATCACTACCAATTACCAAAACATCAAGTTCCGGTACATAGTTCATCTTGTCATCAATTCCAAGATAAGGGTAATATTTTGCCGCGTATTGTCTTTTATATTGAATAAAGCGAATCTTTTCTGTAATCGGTGCTTTTTGTTTTAACACCTCTATACCTTTTGCAAGCTTTCGCGAAATTCCACTTTCGTTTTCTACAGGAAGCAGACATTTTCCCGGGTGATAATCCACAAATTCCACATCACAGCCCAGTTCCTCCAATATGCTTTTCAATCCATATGCCTGCAAGAAGGAACCATAATTCAATATCCTCTGCATAGACAATATTCCAACCCTCGGCATCCTTACACTCCCAACTCCCGAACAATCATTTCTAACTGCTCATTGAATGTTCCATTATGATTACTCATATCCAAATGTAGTGTTTTACAATGTTCACTATAATGCTCTATGTATTCATTTATCTTACTAACATCTTCCACCAAGATAATATTTCCAAGCCTTCTCTCCACCTGTCGGCAAAACTCCAACTGATGGTCGTTGACATGCTCCCCAAATTGCTTCTGTCTTGGTACTACAATAGGAATCTTCCCCATTTGTAACGGTGTAATAAAACTCGCTGGTCCGCCATGCGTGATTACAATGTCCGCATTTGCAATATTTCTCTCCATTTCTTCATAGGGAATTAATTTACTCCATTTACAATACTTAGCTTCATAAGCGCTATACCCAGTCTGCATAATTACTTCGTCTTCTATTGCACCCTTCCCCTTCAGCCTGTCCATTTCTTTGATCAGACGATCAAAGGGCTGTTCATGAGTTCCCACTGTCACAAATATCATTGTATGTATCCTTTCACTGCAACTTTTAGAAAATACTCCCCAGATTCACAGCCTTAGGATACACCTGCTTCATTTCCTCCCACTGCACAATGAACCGATCCACAATCGGATACACCAGCTTTCCGGTCAGAGTCGGCTTATCAATCCGGTCAAAAACCTCAATATATACCAGCTTCTTTCCCATCAGCTTTGCCAGATAAAAGAAAGGAACTGCCACTGCTGCGCCGGAAGATATCAACAAATCCGGTTTTTCTTTCCACAATACCTTAATTGCTACAAAGGTATTGCGAATCAGATTCCAGAGATTCCGGTTAGTAGGGTAATAACAGGGATACATTTTTTCTCCTTTTAAAAGACTTCTTGCATCCGCTTTATCAAAAGTTACCCAGAACCGCTCCTTATCCTGCCAGAACGGTTTTAGCATATATAAATGTGTTAAATGTCCTCCACTGGAACCTACCAGACAAACTTTCATGTCTAACTTCACTCCATCTTTGCAACTGCCATCAATCTTTTACACCGCAATCTTTTTCACTATTTCCAATCCAACCCTTACTCGCCTCGGCTTTCCCAACAGCCTGACCTCCATCTCCGCAATCCGTTTATGGCGGTCAATCCTCTTTAAATAAGCTGCCTTTTCCTGAAGCGGGCCTTCGTATATGTCAAACTCGCCATTAATAATGTTGCCTGTGGACATCTGGATAATATGGCTGGCGTCCATCATATCCTCTAAAAAATCCTGTTCCTCTTCTAAGATAGGAACAAATTGTTTCCCTACACAGACCGGCTTTGCAATTCTGGCGACAACAGACAGGGCTTTTTCTACAACCTCCGGCTGCTCTGTATCAATAAAGAAATAACCGGGAAAGAGAACCTTTTGTTCCTTGCTCCACACTCCCTGATACCGCCGCATACAGACATACATGGGCACAAAAAAATCCCGGTACGCATCTTTGGGTACCGCCTGTCTACATTTTTCACAGACATTCATCTCATCTCCATTTAGCGACTGAATCACATACCACATACCAAAACCTCCGGGAATAAATTTCCCATTTATATATTGAAGGTTAATTTTTACAACATAATAAAAATTATGTATTTGCAAGCTATACATATACTTACACAATAAATCCTCTTACTTCATGGAACACAAAACAGAAAAGCAGTATTTCTATCATTGACTTTTTGGAAAACAGATAAATACATTTAACAAAATTTGTAATTGTAAAAAAAACGTTGAAACTATGTAGAGATTATGATATATTGTTAGACGTGGTTACAATATAATTTTTATTATGTAGTACTAACACCACATTTCCACCAGATTCAGCATTTCCAGCTGTTTTAGATGTTCCCTTGAAGTTGTGCGAATATAGATTCTTGTCGTCTCGATGCTGCTGTGTCCAAGTACATCGGCAAGTTTTGCAATATCTTTTTTCAGATGATAAAAACACTGGGCAAACAGATGCCGCAGATTATGAGGAAATACCTTTGTCGGCTCTACACCTGCGTTTTTGCATAGTTTTTTCATTTCCCGCCAGATATTACTTCGGTTTACAGGTTCGCCGGTTTTGGTACAAAAGATTGCGCCGCCGATAATCTGCCTTTTGGCAGCATATAGCATAAGTTGTTTTCGCAGCTTTTCAGTAAGCAGGACTGTCCGGACCTTTCCTTTATTATGAATCTCCACCCGTCCAAGCCTTACCGCTTCCACAGATAAAAATTGAAGTTCCGACACCCGCATGCCGGTTGAGGCAAGGGTTTCCAAAATCATAAAAAGCCGCAGTTTCTTTTCTTCTTTCGCCTCATGCAACAGCTTTTTATATTCCGCTTTACTCAGATATTTATTTTCCGGACAGAAGGTTTCCTTCTGCACCCGGTAGGTCTTCACCTTAAGCTCATACCATTGCATATATTCAAAAAAACGGTTTGCCGCCACCAGAAAAGAATTGATGCTGCTAATTTTATATTTTTCTTTTTCATACAGCGTTTCCTTGTAATCAAGCATCAGGCTTTTTGTTAAAGGCTTTCCGGCCGCAAAGCAAATCAGTTTTTCCAGGTCGCACAGATATTTTTGGATGGTTGCCCTGCTTTTTTCGTCCTCCCGCAGATAGATTTCATACTGCTTTAACATCTCTTTTGTAATTTTTCGCTCCATAGTTTTCTCCCATCTACATTGTATTTCATTTGTTTTTCTACATTGTCGCAGATTTTTGTTAACTTATGAAGCACAAAAAAAGAGCTGCACTTATGTACAACTCTAATTCTTACATAACGTCAATTCCCTTTCTTTAATTATCGAACATATGTTTGATACCCTAATTGATACCTTTGGTATCAGACCAAAAAATTAAAGTCCCGCAAACCCAGTAAAATCAAGGCTTACAGGACTTTAGTTAATAGCGGAGAAGAGATTTGAACTCCCGACACTGCGGGTATGAACCGCATGCTCTAGCCAACTGAGCTACCCCGCCATAAATGGAACCTACAGGGCTCGAACCTGTGACCCTCTGCTTGTAAGGCAGATGCTCTCCCAGCTGAGCTAAGATTCCATTGTGCGTTTGACACAAGCTATAGTATATAAAAAAGCCTGCTTCTTGTCAAGCAATTTTCTCAATTTTTTCTACCTTTTTTTACCAGCCGGAATCTACTGCATCAGGTAGATAATCAGGTAAATGATGCCGAGGACCAGTAAAATGGGGATGCCAAAGGTAATTAGGAACCAAAAGCCCAATTTCAGCACAAAGTACACGATAAAAATCAGGATAATCAGAAAGGCCACGAACAGAACCTTTGCATACCATGCGTTGAAATCAAATACAAACTCCCGATAGGTGGTATTTTTCGATTCCTTCTTTTGGGAAGACGGTTTACGCCAGACCTTTTTGGTTCTGCCGTCCTCTGTGTATTCCACATCCGCCGTTCTCTCCCCGGACTGGGCGGCAATAATGGAGCGGGCAATCAGTCCCGGCATGCCAAGTTCCTCTAAAACCTCCTCCTCGCTCTTGCCCTTCCGGATTTCCTCGTCAATATATGTAGAATAATACCGGTAAGTATCCATCAGCACTTCCGGAGATACCTCTCCGTTCAATGCATTTTTCAGTTCCTCTAAAAATTCCTGTCTTGTCATTCTGTCCTCCTTCACTGTGCTTCCAGTACCAGTACACAATAACTGCCAGCCTGGAAAGTCTGCCAGTTAACGCTATTATAACGGTAATTTCCATCAAATAAAAACTGCATATCCTCCCTGTTGCCGGTATATCCTTCCACCACTGCCTCACATCGGGAGCTTCCCTTATTCACCATGGCGTCATAGATTGCCTTGCTGTATGTTTCAAAGCTATCATAGTAGGACCCCTGCACCTTATAAAAATTAGCCTCCATGCTGGACGCAGGCGGATAATCTTCCTTGTTCCACGTATGGCTTTCCTCCATAATTTCATCCGTCACATTGAAATAGGCATGCAGCACCTTCGCCCCCTGGTCCGGCAGCGGGTCATCCCATGTGGCGTCTAAATGATACCATTTCCCGTCAATCTGCACCAGATTCCACGCATGGTCCACACCGTCGGCCGTTCCCACCACAAATTCAGACTCTATCCCAACGCAGGCAAACAACAGCTGAAGCGCTTCCGCGTATCCGTTGCACACTGCGTCCTGGTTTACTAAAGCTCCATAGGCCCGGTAGATATCACTTTCCGGCGGCTGCGTTGTATCCTCGCTGTAGACACAATGGGTAATCAGATAATCATGCAGGGCCAGCTCCTTTTCATAATCCGTCATCTCTTTTGTAATCCGGGTATCCAGAATATAGCGCACTGTTTCATACAGCTGCTGCGCTTTGGGGTTAGCAGCCGGCACCGGCGTATCATTGAGATATGCCTGCAAGGCATAATAATTATCCGAATGCTTGATGGTAATCGTCACCTTTTCATATGTCTTCCCGATATTTCCGGATACCGAATAGCTTTCCCCGCTGCCAAAGATTCCGTCTAAAGATTCATTGATCTGGTTAATGGCCTCCACGTCCATATCCTTCAAATACACCGTAAAGGAGTCGGAACCGTCTAGGATTTCCCTGTCTAACCGTTTGGAAAGGCTTTCCATATCCGAATATATATTTTCTTCCTTAAAGTCTTCTTCCGTATACTTTGCCACTGCCGTCTGCACTTCCGGAACATTCATATACAGACCGGCAGCCGCAAGGGCCAGCACGATCAGGATGAAAAAAAACACAATACTGCGATTCATAATATCTCCCTGCTGCAATCATTTTCCAAATTAGGATATTTTTGATTGTACCATTGTTATGCTCATCTTGCAATTTAAATGTTATTAGTTGAGTATTTTTTTTAAATGTATTAAAATAATGAAAGAACTTATTGACAACAATCTGACAGGAGTAAATGATATGGATGTAAGCACAGCAAATGCGGCCGCCAGCCGCCTTATGGCAAATATTCAGAAAATAATCGTGGGAAAGGATGAGCAGATTAAGTTAGCGCTCACCGCGCTTTTCGCAAAGGGACACATTTTATTGGAAGACACGCCCGGTACCGGCAAGACCATGTTAGCCAGGTCCTTGGCCGCCTCCATCGCAGGGAGTTTTAAACGGGTGCAGTTTACCCCGGACCTGCTCCCCACTGATGTGACCGGAATCAATGTGTACAATCAAAAGAAACAGGAGTTTGAATTTATTGCGGGCCCTGTCTTTACCAATATTTTATTGGCCGACGAGATTAACCGGGCCACGCCCAGAACCCAGTCCTGCCTGTTAGAGGCCATGGCGGAACGGCAGGTGACTACCGACGGAGTAACCCGAAGACTTATGGAACCCTTTTTTATGATAGCGACGGAGAATCCCATTGAGACAACGGGAACCTTCCCTTTACCGGAGGCCCAGTTAGACCGTTTTGACTTAAAAATTTCCATGGGATTCCCGGAACGGGCGGACGAGGAAACGCTGTTAGACCGTTTTATTGAAGGACAGATGGCCAAGGAGCTGACGGCGGTCTGTACCTTAGAGGAGATCAGCGGATTGCAGGAGGCTGTCTTGGCAGTGGATCTGCATAAGGATATCCGGAAATATATTTTAGATCTTGTCGAGGCCACCCGACATAACGGACAGGTTACTTTGGGCATCAGTCCCAGAGGCATGTTAAGCTTAGTGCGCCTTTCCCAGAGCCTCGCCCTGATTAACGGCCGCTCCTATGTAACCCCGGAAGATGTGAAATATCTGGTAAAGCCATGCCTTGGACACCGTCTTCTCACGTTGAACGGCGCCGGAGGACAGGCCCTTGCCCATTCCATTTTAGATGATATTATGTCAACCATACCGGTACCCACTGAAGACTTTGACCGATAAAGGAGTCCTTTATGCAATACATCCTTACCGTAATGACTGCGCTAATTATATATTTTGTGCAATCCTTTCTCTACCGGAAATATTGGGACAGGAATTTACAGGTTACCGTAAGCTACAGCCGGAACCACGCCCACATTGGCGAGGTAATCGAGCTTACCGAGGAGATTGAGAACCGGAAGATTTTACCGCTGCCTGTGCTGTATGTAAAATTCCATTCCTCCCGGACTTTTTTGTACCAGTCCGAAGATAATTCTTCCCTGTCCGACTACTATTACCGGAATGACATTTTTTCTATTTTGGGCCGCCAGCGCATTACCCGGAAACAGACCTTCCGGGCGACCAAACGGGGATACTACCCGATTGATTCGGTCAATCTGGTTGCCCACGACTTATTTATGCGCAGAACCTATGCCTCCATTTTAAAAAATCAGGCCGGACTTTATGTGTATCCTGCTCCCCTTACGGACCGGCTTTCCCTGACCTTAGTAAGCTCCATTATGGGGGAGCTTACCAGAAAGACTTTGTTTGAAGATCCGCTTTCCTTCCGGGGCATACGGGAATATACCAGCCGGGACGGCATGCGCTATATCAACTGGAAGGCTTCTGCTAAGAATCAGCAGCTTATGGTAAACACTTATTTTGCTGTGCAGAGCAGTGAAATTGTGCTGCTGCTCAATTTAGACGCGAACACCATACAGCGTTCCGACGACCTCAGAGAATACTTAATCCGGGTAGCCGCCACCCTGCTTTACCACATCCAAAAACGCGGGCTTGCGGTACGGCTGGCGGTCAACCTGACTGATCCCCATACGGAAAGGCCGGTTGTCACAGCCTGCGGTTCCGGGGAAGAACATTTCCATCATCTTCTCCGCACTTTGGCAGCGCTTGATCTGTCCCATGAGATGACAGACTTTTTAGCCTTCTTTTCCGGAGCGGACTCCGTATTTTCCAGCCATACCCGCAACACCACCTATGTTATCATTTCCAATTACCGGAAGGAAAGCCTGCTTTCGGCCTGCCGCGAAAAGCGGGAAGCGAGACACCATCTACTCTTTGTCTGCCCGGAATCTTTAGATAAATATATTCCTGTACCGGATGTACAGCTTTGGGAGGTGCGCTCTGATGAAATATAATCTCACTCTGTTAAAAAGCATAGGACGGCTGTTAAATACGGCATGCGTGTACCTGATTTTGTTCTGCGTATTCTTAACGATATACAATAACGGCATTGTTGCGCCGCTATACCTTATCGGTATTCCCCTAATCTTAATCGGTTATCTGCTGATTGAGCGGTACTGCTACCAGCCCTTTCTCTATCTGCTGCTCCACGCCCTGTTTTTAGCGCCTATCCTTCTGATTCCTTTTCCGGTTTCCACTTACCGGTATCTGTATATCGCCGTTTTTGTGGCCGAAAATGTCCATGGAATACGCATCTGGAAACAGGTGGAGGAAAAGCGCTATGACGAAGCCCCCTGGCCTTTGTTCATCATTGTGGGCACCATTTATATCATTGTCACAGCCTACCATATGGAAAACCTGTCCTGGATCATTTACTGCCTCAATATCGGCCTGATCCTGATTCATTTTTTCCGGCTGTCCGTAGAGGGATTAAGCGCTACCTTGGGCAAGACAAGAGACGCCACTTCCGTCCCTGTCAATAAGATCGTCATCACCAGCTTTTCCATGATTGTGTTTATCTCCTTAGCCTTTTTCGTGACTGCCCTCTTTGTCCGGGCATTTCATCTGGAACAGTCCGTATATGCCGTAGGGGACCTTTTGTTAAAGCTTGTAAAAATACTGATTCATTTCCTACTGTATATCATTGCCTTTATCCGTCTGCTGTTCTCCTCGGAAAGGCAGGTGGAAGAACCCCGGCCCATAGACCAGGAATTGCTGGAGGATTTGCAGGAAATGAAAGACCCCACATTACAGGCCATCATTTTGCAGACCATCTGCATTGTGCTGTTTTTGCTGTTGGTAATTTTTATCCTGTATAAAATCATTTTCCGGTTCATCCGCTATTTCTTAAGCCGCCATGCGAAGGATACGGACCAGATTGTCACTTTAAAACAAAATGTCCGGGGAACGAAGACAACGCTTAAGAAACCCTCCGCCTTAGACCGGCTCAAGGCCATTTTCGGCGCGGACAACGCCATGAAGATACGGCACGCCTACCGGCTGAAAATAAAGACTTATCCAAAGGAGCTTTACCCCAAGAGCAATACCCCGGCAGAGACAGCCGACAATGTGAAACGGGCCTGCGAGGAAGATATCAGCGAACTTACCGCGCTGTATGAAAAGGCCCGCTACAGCAGGGAAGAAATCACCATAGAAGAAGTAAAACAGGGAGGTGTACTATGATCGATACAAAGATTCCTATTATTTTAGCTTCCGCCTCGCCAAGACGGAAGCAGCTTTTAACACAGGCAGGCTTTTCCTTTACCGTAAAGCCTTCCGGGGTGGAAGAGACGATAAACGGAGACACGCCCGGAGAAATTGCAGAAAATCTCGCCTTTCAAAAGGCAAATGATGTGTATCGGCAGATTCGGGCGGACTATGCCGGGAAGAATTTCTGCGTGATCGGCGCCGACACCATTGTCTATTACGACGGGGAAATCCTTGGCAAACCGGAGGATGAACACGAAGCCTTCGACATGTTGAAAATGCTTTCTGACCGGACACATCAGGTGTATACCGGCATTGCCGTCATGCTGCGGCAGGACGGGGAAAAACGCACTCTCCTGTTCCATGAAAAAACCGATGTAACCTTTTATCCCATTGAGGATGACGAGTTAAAACGCTACATTGCCATAGGCGACTGCCTCGACAAGGCCGGAGCCTATGGCATTCAGGGTCCCTTCGCCGTACACATAAAGGAAATCCATGGAGACTACAACAATGTGGTTGGCCTTCCCATTGCAAAACTGTATCAAGCGTTAAAGGCGTAGCCCTACTGCCGCAGATATTCCCGGATGGCCTCCTCCACCCGGTTAACCTCTTCCTTTAATTCCCGGGCAGACAGGACGGCGCAGTTCTGTCCCCGGGTGATTAGCTGGATTAACCCGTCGGAGGTGGCTACCGTCACCTGATAATCTTTGGCAATCTGATGCGTCAGCTTTTCAATATAAGAATCCGCCGTCTCCGCTTCCTTTGTGTAGACCACATGGATATTGTGGTAGTCAAACATTTCCCCCAAATTTCCCTTTACCTTATAGGCGTCAAACACCACAATCAGTTCACATTTTACAAAGGCCTGATAATTGCAGAGAATGTCCATCAGCTTCATTCTGGCGCCGTCTATGTTATCTTCAAGCAGGACGCTTAATTCATCCCAGGCATGGACAATGTTATACCCGTCCACAATCAGATACTTTTGCCGGGGCTTCGGCTTTGCCTTACGCTTATAGGAGACCGGCGAAGCGGGCGCAGCCGGTTTCCGGTAATGCTTGGACGCCTTTTCATTGGCGTGGTAGGTGCGCTTTAAGATTTCCGCAATCTGTTCCTCGTCAATGGAATAGTCAAACTCCCTTTTTTCTGATAACGCTCCATCCTGCATATCCGTTCCGGACCGGGCGCAGCCTTCTAATATGCTCTCCACATGCATGTATTCTTCCACCTGGTTCCAGGGAACAATAAATCCTGCCCCATGGCTGCAAAATACGGAAGACGCGGGGTTTTCCAAGTCCTCCTCCGGCTGGTAATGAAGCCGCTCTATAACCTCTTTCGCATTATGGCAGGGGGCGTAACCCATAAGGCTGCAAAACAGATTTCCCCGCCCCCTGGTATAGGCGCTGACCTCCCTCCGGTAGTCCTGCATAGCGGCAACCGGAGCCGTTCCCGTCAGAACCGCCTGTTCCCCTTCGATAACGGGCGGCTTGATGAAGCCATGCATGCCTTCCACATCCGTCATGGCCCTTCCCACACAATCCGCCGGTATCTCTAACCGAAATTCATAGTAAGGCTCTAACAGAACGGACTCCGCCTTCATCAAGCCCTGCCGTACCGCCCGGTAAGTGGCCTGCCGGAAATCGCCGCCCTCCGTATGCTTCGCATGGGCCTTTCCCGCCGCCACCGTAATCCGCACATCCGTAAGCGGAGAACCGGTCAGCACCCCCCACATGCTCCCGCTCCTCTAAATGGGTGAGAATCAACCGCTGCCAGTTCCTGTCCAGCACATCCTCACTGCAATCCGCCATATACTGCATACCGCTTCCCGGCTCCCCCGGTTCTAGCAAAAGATGCACCTCCGCATAGTGGCGCAGCGGCTCAAAATGACCGACGCCCTCTGCGGTACTCGCTATGGTTTCCTTATACACGATATTTCCCGGTCCAAAGCCCACACCGATACCGAACCGGTCCAATATCTGCTTTTTTAATATCTCCGTCTGGATTTCCCCCATCAGCATAACCTGTATGGACTGGGTTTCCTCCTGCCATACCACATGAAGTTCCGGTTCTTCCTCTTCTAACTGGCGGAGCTTTTGCAGCGTCACTGCTGCGTCCGCCCCTTGCGGCAGTTCAACGCAGTAAGTCATCACCGGCTCTAACACAGGCGCGTCGCAGCCATTTTCCATGCCGATTCCCTGTCCCGCATAGGTCTTCGTCAGTCCGGTAACGGCGCAGACTGTTCCCCTGCCCGCCTCCGGCACCGCCTCATATTTTTCGCCGGAATAGATTCGTATCTGGTTGACCTTTTCCGACCACTGCTGGTTCTCGCCGCCTGACCGGCTGCTGACTCCCTCTAACATATCTTTTACCCGGAGTACGCCGCCGGTTATCTTCATGTAGGTAAGGCGGTTTCCCTGGGCGTCCCTGGCAATTTTAAAAATCTTAGCGCCAAAATCCGTCTCCCCGTCTTCTCCCTTCATATAAGCCAGCATACCCTGATAAAATTCCCTTACCCCGTCAAGACGCAGGGCAGAGCCGAAATAACAGGGAAAGAGCTTTCTGTCCCGTATGAGCCCGCAGATATCTTCACAACAGATTTCCCTGCCGGATACATAATCCTCTAAAACGGCCTCATCACACATGGCAACCTGCTCCATAAATGCAGTCTTATCTTTTATGGTGAAATCCACGCAGCCCTCACCAAAATTTTTCTGAAGTTCAGCCATCAGGGCTTCCTGACTGGTTCCCGGCTGGTCCATTTTGTTGATAAACAAAAACACAGGAATCCGGTACCGCTCTAACAGCCGCCACAGCGTCAGGGTATGCCCCTGCACGCCATCCGATCCGCTGACCACCAAAATCCCATAGTCCATAACCCACAACGCCCGCTCCATTTCCGCAGAGAAATCCACATGGCCCGGCGTATCTAACAGGGTAAGCGCCCGATCCCCGTCCCGGATTACCGCCTGTTTGGAAAATATGGTGATTCCTCTGGCCTTTTCCAAGGCGTCCGTATCCAAAAAAGCGTCTCCCTTATCCACCCTGCCCGGCTTTTTTAACATGCCGCTTTCATAAAGCAGGGCCTCCGAAAGCGTGGTCTTTCCTGCATCTACATGGGCCAACAGCCCTACGCATATATTCTGTTCACAAAATGAATACATTCTATACATATATTTTTCACATTCCAATTTTATACTACAAATTTGTAAGAGCTTTTCATATAGTATGGCTTTTTGCTATACTGAAATCCTCTCCCCCCCTCATTAAAAGAAGGTCTGGCACACGCCAGGCCTTCTTATTTTATTTTGGGTATTTTATACGGTAGGAAGCTGGCTTAAGGACGCCTGCAAATCCTCGTCTGTAGGAATGTAATCATTCATCTCCCCGTCGTTGAATTTCTGGTAAGCCACCATATCAAAATATCCGGTTCCCGTAAGTCCGAATACAATATTCTTCTCCTCTCCGGTCTCCTTGCACTTGACCGCCTCATCAATAGCAACCTTAATGGCATGGCTGCTCTCCGGCGCCGGAAGAATGCCCTCTACCCTTGCAAACGTCTGGGCCGCCTTAAAGACCTCCGTCTGTTCGACGCTTCTCGCAGTTAAAATGCCCTGATCATAAAGCTCAGATACCACAGAACTCATGCCATGGTAGCGCAGCCCGCCTGCATGGTTTGCCGAAGGAATAAAGCCGCTTCCAAGGGTATACATCTTCGCTAACGGACAGACCTTACCGGTATCGCAGAAATCATAGGCATATTTTCCTCTTGTCATACTCGGACAGGACGCAGGCTCCACAGCGATTATGTCATACTTTGCCTCGCCCCTTAACATCTCCCCGGCAAACGGGGAAATCAGGCCGCCTAAGTTCGAACCGCCTCCGGCGCAGCCGATAATCATATCCGCCTTCACGCCGTATTTATCGAGCGCCGTCTTCGTCTCCAAACCGATAATGGACTGATGCAAAAGCACCTGGGACAATACGGAGCCCAATACATAGCGGTATCCCTCCTGGCTGGTGGCCGCCTCAACGGCCTCTGAAATGGCGCAGCCAAGACTTCCTGTCGTTCCCGGAAATTCCTCGTTAATCTTCCTCCCCACATTGGTATTCATGGAAGGGGAAGGCGTCACTGTAGCCCCGTAGGTACGCATTACCTCCCGCCGGAACGGTTTCTGTTCATAAGAACATTTCACCATATATACCTGACAGTCCAAATCAAAATACGAACAGGCCATCGAAAGGGCGGTTCCCCACTGACCGGCCCCGGTCTCCGTAGTCACGCCTTTTAATCCCTGCTTCTTCGCATAGTAAGCCTGGGCAATGGCAGAATTTAACTTATGGCTGCCGGAAGTATTATTTCCCTCAAACTTATAATAGATATGGGCCGGCGTACCTAACTTCTCCTCTAAGCAGTAAGCCCGTACCAGCGGCGAAGGGCGGTACATTCTGTAAAAATTGCGGATTTCCTCCGGTATGTCAAAATACGGCGTGGTATCGTCTAACTCCTGCTTGGCAAGCTCCCTGCAAAAAATGCCGGAAAGCTCATCCTCCGTAACCGGTTGCAGGGTTCCCGGATTTAATATCGGCGCCGGTTTCTTCTTCATATCTGCCCGCACATTATACCATTGCGTGGGCATCTCCTTTTCTTCTAAATAAATTTTGTAGGGAATGTTATCTTTGCTCATAAATTTTGTTTCCTTTCTCATTATAAATATCAGGCGTCTTGAGAAACTCCCGAAAAACTGTGTTCATTGTACAATATTTTTTTCCTTTATGCAATCAGGTAGATAAAGTAAGCCGCATATCCTAACAGCATTACCACTCCGCCGCTTCTCTTTAGCTTATGGTTCTTAAATACGCAGATCCAGAGCAGGATTCCTGCTGCCAGCGCAATGGCGGAATCAATCAAAAAGTTTTTCTCAAAGATGACCGGCGTAATAAGCGCCGTCGTTCCGGTTACAAATAAGATATTGAACACATTGCTACCCACAATATTGCCAATGGCAATATCCGCCTTCCCCTTGATTGCCGCAGAGGCGGAGGTAAATAACTCCGGCAGGGAGGTGCCGAACGCCACAATGGTAAGGCCGATAAAACGCTCGCTTAGGCCCGCCGCCTTCGCAATCGCCGTCGCCGCGTCTACGGAGACATCACTGCCTTTCACCACCAGGACAAGCCCCACCGCAACAAGAATCAGCAAAAGCCAGACCGGTTTTTTCTTGCCTTCCTCCTCGGTCTTCTGCTTGTTATTCTTCGCCATGATAAAGAGATAAGTCAGATACACGATAAATGCCACCCAGAGCAACGCCCCTTCCCAAAAGGTTATGTGCCCGCCGGTATATCCGAAAACCATAAGCAGCGCTGTGATAAACAGCATATAGGGAATTTCATAACGCACTGTGGACTGCGCCACTGCAACTGCCGTAATCACTGATGTGACGCCCAAAATTACCAAAATATTCATAATATTACTTCCCACCACATTTCCTATCGTGATGGCCGCATTGCCCTTCAACGCCGCCGTAATGCTGACCGCCGCCTCCGGCGCGCTGGTACCCATAGCCACAATGGTAAGGCCGATGACAAGCTGGGGAATCCCGAATTTATCGGCAATTCCGGCCGCCCCTTCCACGAACCAGTCGGCTCCCTTGACCAGCATGACAAAGCCCAGGATCAAAAGTAAAAACTGAATGAACATAACGCCTTCCTCCTTTTTCCCGTTCACATACATATTGTTTAAAATGTATCTCAATTATTTCCATCTGTCAACAAAAATAACAGGACTTTTTGCATCCAAATCACATGCGCGCAAAAAGTCCCGTTATCATGTCTTTTCAAAATGTGCAATAAATGATGTGCTAACAGCCGCAATATCCCCTCACTCCGGAATACTTGCGCTGACACAAAGTGCGCCCCACCCCACCAGCGGGCATGGCTGGGATGCCTGAAACGGAAGCCTCCTCGCCCCCCGAATCAGGCTGGCGCGGATTTTTTCCCCATAGAGATACGGGTCTTTACCGTCCACAATCCCATACTGCATCAAAAGGGCGGCCGCGCCGGTCACAAAGGGGGCGGCAAAGGAAGTCCCGGACACCTCCGTATATCCCCCTCCCGCCTTACATGTGTTAATATCCACTCCCGGCGCAGCCAGGTCCGGTTTTGCCGCCGTCCGGGGAAGCCCTGCTTCCCGTTCCGGTCCCCTGCCGGAAAAAGAGGCAAAGGTATCATTTGCTGAATTATAGGCGGCTACCGACAACACATACCGGGCTGTGGAAGGCACCACCAGCGTATTGAAAATCACAGGACGGACAAAGGAGACTTCGGACGAGGTGCTGCCTGCCACAGGCAGCCACATATTGTAACTCCCCGCCACAATCTGCTTAGGCTCTAAGTAGATGCGCCAGATTCCCGGCGTAACATAATTTTCCCTTCCAATCCATGAAATGTAGATCTCCTGCTCCGGGTTGTAGGGAGTGGGCTCGCTGTAATACACCGCAACCACGTCGTCAGGCAGTACATAGTTCTGCACCCTTGCATAGGGCGTTACCGGCCCTATCTTTCGCCTGGCCGGTGATTCGATATACACATCAAACTCATCTAAATAATGTTTCCAGATTTGGAGATTAAAGGACTGCATATAATCCGCCACATAGATTTCCACCATCTCCCGGCTTCCCATCATAAGCTGCCCGGCGGTGTGCCTTGATGTGGTTCCGTCATTGCCGGTCCCCGTTACAATGGACAGGCGGTAAAGTCCGGCAATGGTGTCGATATAACGCTCCAATATCGAATCCCCGTTATGCCCGCCGTAATTGTTGCCATAGCTGATATTTACCGCCAGCGGCTTCCCTTCTCGCTCTGCCACCCGGAGGGCATAGTCCAGCGCCCGCATAAGCTGGGTTGTACGGGGAAACCCTCGGTTATCCGGATTTCCCAGTTTTACCACGATAATTTCCGCCTCCGGCGCCACTCCCACAATCCGTTCCGGGGAAGACAGGCCGTTTCCCGCCATAATCCCTAATACAGCTGTGCCATGTCCGGTTCCGTCAAACTCCGGCACAAGCTCCCGCCGCCGGTTTACGTCCCCTTCAGCCGCTAAAGCTTCATTAATCTGCGCCCTGCCGTACTCGCTGCCCGTAGAAAATCCCTCCGGCGGATTGCCCGGTACCGTCTGGTCCCACATTGCCACAATGCGGGTGGTTCCGTCTGCGTTGCGGAAATCCCTGTGGTAAAAATCCACGCCGGAATCTAAGCATGCCACAAGGGTTCCCCGTCCCGTCAGGTCATAATCCGGCAGTCTTACCCGGTTCACGCAGGAAGCGCCAATCCCTTCCATCTGCTCCAAAATCAGGGATTTCGGCTTTTCGATATAGTCTATCTGCGGATAATCGGAAAGCCGGCCGATTAAATACTGGGGAATCCGGACAATCCCATAGCCTCCCATCAACTCCTCCACAGAAATTTCCAGCTCCTCTATAATCTGTGAAAGGCTTCCGGTATAGCGGATAATCAGCTCCCACTCGTCATATTCCCCGCTGTATCCCACATTTAAATTCAGGCTTTTTTCCCGTTCCTCCTCCGATATGCCCAACGCCATATTTAATTCCGGGCTGAGTTTGCTCTCCGTCATAAAATAAAACCCCATACTTTACCTTATAAATAAAGTATGGGATTTCCCTATTAACTATGACAATATCACTCGCCAAACAAATCTTTTAGCACCTCCGCAGCGCTCATCTCCCGGTATCCGTCCGGGTCGGATAAAATGATATTCTCCCCTGTCGTCTTCCACCTCATCTGCCCGTAATGGGAAAGATAGCTTGCATTTCTGCTGACCTTGGGATATCTGTTATACCAGGAGGCGTAATACTTTTTCATGTATTTCTTTGCCAGCTTATAAGCCTGGCTGTTGGTCTTTCCGGAAGGCGTAACCGTACCGCAAAGCTGCACCCCTGCCGGGGAAGAATGAACCAAAACCACGCTCTTATCCTTGCACTGTCCAATCACAATCCACACATGGCCGCAGCATTTACAGGTGGAACTCATAATATCTCCGGGCTGATAATCCTTTATATCCTTTGCCGGCTGATAGCTGCCAAAACCCATCTCCGAAAATTTCTTTGCCTGCTTAGAGGCGCTGTATACATAGCCCTTCCGGCCGTTCTTCGTATTCATTACATTGTAAATGCACCAGCCCACATAGCCGGAGCAGTCCAGCCCGTCATGGATCTGATACCGGTAGTTGTTATAGTTATACGAGGCTTTCTTGTTAGCGGCAAACTGCCTCCACCGGGGACTTAACCCAACCTGCCTTGCCTCCTTGCCTGCGGCTGTATCCGCCTTATTCCAGCCGCCTCCCCACACATACATGGTGGAGCCGACCGGGGCAATCGCCGTCCTTAAAAAATTCCCCAGTGTGGAAATTCCCTCTTTGGCAACCGTAGTGGACACTCGTTTACTCGTCCTGCCATATACCCGCTTTCCCCTGCTGTTCTTGCTGTAGGCGCGGACATAATACTGGTACGTTCTTCCCGGCTCCCTGCCGGAAAGGACGCAGCTATGGCCGCTTGTCTGCCTCACCAGGGAAAATTCCTTCCCGCCGGACTCATATACCCGGTAACCAGAAGCGCCCTTTACCGGTTCCCAGGATACCGCAACGTCTGTGCCCACAGCGGTTGACATAATACCAGCAGGCTTTTCTTTGGAAAATGAAGTTTTGGCAGAAGCGGAAATAAAACATAAACTCATCATAATCCATAGTATTCCAAAAGCGCACGCTATATGCCATATTCGCCGCTTGCTTTTCAAATAAGTTGACATAATATCACTTTCCTTAACAACTTTTACTATTTACCATATATTTGTTGTTTTAATCATTTTTCATTATATATTTTTCATTATATATTTACATAATAAATCTACATAATCATTTCACATAACAAGTTTACATAATTATATTTGCAATTTTGTATCGCATATTTCAACTTATATTTGCTTATTAATTTACATAACACATTCACATAATATATTTACATAATCCATTTACATAACCCATTAACATAATATGTATACATAATATGCTCTACATAATGCGTCAATCCAGTTTTACATCAGCCAGCAACGCACCAAAGGGATTATTTGGAATCTCCTCACATGCATAATCAAAACTCTCCTCCACATCCGTCACAAGTTCAGATGTATTCATCTCCACATCCTTGATGCTCAAGCTGATTTTTCCGTCTTTGACCGCTAAAACCTTCACTTTTACCTGCTGCCCTACCGACAATACCTCGGACGGCTTCTTAATCCGCTTCATACTGATTTTAGAAATATGTACCAGTCCGGTCAGTCCGTTATTCATCTGCACAAATGCGCCGTAAGGCATCAGGGATTCCACCCTGCCCTCAAATATGGAGCCGGGAACAAGCCTCGCCATCTTTGCCCGCTCATTTTCCGCCTCTCTTTCCTTTAAAACTGCCTTTGCCGAAAGCACCAGCTTTCTACGGGCCTCCTCCACTGTAATGACCTTGACCTCTAATTGCTTTCCAATATATTCCGCCGTATCCTCCACATAGGACAAGGAAAGCTGAGAGGCGGGGATAAATGCCCGGATTCCCTCAAGATAAGCAGTAACGCCGCTATTGACGCTCTCCTTAACCTTAACCGTAACCACCGTTTCCTCCTGCAAGAGATTTCTAAAATGATCCCAGGCAGACGCTTCATTCGCTTCCTTTAGGGAAAGCGACACATTTCCTTTTCCGTCATCACTCTCAAGCACTACTGCCTGTAGTTTCTCTCCAATCTTTAAGTCCCGCATAGCTGAAAAATCCGGGTCGTCGGAAAGCTCGGAAAGGGGAATCACGCCGGGGGCATAATACCCCAAATCCAGCGTTACCGCCTCATCATTGATATCCACAATCATTCCGGTTACCAGGTCTCCCTGCCGGATTACCCTGAAGGACTTTGTCAGTTCCTCCTCATAATCTGCCATTGTCTCTTTTTCCATACCGTCAAACCTCCGCCTGATTCTTTTTGTAATTTATATTCTTCTGATTGTATCTTTTTTAAACCGTTTTTATGCGGTCCGTCTCCTGTCTGTCAGGTTCCATCTTATTTGGTCTTTTTATTTGTCTTGACCCAGGTACCGTATGCTTTTCCGCTTTTCCCTTTATTTTTAATCGTCTTATAAGCCCGTATGCGCACATAATATTTCTTTTTGGCCTTTAACTTCTTTGCCATATATTTAGCCTTATTTTTCCCAAGTTTAATGGTCTTTGCGCCCTTAAAGTTCTTTTTCGTGCTGATTTGCAGTTCATAACCTGTAGCGCCTGCCATCTTTTTCCACGTTATGGTCAGCTTTTTTCTGCCCGCCTTCACTTTTAAGGAGGAGACCTTTGCCACTTTATTACTTGTTTTACTTTCCGGTTCTACTTTATTATCCGATTCATTTCCTGTTTCTACTTTATTATCTGGTTTTGTGTTATCACCCGTCTCTACTTCTTGTTCCGGTTTTGTTTTATCCTCCGATTCTGGCTTATCTCCCGGTTCTTGATTATCTCCCGGTTCACCTCCTGAGCCTGTTTCGCTTCCTGAGCCTACTTCTTCTCCTTCTGTTTCTGTACTATCTCCCTGTTCGTTTCCCGAACCCGGGTCGTTGTCTCCAGATTCTTGATTATCTCCCGGTTCTACTATATCGCCTGTAAAGGTAAGAGAAACCGATGCGGAAAGACCGCTGGCAGAAGTTGCTGTTATAGTCGCCGTTCCTCCACCTGTTCCGGTCACATTGCCATAGTTATCCACAGTTGCAACGTTTTCATCAGAAGAAGTCCAGACCACGCTATCCATAATCAGTACTTTTGCTTTATGCACATTGATATTCGTATCCGCAACAAATTCATAAGACAGGGTATCTCCTGCTTTCAATTGTTCTTCAGCGCCGGAAATCTTTTTAAGAGTTGCATTTTCAACTGAAGATTTTTTAATTTCAATTACCCTGATACAATCCTTGACGGGCGCCGCCATTGTTCCATCTACCGTATTCTTTGTGGAGCCAAATCTTCCGCAAAGCGTATTTTTATAGACTCCGTACTCAGATACCATGCAGCCCAGTCCCACGTAAGTATAATCCGGATTAATCATTGAAACATAATGTCCCGCTCCACTGCGATCTTTTTCTACATTCCAGAGTTCCTTTTCCTCGTACCACTGTTCAATTCCCGGAAGCATGGAGGAAGTCCCATTCCATGCCAAACTCTCAGCAACCATATTATACCCCAAAGGCCTCAAGCTAAAACAGTCTTGTCCGTTAGGACGATTATGCCCGATAAGAAGACTTGCCTCCGCCGCCCGGATTCTGGCAACCTCTTCCAGTTCAGCGGACCATTGTATCGGCTTATAATCTGCCGGAGTCAGCGGCACAGAAGGATTTTGAGGATTGGGGACGCCCTCTTCACATGCTTCTTTGCGGATTGCATTAATCCGGGCAAGGGCTTCTTCGGTTCCCCCTATGTACTCTCCCCTTACGCCAACCAGCATACAACCCGCCGACGGCTGTTCCGGCGTTGCCGGTAAAATCTGTGTTGCAGTACTGTAGGCGCGTCCGGTTACAGAGCCGGACAATACCATGATAAAAAACAACATCACGCCCATAATATATTTTGTTGTGATTTTAAATCCTTTTCGCATAAACTAACCTCCCTAAACCCTCTGCTTTTTGTAAAATCATAAATTCCTGTATTTATAATATAGTAAATTCCACTTATATTCAATATTTTTTCCTTATTTTGTCACACCCTTTTTTCTTGTGCATAGTATAAAAGTGTAAAGATAATTGGAGGAATTCCTTATGGGCGACTTATCAGCAACAAACAGCTGCGGCTTCGGCGGCAATAGCTGCTGCACATGGATTATCATTCTGATCCTTCTCTTCACCTGCTGTGGCGGTAATGACAACGGCTGTGGAAACGGAAGCGGATTTTTCAACGGAAATGACGGTTTCGGCGGAAACAGCTGCTGCACATGGATCATCATCCTGATCCTTCTCTTTAGCTGCTGTGGCAATGGCACAAACAACGCTTCAGGATGTGGCTGCGGCTGCTAATTCTAATTTTCTGCAAACAGGGAGGTCTGTCTTCACGCAGCCTCCCTGTTTTTCTTTATGCCTCCGTCTACACCGGCATTACAGTATGTTTCTTTGAAATATTCTTCTCAGCCGGTTTTTCGGACAGGCGGAGCAAATCCTGATAGAGTACCTCCCTGGTCTTTTCCGGCCGGATCTCCTCGTCGACAAAATGCCTTTTTAACACCATATTGCTGTTCATGTAAAGCTTCTGATATTGGGTAAGCTGATCCTGCAAAAAGGCTTCCCTTTCCACGCCTTCTAACTTAGCCATCTGCCCATGGCTGATTACCGCTACAGCGCCCTCCGCCTTCATCACAGCCACCTCTGCCCGCGGCCATACGTAATGCCGGTCCGCCCCCAGCTGCTTGCAGCCCATTAAAATGTAAGGGCCGCCGTATGCCTTCCGCAGCACTACAGCCAGCCGGATGGTCGTGGCGTTGGCATAGGCCTGAATCATCTTTGCCCCATGGCGGATTAAGCCCTTATGCTCCTGCTCCGCCTCCATGACAAATCCGGTGGAATCCGTCAGGGTAATAATAGGAATATTGTAGCAGTCGCAATACTGGACAAAATGCGCAGCCTTATCCGCCGCATCACAGTCTATGGAGCCATTTTTACAAAGCGTCTGGCTGGCCACCACCCCGACGGTAATCCCGCCTAAACGCCCTAACCCGGTAACGATGTTGGCGGCAAACTCCCTGTGAACCTCCAAAAAGCTGTCGTCATCCAAAATCTCCTCAATCACAGGCAGCACATCATAAGGCTCCTGCTGGTCCACCGGCAGAAAAGCCCGGATATCGGACAAATCTTTTTCGCGATACGCCGCCGTCCGGAAAATCCGCTCCTCCATATAACAGGGCGGCAGCATATCCACCAGCCGCCGCACCTGTTCATAGCAGCTTCTCTCGTCCTCCATGCGGAAATGGGCCACGCCACTTAAGGAAGAATGAATCTCCGCCCCGCCTAATTCTTCAATCAGGTAATCCGTTCCCTGCACCTCGTTAATCACTTTCGCACCGGTGACAAACAGGTTGCTGATCTTATCAATGGTAAAAATGAAATCCATCAGCCCCGGAGAATAGACTGCGCCTCCCGCGCAGGTTCCCGCAATAATGGCAATCTGGGGAATGTAACCGGACGCTTTCGTGTTCATACGGAATAATTCTCCGCAGCCCGCCACTGAAGCGGCGCCCTCCTGGATTCTGGCTCCTCCCCCGTCGTAGAGGCCGATTACCGGTCTTCTGTTCTCTATCGCCTTTTGGATAATGGCAATGATCTGCTGGCAGTGATGATAACCAAAGGTACCGCCCATGCAGGTAAAATCCTGCCCATAAAAGTAGACCCGCTGGCCGCAGATGCAGCCATAACCGGTAATCACGCCGTCATATCCGGCGTCCTCCTCCGGATAGTCCTCCACGAAGCTGTCCCGGTCAAACAGCAATCGGATCCGCTCTATAAGATGAAGCTTGTCCCGGTTGTGCTGCTTTGCAATACTGTATGGATTTACCTGACTTAAATACATATCATTACTCCTTTTCATCTGCAATATTCCTTTAGGGAAAAACGGATATCTGCCATTCCAAATAGCCGGATATCCGCCGTTCCGGCATCTATCTATATATCGATTATAACGGAAGTCAGCATAAGGTACAAGAACAAGTAAATTTTCATTTCCTTTTTTGGTGATTTATAGTACAATGTATGTATATATGTTTTGATTTCATTTATGCAGGAGGATAATCGACTGATGATTTACATTGAAGGACTGGGTTATATCGAGGATAAGACCAGCCGCAGCAAAACAAAGACCGGCTCGTCCGCCCATACCGATTTTGATAAGATTTTGGAACAGGAGACTGTTATCTATGCGCAGCCGGAATCTGATACCAGCGGCGTTTCACAGCCGGAACCGTCAGGGAACGGCGGTCAGGGCAGCCTGCTTTCACATTTTCAGGAAGCAGCCAATACATACGGCGTAGATGTGAATCTGCTGATCGCCGTTGCCAAACAGGAATCCGGTTTTAATCCCCGCGCCGTATCGTCCGCCGGGGCTATCGGCGTCATGCAGCTTATGCCGGGAACCGCCGCCTCTCTGGGCGTATCGGACCCCTATAACGCCAGGGAAAATATTATGGGGGGCGCAAAATATCTGTCCCAGATGCTTAAGAAATATAACGGCAATCTGGCGCTGGCACTGGCGGCTTACAATGCAGGGGCAGGAAATGTAGACAAATATAACGGCATTCCGCCATTTTCAGAGACCAGAAACTATGTACAAAAGGTTCTGGCCAATATCGGCAATGTGGACACCGGCAATATCCGTAACAGTAACACCGGCTATAGCCATGTTCCAAACGGCAGTGCAGTCGGGAACACTCCCGCCTCTTCCGCCCAAAGCGCCGAAGAGGACGCAGTCACAATCTATGCTGTCGCCGCAAAGGACGCATCCGCTCCGGCCCGAATCTATACCATAGACGCCACACCGGCAGCTAAAGTCTGACAGACATTTCAAAATTTATGAGGGGAAGGGAGCTTAAGCTCTCACACAACTTATCTGTGAAAGGGGATTACCATGATTAAGATTGAACAAATCACCAAAACCTATAACGGTACCGTCCGGGCCGTTGACAATTTGAGCCTTACGGTCAACGACGGGGAAATCGTAGGCTTTATCGGCCCCAACGGAGCAGGAAAGACGACCACCCTCAAAATGATGACCGGCATCCTGAAGCCGGACAGCGGAACCGTACTCATCAACGAATTTGATATGCAGAAAGAACCTTTAAAGGCAAAACAGGTAATCGGCTATATTGCAGACAGCCCGGATATGTTTCTCCGGCTTAAGGGAATTGAATTTATGAACCTGATTTCTGATATTTATAAGGTTCCGGCCGCGCTCCGCAAGGAACGGATCAAGACCTTTGCCACCCGCTTTGATTTAGCAGAGGTGTTAGACCGCCCCATGCAGAGCTATTCCCATGGCATGCGGCAAAAGATTATGGTCGCCGCCGCCCTTGTCCACGACCCGGCAGTCTGGATTTTAGACGAGCCTTTAACCGGCCTTGACCCCAAATCCGCCTACAATCTGAAAAACATGATGCGGGAGCACGCAGACGCAGGAAATTCCGTTCTTTTTTCCACCCATGTATTGGAGGTGGCAGAAAAGCTCTGCGACAAGGTCATTATTATCAACCATGGCCACTCGCTGTTCTATGGAACCTTAGATGAATTGACCAGCCAATATCCGGATATGGACCTGGAAAAAATCTTTTTGGAGATGACTGCCCATGAATAGTTATAGAACTTTAACCAAAACCTTTATCGCCGCCATCGGCATGAGCGAGGCGCCGGATAAGCGGCGAAAGATCATGATTATTATTTTATCCCTGTTTGGCGTCTTTGGCGTGCTGCTGCCGGTATGCATTGCCGTCGGCGTTTTAGTTAAGCTGATGACAGAGACGTTGCTGCCGCTTGGCGTTGAACCTTTAGGACTTCAGCTGATGTTCCATGTTATCTGCCTGTTTACGGTTATTTTCGGCATCAATGTAATCTTTAATGAATTTTATTTTTCCAACGACATTGAATATCTTCTGCCATGGCCGCTTCGGGCTTATCAGATTATCGCATCCAAATTCACAGCGGCTTTTTACAATGAAAATATGATGCAGTTTGTTCTGGTGCTGGCCTGTACTATCGGTTTTGGCATCGGCGCTAAGATGGGAATCTTAAGCTGGCTGCTTTCCGTAATCGGCATCATCACCCTGCCTGTCATTCCCCTGGCCTACTGCGGAATCGTAAGTATCCTGATTATGGGCTTTACAAAATTTATCCGCAGCAAAGATATGATTCAGAAAATATCCGTTGCCCTGATGTTTGCCCTGGTTCTTCTCCTGGTAGGCTCCATCGGCTTTTTGCAGAACATGGACATTGACAGTTATGTGGAGACTTTAGCCTCCGGAGACCAGACGTTTTTACGGGTCATGAATATCATTTTCCCCAATGTACCGCTGTTTATCAAGACTTTCTATGACCGAAGCCTTTTATCCCTGCTTGCTTATATCGGAGTAAATGCGTTGGTCATCGCAGTCATGCTTCTTTTATCCGAGCTTTTGTATTTCCGGGGCGTCATCGGACTTACCTCCTCTGACAACGGCAGACGGGCAAAGAGCATTGACAGGCTGTTGGCCGGAGTCAGACAGCGCAGTGCTTTCTGGTCCTATTTTATGAAGGATGTAAGAATCTTAGTGAGAACGCCGGTGTACTTTACCAACTGCATCGCCATGAATTTTCTCTGGCCCATATTCGTGTACGCCATGTACAAGATTCAGAGCAGACGACTTACTTTAGCAGAGCTTAGGCACTATTACGCCCACAGGGATTTACGGATACAGTTATTCTTTCTGCTGGGCATTGTGGGAATTTCTGTGATTGTGGCTGCCATTAACAGCCTAAGCTCCAATGCCATATCCAGGGAGGGAAAGCATTTTTCTTTTATGAAATACATACCGGTACCCTATTTTACCCAGTGGCACGCAAAGGCTTTTGTGGGAATTATCTTTCCGGCAGCGAGCGTGTTAATCTATGTGATTCCGGCATGTATTCTGGTAAAGGTTCCGCTGGTACAGATTCTCATCTTTACCCTGATCAGCCTGATGGCCATTACCTTTATATCCTATATGGGAATCTATATTGATTCGATTCAGCCGAAGCTGATTTGGGATGACGAAATGAGTTCCCTTAGGGAAAATTACAATACCTTTTTCGCCATGGCCATTGCCATTGGATTTACCCTGGTGGTGTGCGTCGGCGGATTTTTCCTGTTCAGCAATACCAAAATCTCCATTTTCCTCATGGAGCTTCTCCTCATCTTCCTTCTTGCGGCGGCTAACCTGCTTGTGCTTTATCTGACAAAGCGTTCCGGAATCCGCAACATTGAGGAGCAGGAAGAAACCTGACTTAACCTGCTGCAAAAATCCCCGCCACACTAACTGGCGGGGACTTTCCATTGTACCAGACTTTTTAGCAGGATATCCCAAAATTCCATAAGAAAAAGGGCGCCTAAACACCCTTTCTCATATCTTATTCCGGACTCTCTAATAACACATCCACATCATTGTATCCGTAATCCATCAAGGCCTTTCGAATCTTATGCTTGGTATCCTCGTTGGCATTGATGCTGACCAACTCATAAAGCTCAAATACATAGCCGACCCATCGCTCATAAATCTTATTGCGAATCTCCGCATTTCCGGTCATTTCCCTGGCCTTCCGGGCTTCCTCTACAGATTTCTCCTTCTTCGGAACAATCGGCTCAAATTTCTTTTCTTCCGCCTCTTTCTCTGCTTCCACAGCCTCAAGCACATTAATCACGCCATCCGACAGGGTGCCATGGATATCTGTAATTCCCGGATCGTCCTTCTTCAGATTCTTAGCGGCTGAGACTACATCCTTCTTCTGCCCGAAGAAATCGCTCATCACCCCGTCAATCTGTATAATGCCGTCGTCCAAAGATAAGGCAGAGTCTCTTAAGTCCGTCTCTCCTGACCCGGAATCCCGCTCATCTGAACGGCCTGTCTCCGTCTCGTCCGCCTGTTCAGAAACTTCATCATCTTCCTCTTCTTCCGCCATCTCCCGCTCTAATTCCTCTAAAAAAGAAAGATCCACATTGTGAAGATGATTCTTGCCATATGCAATCTCCTCTAATTCATCCGTCCGGACAATGCCGCAGTCATACATCTCTAACAACAGTTCATGAACTCCCTGATCCACGCCGATAAAATAATGATAATATTTTTCAAAGTCTTCCCCCTCCTTACGGTCTTCCACCTCCCGGAGGTTATACCAGTAATCCTTGGTACAGTCAATCGTCCTTTTCTTAATCTCGTTCCCCTTGGCCCGCAGCTCCTGCACCCGCTTTACCTTCTTCTGACGCTTTGTGTGAAGATGCAGCTGCACAGACCAGATTATCAGGTAAATTAAGAAAAGGGCCAATAAAACCAATACAATGTATTTCGCCATATTCCAATCATCCTTTGATATTATATTCTCCCACAATATGCCAAAAAGCATACAAATGCATTATACACGTTTTATTGGGTATTTTCAACAAAATTATCCTATCTGCGCACAGTTTCATTGCGCCCTGCCTTCCAACCGCCATTTCCCGGTAGATTTTCATTTATACAGCAGCTTTTTTGTATAGTAATCTGAATTTTTCATCAACTCTGTGTTGAGATATTCCATCCCATACTCTTCCGCCAAAGTAGGGACTCCGGAATACAGGTCGACTCCCAGTCCCAGCCGGCTGCCTTCTATAGAAACGCCAAGCGCCGACAATGTCGTGGGATAGATATCCAATGTTGTATATACCCGCTGCTGTCCATTTGCACGCTTTCCCCCTGCCGGATTGATTACGGTAAAATATACCTTCCGGTCAAAGCCTTCTGCCCCCTGACCGGCAATATAGTATGAATCCATAGTCAGATGATCCCCCGCCATCACAATCGTGGTATTCTCATAAAAATCCTGCTGTTGTATCCAGTGAATAAAATCTGCCGCCTGCCGGCTGGAGCAGGCCAACACATTACTGAACTGCTCTTCATATTGATCCTTGCACAAGTCGCAGACGTAACCGCCGGTAGCATGGGTATCTACCGTCAACATAGTAAAATTAAAAGGTTCTCCGCTTTTCGCCAGTGTGGCAATGTCCTCCTTTGCAAATTCAAAAAGTTTCTCATCTTCATATCCCCACCAGACCTTATAATCCTCCGGGATACGGCCCTGCTGTTTTGCGGCAGGATAATCCTCCACCGCATAGTTTCCATGCCCTTTAAAGTAAGAGGATCTTCCCGCAAAAGCTCCGTTAGAGCCGATGAGAAATTCCTGATTATATCCTTCCTGTGCCAGCACATCCCCAATGGACCACACTCCGGGAAGATAATTGTTTTCCGACTCCCAAGTACCATTTAAGGTCTCGTTACTAACCTGATTCTCATTAATCGGCACTCCTGCTGTCTGAGCCGCCAAAGCGCCCATGGTATAGGTTGCGCCTGATACATGGTATGCGCCATTTAACAGTTCCCCACTGGAAAAAGTTTCATTCCGCATCGCCAACTCCGTCAGCTCGGGAATATAATTTTCCTGCATTGCCCCGCCGGACTCCCGATCGGCATATGTCGTCTCCATTGACTCCAAAAAAATATATATTAAGTTTCTTTTTTTCTCAGGAAAAGTTATGGAGGCTGTTTTTCCGTCCACATAGTGCTCTTCATAAAGCCTTGTACGGGAATGAGTATATTGATAATATTCTACCAGATCAAAATGAATACAGGCCTGAACTCCGGCATACAGAATTAAGAGCAGACCTAAGGTTGTACACCATCCCACATATCCGGCATGAGTCTTTTTCCTTTTCAGCAGTTCATAGATTCCAAAGGCCGCAACACATACTCCGATGGTCAACAGAACGCCCTTCCCAATTACCCCATAGTAGGAAGAAATATCCGTTCCGTCAAGGGGAGTATGAAGATGATACACCAATTGTCCAAAAGGCACCTGTCCAAAATGACTTTCAAAATAAACCAGGGCATAGTTAAAAACAACGCCTACCGCAATTAACACATCTGCAATCAGCATCCAGATAAAATATCCGCCCACTTCCTCTTCCTGTGTTCGTGAAAATACTTTTACCTGCACAAATCCCAGCAGAATAAACAGTAATCCCAGTACAATATAAGGAACCCGGTTAAACAGAAAATAAAATTGGTACAGCTTTTGAGAAAATTTACGGCTCATAATAATTCTTGGATCCTTACCTGTGCCCTGAAAAGTAATTATATTCTGCTGCACCTGATAGCTCACCTGTTTAACTTTTTTAAAATATTCTGCTAATTTTTTTCCTGCAAATTCCAAACCTGAAAATTTCCATAATTAATTTCTACTTCTATTATGGAAAAATCTGTAGATACATTAAAAGGATCCAGCCGGAGAAGATTATTTTTCAAATCAATTGTCCCTATGTTAAAGGAGAGTTCATCCTGCTCAAAAACCTCCGTCAACACACTGTTGCCTGAAAAACTTTTCGTGTCTTTCGCATAAAACAGTTGTCCAATATTTCTGTTACCGGCATGACTTTCGCCAAAACGTACAGTAAACGTCATATTATCCTGCAATCTGGTAAAGTAAATTAAGGCAGCTGCAAAAGCTGTCAAGATAACCAGATTCAGGAATAAAAATAAGACAATTTTCCTCTTTTTCAACGTGTTTTCTCCCTTTTGTTTGTCTTTAACTAACGCTCATCCTTCACTCTAAACGCCCAAAACTTATTAATCAAAAAATTAATCGGTACATTCACTAACAGATTAATAATCGGCGCTAAAAACTCAGAAAAATGCAGATAATCCACCCACACTACCAATAAAATTGTGTTTAAGAACAGACCGGTAAAAGAATACGATACATACGTCTTTAACAGTGTTTTCCACACTGATCGTTCTTTTCCCTCTTCCACCACAAAGACCAGCTTATTATTCCAGTAAAAGGACCAGGCTACGCTCAGAACAAAGGAAATCACCTGTGCTGCAAGATAATCCGTTCTGGGTAAAATTTCCATTTTTTTAAATATGATTAAACTGGCGGCATAAATCGCATAGCAGATAACCGTATTGCTGACGCCCACCAATCCAAATTTAACAAACTGCATAAAAGCTGCAAATGCCTCATCCGTCAGTTCTTTATGAACAAGCCGAAAGCAAAACGCCAAAACCGCATGTGCAATTGTTTCTATGATCTTCCAAAGTTGTTTTCCTATATTTTTCATAAAATCGTACCTTTCTTCAAAAGGGCTGTTATGGCAGTCAACAACCAACAGAGACTTTGTTGTATACTTTCTTTTATCTCTATCTCGTATACATTTTTCTTTTATCGCAACAATAAAGCCTTCTATGATACTCATATTATCATAGAAGACCTCAGACCTTTTTACAGAAAATGTTTTCACAGTTTCATAGTATATATTACCTTTCTGTAAAGATTTCTTAATCCTAGTACAGTCGTACCCATTTCTCTATTTTCAGCAAGATTTATATTGCCTCCAACAAGAAACATATCTTTAGGACGAAAAGCCTTTTCTCTTTTTCTAGGAATTTTCCTCAAGTCATCCCAGGATGAAGTTCTGATTTTTTTGATTTCAATCCCTAAATCTCTTGAAATCATCTCTTCCATCGCTCTATTCATAAATTCATCTCCACTTAATCTCTATGTTGCATTCTAGTATTTCCTTTCCCTATCTAATATATGCAATAAAATGTAACATAGCCCATCTGCACTTATGTTCTGGGTAAACCCATCTTCTGTATAAACCATAGTCATTCTAACACTTTTCATATCAGTTCACAAGCATTTTTTCTTGATTGTTTAATTTAAAATTATTTAAATTGGCATTCATCGTACAAAAAAACAACAGATAAAAATTTATAAAATAACAATTATTTATAATTCGCAATAGAAAATTTTGCAGCATTTTCTCCAGCTTCAGTTCCCACTATATTGTATCCTGTTTGAGAATAGTGATATTCATCAATCATCAGGTTTTTATTCTTCATGCCCAAAAAGCTATCTGAAACCAAAATACAATTTTCACTGTCATCACACAATTTTAATTGTGCATCATGGATTGCCGAATATAGTCCGGGATGATTTGCATTTTCACCAATAGCAATAATAAAACAATAATCTACAATCTTTTGTTCAATCAAACTGTCGGTTATATTTTTAAGCTGTTGATAATAGTCTTTGGCAGTGGTTCCTGCATCACCGTCACTTTCTCCCTGACACCATACCAAATATTTATGTCTTAGCTGATATTGGGAAGATTTTTCCAAAAAAGTTGCTGCATTATTGGCCCGTTCTATAAGATCCTTATACCTTTGGGAACCTGAACACCATTGCGCAATAGTTGTTGCCCCCTCAGAACAGCTCACCCCAACAATGGGAATACCTGTGTACGAGTAATAACTGTTTGCAAAGGAAGAAACAAGACTTCCTGACTTTCTTAATACGGTCATATTCTCCCATGTATCATTAATTCCATTTAATTTATTCTCCATAAGTCCAAAAGGTTCTGATATAGGATATAATTGAGAAGGATCTGATATGGAGCGAAATTCATAACCCTTTTTTACTGTAGGCGCTTCCGAAGCTGTGCCTTTACCAGACATATTAGACTGTCCTGCAAACAGAAATAAATCCACAAATTCTTTCTCATTATTTATTGTTGCAAAAGATTCTCTATATTCATGGTCGGTTTTTACTTTATCAGAAGCGGTGTCCCAGTGAAACAAAGTAGAGATATCCGTAATTTGATTAGAATTTACTTTGAATCTCTTGATTCCATTTCCGCAATCAGCACTGATTTCAGTAATATAGTAGGCATCATCAAAATGAGTGATATAATATGGTTGTCCCACAAAAGAAAATGTATCATATAAATTTTCTACTTTCTCCGGTATAGTTAATGATTCCAAACTTTTTGTACGTACAATAGTGGTTTCAGATACAGAACCCGTAGCCCCAGTATTAACGGTCAAATAGAAATAATCGTCAATTTTGAATATTTGATTCAATCCGGATAATTCCGGCGGAACGGCATATGATTCCTTCAAATCAAAATAGTCTGCATTTATAGCGTATTTGTAGATAAAACCCGAACCCGATGCAGTGTATAGATAATTATCAATTATCGTAATACTTTTTACATAAGTATCGGAAAGTTCTTCAAAAAAATCCGAACGCACCAATTGGAGATAACCATTGTTGTTTTTAAACACATGAATTGTTCCCTCCACAGAAGCGATAACGTAAAAATATTTATTTACAGAATCATATATCACAAAATGAGGCCGACCGGTAATGTTACTGATAGTTTGCGTTAAGTTATATTGATTATCGCTGCTTTTGTGTACGGCTGTTTTTTTATATACCAAAACAGAATTGTTGTCAGTATTATCGAGCACAATTAATTCTCCATCCGAACATATGGTGTGACCGCCAATATAATTATCATCAGTAAGCGTATTCCATTGGTTTATGTCTGCATTAATTTCATCAGAATATATTACTCTGTCATTCCAACAATCCATTATAAAATACGTATCATCAATTTTATTAATCATTGTTGGAACATATAATTCATCATATGAAGAATTTTTTGTTGTAACAGACTCTTTTTCATCAGTCGGGGGGGGTACAACCATGTCTTTAATAAAAACAGAACATTTATTGCTGAAGATTAGCAGAGCACCTATTGCCAGCAGACAAATAGTCCTGTTGTAATGTGCGCTGAGTTTTTGGGCGGAAAATATCATGCTTAAGCATAATAAAAAAGTAATTATACCAGCAGGAATGGCAGAAAATTGCATTTGCAAAAGACATTGCAAAAGCAGGTAATGAATTAGATATATTTCATAGCTTACGGAACTTGTTTTTTGTAATAAAACAGAATTTTCCAGAAAACTCTTTAAATATTTGCTTTGCGATATGCTTAGAATAATAATAAATTCGCAAAATCCTATATATAAATATTTATTTTGCAAATAACCTGTGGGCGGAATATTAAAAAATATCTGGCGGAAGAGCGGCGTTGCAATTACAATAAATAAAACTGCAATCAAACATAATAAATCCATTAAAAAATGAATTGTATTTATATTGGAAACAAATATTGCTAATAACATTCCTAACAGAAAGACAGGCAAATACCAATATAACCCAGGTGAGTTTTCAACATAATCTGTATAAGGAAAAAGCAGACAGAACAGCAACGCAACAATAAAGATGCCTGTGACAAAGATTAATTGGGCATATTTAGGTAATTTATTTTTTAAAAAGGAATAAAACAGCAAAAATACAGGCACAATCAAATAAAACTGTACGATAACAGGAATATACCAAAAATGTCCCCAGGGAGATATAAAAATAATCTGATTTAATAGGCTGCGAAAAGAAAAAAATCCAAGGCAACATGCAATACAAATACATATTAGATAATGAGGATATATTCTAATAAAGCGTTTTTTATAGTAGGAAGGGATATCTTTAAACTTGAAAGATCTATTACTCTCTAAATAAGGCATTAATGTCAACATACCCGATAAAAGCATAAAAAACCAAACACCAATTTTTCCACAACCTGAAGCATATATACCTATTGTTGGATTTACAGAAACGATGTGTGCAATTAAAACTATTATGCAGGCAATCCCCCTTATAGAATCCAACCACTTTATCCTTGCGTTCATAATTAATATGCCCTTTCAATGTAGAAATTTAATAAGGCTAATTATATATTAATTATGAGGATTTATCAATAAAAAAAAGGTTATAATGCTTAAAATAAATTTGTATTTTTTAAATTTTACTTAACACTGGTTAAATTTATTTTTCATCCCAATTTTTAGGATTTAGCACTATATTTTATAATTCAACTCCCAAAGTCGGGTCACATATCAGTTCACAAGCATTATATTGACACAGAATACTAACATATATCAATCTGCCCATTATCCTATAAATTCTTTAATCTGTTGCTGCATGCAGGCAGTCACATCCTCGCCCTTAAGATACGCATATGACCACTCTACAATCTTCTCCATAGTTGTCTCCACATTCCATCTCGGCTGCCAGCCAAAGGTTTTCTTTATCTTAGAACAATCCAGCTTTAGGAAATTGGCTTCATGAGGACCGCCGTCATATTGGTTAATCCACTTCATTGAGGCGCCGGTATGGGCATTCCACTTGTCGCAGAATAACGTCACCAAATCGCCGGTAGTCCAGCAATCCGTCTCATCCGGTCCCACATTATAATTCCCGGCATATTTTTTATCTTCATACTGGGCCTTCGCAATCATCAGATATGCCACAACAGGTTCTAATACATGCTCATACGGTCTTGTGGAAAAAGGATTTCTGACAATAATATCCTGCTGTTTCTCTGCTGCGCGGATACAATCCGGAATAATCCGGTCAGCGGCAAAATCTCCGCCGCCAATCACATTACCAGCCCTTGCTGTGGAGATTGCTACATCCCCGTCCTGAAAAAATGATTTCAGGTAACTACTGGTTACCAGTTCCGAGCAGGACTTTGAATTAGAGTACGGATCATATCCATTCAATTCCTCATTTTCCCTGTATCCCCACTCCCATTCCTTATTCAGGTATACTTTATCTGTTGTAACATTGACAAAGGATTTTACAGAGTCCGTTGTCCGCACACACTCTAACACATGAACCGTTCCCATTACATTGGTCTCATATGTATAGACCGGATTCTTGTAGGATTCCCGCACCAGGGGCTGCGCCGCCATATGGATTACAATTTCCGGCTGAAACTCTGAAAATACCTTCTTCATATGCTCTAAATCCCGCACATCACCAATAATAGAATTCATCTGCTCGCCAATATGGCACATATCGAACAGACCCGGATCGGTCGGCGCCTTTAAGGCATAGCCTGTTACCTGTGCGCCTGCCATAATCAATAACTGGCACATCCAGGAACCTTTAAAGCCTGTGTGTCCGGTAATTAATACTTTCTTATTTTTATAAAATTCCATATCTACCATGTTATTCACTCCTGTTCCTCTTCAAAATTAATCCGCTCCTCCTCTATTACCAGCGGACGTTTCATCAAACGCTTATTCATGCTTAGTACATATTCTCCTAAAAAACCAATAAAAAATAACTGTATCGATCCCAAGACACATACCACTAACAAAATAGGAGCCGTTCCTGCCAAGAACCGATCCCAAAACATCAGTTTCATCACAAGATAAACCAACGCAATTAATAAACTAATTGCTGACATAATAAATCCAAAAATTGTAGCAATTCGTAAACCAACCTTAGTATAAGACGTGAAGCTCAGCATAGCAGCATCATAAAGGGTGTACCAGTTATTATGCGTTTTCCCTGCACGTCTCTTTTGTTGTTCATAAGGAATTTCTTTCCGCTTATAGCCAAGTTCTGCCACAATTCCTCTTAAAAATGGAATTGGGTCATTAAGATTTTTTAGCACCTCAATAAAGCTTTTATCGTACAGGCCAAAACCTGTAAAATGTTCAATCTGTTCTACGTCAGACATTTTCTTGATTATTTTATAATAACAGGTTCGCAAAGCACGCATAATTTTATTTTCTTTACTTGTAGTTTTAATCGCACTTACGATTTTATATCCCTTTTCCCACTCCTCTACAAATCTCGGTATCATATCAATAGGATCTTGAAAATCTGCACATACTAAGATGGCGCAGTCCCCGCTTGATTGAATCAAACCATAATAAGGAGAATTAAACTGTCCAAAATTTTTAGCATTAAAAATCGCTTTTATTTTTTTACTTTCACTGCATAACTGTCTTAGTAAGTTTTGTGTATTGTCTGTTGAACAATTATCAATAAAAAGAATCTCATAATCATAATTTGGCAAACTATTCTCTAACTCCGCAACCAATGCCTTACTAAGGGGCACTACATTTTCTTCTTCATTATATGTTGGTACTACAATACTTATCTTTTTCATCTTTCCACCCTTGTACAATATAATTTACCCTTTCTACAAAAATCACTAATTCTCAATACAATTTACGCTTTTTTTATAAAATCCTGCATAAAACTGTCTTTAAATTTATGTTACCTATCCCGCCTTTTCATCTATTTACCAAATACTCATAAGTTCGTCGAAAGCCTTCTTTTGCATTGTACTGCGTATCCCACCCCAACGCCCTTAGTTTTTCTTCTACTGGTCGATTTTCTTGATTCAATTCATTGTTCAGATATGCATCGGAAACATTTCTCTTCATAAATTTAACGGACAATTTTTTATTCGGAATCGCCGCAATGATATCTGCCAATTCCCTTATTGACAAAAATTGCTCCGTATTTGTCACATTGTAAGCCTCTCCACCACGACCTTTGATCAATAAGAGCATATATGCTGCAACAGCATCCGCAATATAACAAAATGGGCGTTTTGCCATTCCGTCACTGTACAATATAATATCATTTCCCTCTAAAGCACATTTCATCAAACTTGCAAAGCTTCTTGGATCGTTTTCTATGTCCATTGTTGGTCCATAAGTATGTCCAATCCGCGCTATAACTGTTCTAATACCATATTCTCGATAAAATGCGGCACATAATGTTTCACCAAGTCTTTTACTCTCACCATAACAACTATGAGCATCCAGAGGATCCATACACCCCATCATACTCTCTGTAAATCCTCCGGTACTTTCCACTTTTCCATAAATATCACTAGTACTAAAAAAAAGAAATCCATCACATCTATGTTCCTTTGCTAGTGAAAGCAACTGATAACTTCCTAAAACATTTGGTTCAATTACTTCCACTGGTTGCTTCGTATAATACTGAGGGCTTGCTAAACTAGCGGCATGTATAATATAATCTATATGTGGCAAGTTATTAATTTTCATTCTAATATCAAAATCCATAAAACAAAAATTAGGATGCTCCCATATTCCCGAAACTCTATCTCGAAACTTTTTTTTAGCCTTATCAATGTTTCTTCCCTGGCAAATTACTTTCACTGCAATTGCTTTTTCTAAATTTAGAAACATCAAAAAGTAGGTAATATACGTAGCAAGCATACCATATGCACCTGTTATCAATATTGTTTTTCCATCTAAAGTTGCCCAATCATACCCGCGTTCATATATATTTTCCATATCTTCCCACAATATCTTATTATATTTCATCTTTGTACTCCCTTTTTATATAGTATGTTCTTCTCATGGCAACTAATTTATAATGAGCAATAAAACTTGTATCACCTATTACTGCAATATTCATTTACAACTCCATTAATTCATTAAACAATGTGCGGTCAATTAAAGGTTCCTGATCCTGATTCGGTTTTCCAAATTCCAGTTTAGGAAATACATAGGTATCTTCCGGTAACTTAATTTCAACCAAAACAGGTCCTTGTGTTTCCATAAAGGAATCAGATACAGCATCCGGTGTTTCATAACTTAAATATTCCATATGATAGGCTTTTGCAATCCCCTGAAAATCAGGTACATCATATCCTTGTCCTCGTGTAGTCTGAATATAATTTTTATCAAAATACATTTCCTGAAAATGCCGAATCATACCCAGAGCATAGTTATTAAATACAAATATCTTTATGGGAAGGGTTTCCCTTTTGATAAATTCCAGTTCCTGAATATTCATCTGAATTCCACCGTCTCCATTAAAAGAAATGACCGGCTTTCCTGAAGCATAATATGCCCCGATTGCCGCAGGAAGAGAATATCCCATCGCCCCATGGCCTCCGGAATACAATATTCTCTGTCCCTTTTTTGTTTTATAAGACTGCGCTACCCATACCTGATTTTGTCCAACATCCGTCGTTATTACCGTTCCTTCCGGAACATATTGGCTAATCATTTCAACGTAACGATTATACTTTTTATCATCTATTCCAGATAATTTTTCGCTAATCTGGTTGCACACCTGATACCATTCCTGATATTCATTCTCCATCGTTTTATACTCTTGCTGCAAATATGCCAAAACCTCATGAACATCAGCCTGAATATCAATTTCATCCGGCCGTATCTGGTAGGCCAATTCTTCCTTATCAATATCAATTCTTACGATTGTAGCATTCGGTGCAAACTGGACTCGTTTCCCGCCAACCTGTCTAACATCCATCCTGCTTCCAAGTACCAGTACAAAATCACTTTTAGCTACAATAAAATTAGCCACTCTTGAACCATATGCGCCAATGTAACCATAATTTAATCTATGATTATAGGGCAGCAAATCCATGGCAATCATACTGGTAACGGTGGGAATCCCCATAGTGTTAACAAAATCAACTAAATTTTCATTGGGCATTGTCTTTAATGCAGCACCCAGAACTATACAAGGACGTTTTGCCTTTGCCAGAGATTCAGTAATAATTGAAAAATCTGTATCATAATCATCCAGAGTCCCTGCTTCATACTGCTTCATATCTGCGGGATTAATATCCGCGCGTTGAATATTCATGGGGATATCAAGTAAAACGGGGCCTTTCCTTCCCTCCAATGCAATATGATACGCTTTTTCTAAATAATACCCTATCTTTTCCGGAGTTTCCACATATACTGCATATTTAGTTACCTCTTTTACCATATCCACTATATTGGTTTCCTGAAATCCCCGCTGCCTTACACCATAATCCGCTTTAGATTCAAAAGTATTCACTTGTCCTGTAATAAATATTACCGGTACAGAATCAAAGTACGCATTACATATTCCGGTAATCATATTGGTTGCCCCCGGTCCACTGGTCGCATAAGCCATTCCAACCTTGTTAGACACCTGCGCATAAGCACATGCCTCAAAGGCTGCCGCCTGCTCATGGTAACACACATGCGCACGAATCTCTGACTCATGCCTTGAAAAAGAATCCATAAGATGGGTAACCATTCCCCCCGGATATCCAAATACATCAGTAATTCCCTTTTTTATAAAGAACTCTACAATATAGTCTGATACTTTCATTTTCTCTCCTTAAAGCTACTGATTCAGCGCCTCCTTGATCACCTGCGCCATATAATCGATCATCTCATCTGTCATTCCCGGATATACGCCAACCCAGAAAGTATCCCGCATAATCCGATCCGTATTATGCAAATCGCCTATAATGCGGTATCCTTCCCCGGAGGCCCGCATCTGGTCAAAGCAGGGATGCTTGGTCAGATTACCGGCAAACAACATTCTGGTCTGTACGCCATGACTTTCAATGTAAGGCACAACCTTGTTCCGGTCTACCCCTTCCTTACAGGTTATCAAAAAGCCAAACCAGCTTGGCCGCGAATTTTCACAAGGCTCCGGCAGAATCAGCTTGTCCTGGCAATCTGACAAATTTTCTTTCAGCCGGTCAAAATTATGTCTCCGCTTCTCCACAAATCCAGGGAACTTGACAATCTGGGCGCAGCCCACAGCAGCCTGCATATCTGTGGCTTTCAGGTTATACCCAAAATGAGAGTACACATATTTATGGTCATATCCCAAAGGCAATTCGCCATACTGTTTATCAAAACGATGGCCGCACAGATTATCCTGTCCGGATGCGCAGATACAGTCGCGTCCCCAATCCCGGAAAGAGCGGATGCACTTATTCAGTAAGGGATTATTCGTGTATACGGCGCCGCCCTCACCCATGGTCATATGATGCGGCGGATAGAAAGAAGATGTCCCGATATCACCGATTGTACCGGAAAACTTTTCCTCTCCGTCTATTGTATATTTCGTTCCCAGAGCGTCACAGTTATCCTCGATCAGCCACAAATTATGTCTGTCACAAAATTCCTTTACCGCTTTCAGGTCAAAAGGATTTCCGAGAGTATGCGCTGCCATAACCACTTTTGTCTTTGGCGAAAGCGCCTCCTCTAACTGGGACACATCCAGATTATACTGCGGAATTGTCACATCAATAAAAACCGGAACCACGCCATACTGGATAGCAGGGGTAACGGTTGTCGGGAATCCGGCGGCAACCGTAATCATCTCATCTCCCGGCTTTACCTGCCTGTCCCCCAACAAGGAAGAGGTCAATGCCATGAACGCATTAAGGTTTGCAGATGAACCGGAGTTAACCAAAGAACAATACTTTACTCCCAGATATTCTGCAAAAGCCTTTTCAAACTGCGCCGTATATCTTCCGGCAGTCAGCCAAAATTCCAGCGCAGAATCTACCAGATTGCACATTTCCTCCCTGTCGTATACACGAGATGCATAAGTAATCCTGTCTCCCGGCTTAAATTCTTTCTTTTGATTATGATATGTGTCGCAATATTCTGCAACCATGTTTAAAATTTCCTTTTTTGCCTGCTCTTCCGTTTTATTTTCAAACATCCCTTTTCTCCTTTATCAATCCTTATTTTCCCAACGCATCCAAGGCGCATTCCCCGCCACAATCATATCCTCCAACTGCTGTTTATCCCTCTGGGTATCCATGCACTTCCAAAAACCATTATGCGTATATGCCATCAGTTGGTTTTCCTTTGCCAGACTCTCCAATGGTTTCTTTTCAAAAACAGTGGTATCTCCTTCTATATAATTAAACACTTCCGGATTCAAAACCATATAGCCACCATTAATCACGCCGCCATCCAGATTGCTTTTTTCCCGGAATTTACTGATAGTTCCATCTTTTTCAATGTCCAGAATACCGAACTGCTGTCCCACATTAACCGCCGTCATGGTTGCTATCTTTCCATGACTTTTGTGAAACTCTACCAGCGCGCTAATATCTATATCCGACACACCGTCACCGTAAGTCAGCATAAAGGGTTCGTCTCCTATATAGGGCTGTATTCGCTTGATTCTTCCACCTGTCATCGTATTCAATCCGGTATCCACCAGCGTGACTTTCCATGGTTCTGCCACATTGGAATGTACTTCCATCTTGTTTTCTTTAGTAAAATCAAATGTAATGTCGCTGTTATGCAAATAATAATTGGCAAACCATTCTTTTATTACCTGCTGCTTATAACCACAGCATACCACAAATTCATTATACCCATAATAGGAATATTCTTTCATAATATGCCATAGTATGGGCTTCCCCCCTATTTCGACCATGGGCTTGGGTTTTAAGTGGCTTTCTTCACTGATTCTTGTCCCAAAACCGCCTGCTAATAATACAACCTTCATAAAGCTGACTCCTTTCTTTTATCCTTTTTAATTTCTATCTCTCAAATTTGAACACAGCATATTATCTTCATTAATGAAATTACAAAATTTAGTGATTTGAATTCTCTATCTTTTTTACTGCCTCTTCATAGTAGTCGTTCAAAACGTATATATATCCCGTATCCGGGAGTAAAGTATAATTTTCTTTTATAAATTGTATTACTTCTGGTGCATAAACTGATTGTTTATGTCCCCATACCTCAAATTCCTCACTAAATACTGCCACTCTTGGTGTATTCTTTTTTAATGCTTTAAACGTCTTTTTCCCGAAACCCTCCCAGGTCCAAGGTGTGTTGGTCGCTGTTCCTACTGCAATCCGATCAGATAACATTGTATCCGAATTATCAAATACAACCAGCCATACACTTTCGTCTTTTTCTGTAATAGTTTCCAAAATGTGGCTTTGTACTGTTCCTGTTTCTTCAAACTTAATAGTCATTATCTCCGATATATCCTTCAAATAACCGCTAAGCATAATAACTATCATAAAAACAAATAACATTTGTCTTTCCACTGATTTTTTTTGAAATCTCTTAAAAGATTGAAATCCATATACTATTAATACATATGCTGTCATAAATGTCAATATTTTTACACATGCTGTTCCATGAAAGTTAAATATTCCTCTTATTCCTAATGCAAAAGTAAAGAATACAGCTGTGCTGGCAACTAACTTTCCCTCAGAAATCATAAGTTTATAAAAATAAAAAATACAACATAAAATAATTATCCACTGCAACACAACAACATAATTCCATTCATTCAAATTAAATCCGTTGGTTACAAATGAACATATCATATCAATTGGTGTCAAAAACACAGAAAATATATTATTCCCCAAACCGCCATTATATTTAGGATATATTTCTCTATTTAAAGTATAAGCTCCGAAAATAAACTCAGAAAACGAATGTGTTATTATAAAATATCCAATTAACACTATCCAGGGAATCATAACAATTAATACTAGCTTTACATATTTTTTAAAAATACAATTAATCCAATCTCTTATAGAAATTGCCTTTTCTTTTTCCCATTTTATTTCAAGAAGCAGTACTCCCACAGCAATGAAAAAAATAGGATAAATTGCAACGAAAATTGTCCCGAACATCAAGAATATTGCTATTGATATAAAAACGCAACTTCGTGTTTCTAGTCGTCTACACCTTACATATTTCAAAAATTCTAAAAATAATATAATTGCCCCGCAACCAGCTATATGTTCTGATAAAATTGCAGTCCCCATATCATAATTTTGAATAACAGAACAATAGATAATTGGGTATAAAATCAATACCCGTTTATCTATTATATTAGAATACTCTATAACCACAAAAGTCCATAGCAAGGAAAAAAAAAGATAAAACGCCAATCTTTGTTCTGTCACCGACACTGCACCTAATTTATAAAACAATGCACTTATAAAATATGAAAGTGGCATATGCTGGCTTATTGCATCAATATACAATCGCTGACCACGAGCAATACCTTTACCAACCATCATAATATCTAACTCATCTGTCCCAAACCACGCATCATTCGTAAATTTAATTTGTAACAAAAAATAACCAACCACTAAACTTAAAATATAAACCAATTTAGATATATTAAGTCTATTTGCCTTCATTAAAATATTCCCTCCTCTTAGGTTAATTCAAAATAAATTTTCCTAAATAATATTATTAAAAATACCTAAACACTTCTTCATCCTTACCCTTCAAAGAAAAATCCCCTCTAACCAATGTCAAATTCCGATTGTAATAGGGATCTCCCCGCTCCAATATATCTTTCCATTTTTTCGACATATATTGTATCTCCGAATTAAACCGCTCCTGTTTTTCCGGTGTATCCTCTGTACCTCTCGACTTGGATTCATAATGATACAAACGCACATTGGGATTCATAACTACCAGATAGCCTGCTTTTCTTACTTTAAGGCAAAAATCCACATCATTAAACGCTACTTTTAGCGTTTCTTCCAAGCCTCCCACCTCATTATATATTTCTTTTGATACCATAAAACAAGCTGCCGTAACAGCGCTTAAATTCTGTTGCACAAATGCTCGCCCAAAATATCCCGGATGGTTGCCGTCAAGTCCCACGAAAGCATGTCCTGCAATTCCTCCCAAGCCAATAATCACACCCGCATGCTGAACTGTATTGTCCGGATAAAGCAATTTAACCCCGGTAATTCCCACCTCCGGGCGTTGGCAATTAGATAACATTTCCTCCAGCCAATTATCCGTAATAATTTCCACATCATTATTCAGAAGTACAACATATTCTCCTTTTGCTTGTTTCACTGCAAAATTATTTATTTTTGAATAATTAAATTCATCTTCATATTGAATTACTTTAATTTTATCATATTGAGATAATGTATCGTAATACTCAAAAATCTCTTTAGTCCTGCTATTATTTTCCACTATTATAATTTCATAATTGGAATATGTTGTTTTTTTCATAATTGATTGAATGCATTTTTCAAGTGTGTCTTTTTCATCTTTATTAGGAATAATAATGGATATCAATGTTTCACGCAGCACCGGATACTTTACACGATAAAATCCCAGATGCTCTGTCATTTCTACCGAAGCTTTGATTTCCATTCTGTTCAAATGAGATTCGATTGCATGTTTCCCGGCTTCGTAACAATACATTTTACTATGCGGATCCGCAGCAGTAGAGTTTGCGTGAATTCGCCAATGATATAATATTTTAGCAATATGTTCAACCCGTCTTGCCTGTTCTACGCAGCGAAAAATAAAGTCGTAATCCTGCGAACCGTCATAATCTCTTCGAAAGCCACCGATTTTATCAACAATTTTCTTCCTTACTACGAAGAAATGGCAAATATAATTATTGGTTCTTAATAAATCTAAATTAAAATCTGATTTGCAATGTTGTTCTACATATTGGCAGGATTCATCCTTAGCGTTATATAATAGCTTGTCCTCATCTGTGTAGACAGCATCTACATTTTCTTTTTCATTCAGGCATTTAACCACTTCATATAATGCATTTTGAGTCAGTAAATCATCATGGTCAAACAGAGCAATAAAATCCCCTGTTGCAATTTCAATACAAGCATTGGTATTGTCTGAAATCCCCTTGTTTTCTTCCAGTTTTTTATATAATATCCTATCATCTTTGGACAGATATTCTTTGCATATTTTCTGCACTTTTATATGTTTCTCATCACTTCCGTCTGCCAAACATAATTGCCAGTTTCCATAAGTCTGATTCAAAACAGATTCTATCATCTCCCGAAGGAACTTCTCCGGCGTATTGTACAGCGGAACTAAAATACTGATTACAGGTGCATATTCAAACTTCACACTGCGTTCATAAGCAATTTCTTCATCGCTCAATTCAAAATCCTGCTGTGTCATTGTAACGGTTTTTCTTCCATACAACTCCTTAATCCTTCTAATGGTAGAACGAATACCATTATTTCCAAAATACCGAAGTCCATCGTAGATAAGAATTCCTGTTCTGCTTTTTCTCAAAACATTAATCACACCACCGCCAATGTATCGTACCGATTTTGTTAATTTCCAACTGATAGACTGAATCGTCTGATTGTATGCTTCTGCATAGTTATTGCGTTGTTCCGTAAGAGACTGTACTTCCATTTGGGTTTGCTGTAATGCACTACCTAATGTACTGCGGGTTTGCTGTAATGCACTACCTAATGTACTGCGGGTTTCCTGCAATTCATTCTCTTTCAAATTTAATTCATGTTGCTTAGTCAATAAATCTATTTCTCTATCTTTCAATGCTTTTTCTAAATTTCCATATTGTTTATCCAATTTTTTAAAATCAATAATCTGTTTCGTGTATTTTGCAGGATAAACATATTGATAATCTATTCCGAACACATAATACTGAAAAGACTGTTCCCATCTACCAAATAAGTTTCTTTGATTATCATTGATATTAAAATATTGAAAAAACTCTTCTTCTGTCATTTTTCCACTGAAGAATCCTTCTTCTCTATGATAATACCAAGATAAAATACGGTACTTGATAAAATCTATGGGAACGGGAAAATCAAAAGTCCACTCATAATCAATTGAATACCATTGTCCTTCCCTATTAATCAAATTATCAAAAATTACATCTATATCCGCTCCCCTTACGGCTTTTCCGGAAAAATCTTCCGGCTCTCCAAATATCTTTTTGAAATCTTCTGTACACACAAATTCACATAACACTTCGTCCCTATAAGACAAAACTTCATTCAAATACCGAGATACCATTTTACAGAGCTTTTCCACGCTATCCTTACCTATGTCCAGTAATTTCGTCATGCTTTCCCCTGTAATAAAAGGAAACCTGATTATTCCATTGTCATAAATCCCCTCTAAAGGAACAATATTATTATATAATTTTTTATTTAATTCATATCGATGCTGATTTTCTGCTATATGAGATTCAGCTTCATCTGTCAATGCACTTTTTTCAACATATTTTTTTCCGTCAATCATAACAATTTCTGTACTAATCTGAAATTTAGGACTTCTTGTTTTATTAAATTTTGCATATAATATTTTTTTCATATCTACAACCAACTTTCTACATACTGCTTACAATCAAAAAGGAATTGGCAAATTCCGCAAACATCTCATCCTCGCATAACGCATCCATTGCCTTTTCTTCATCAAAAAACCGATATCGTTCTCTATCATAATTTACTGTCATATTTACCATCATATTTCTAAGGGTTCCCGGTTCCGGCAGATAATTGTCAGAATATATCTCTGTCGGAAGCTTATAGTCGGGCGTTGGATAAAAGAATTCATTATGTGTAAATCCTGATGATACCAACAATTTCTCTATCCCCTTACGTGAAAATGTCCGTACTTTATCGACATTGCTATAATTTTCGATACCATCAAAATAGCCTCCGGTATGATCTTCTGCGGCTCCTGCCCAATATTTCAACCCATATTTATTTTCAATTGCTATAAACAACTTTCCTCCGGGTTTCAGGAGAGATTGAATCCGTTTTAGCATGGCAGAAAAAGGATGTTCATCGTTGATATAATAAATGGCATACTCCAATACACCTATTAAAGTAACATAATCAAACTTTTCGTCCAACTTAATATCTTCAAAATTACCTACCATAATTTCCAGATTATTATATCTTTGATTTCTGGTAGCATTGATCATGGAACGTTTTTTAGACAGTTCTATTCCCACAACCCTTTTTGCCTTGCGGCATAGCAATCCTGTTACCGCTCCACAACCGGAACCAATTTCCAGCACAGATCCCTCCGGGTCGAAATCATACCATTCCAATATATTTTCCCTTATTGGAGATAAATGATATAAAAAAGGCCATTCATTGTGTTTCATAAGAATTTCGGAAATGTCATCCGGATTCTGTACAGCCTCTAACAGGTCATTTTCTATTTCCCCATCACTATATATGTCCTCACCCTTATAAAATTTCAGATTCAATTTGTCTTCTATCATATCTTCTCCTTTTGAACTAACTCCACAGTTACCTTTGAATTCATATCATAATAGCCCACAGTATCCTGTTCTGATACTACAGATACATTTGTAATATCATATAAACGATGATGAACCGTAAAATTACCGTTATCAAATCCTGTACATCCAAAAGATAATAAATATTCTCCGCCCTGCAATTGCATCTTTTGTGTATAGGTTATAACATATTCCTGTTCCGCTGCTGCTAAATCGATATCTTTTTTTTCATACATAGTATTTGTTCCGGTAATCTCTGTCCCATGAGCATCCTTAAAGGTTAAAGCAAATATAGGTTCCTCTACATTTTCGTAAAAATGTACTCTCATTTTCACTGTAAACTCATCACCTTTATTAATTAGGTTATTGATTTTTCCATGCTTATCAAATATTCCAAAGTCAATAATTTCTGCTTTCCCATTTCCGTAATTCAACTGTTCTTCATTAATTTTCAGCTTACTTTTCCATAGAACGCCCGGCAATATTTCCGTATCATCTTCTACATTCAGTGTTTCATCCAGTGTTTCCCTCACATCAACATTGACGTTATCTATCCCCTCATCCTCCTGCAGATCATCCTCATCCACATACTGGTCCACCAGCAATTTTTTGTAAATATCCACCATTTCTTTTGCATTTCCCTCTTTTAGGAATTTACCATGATGCAGAACAACTACCTTATCACAATATTTAATTACACTGCTCATATCGTGAGTGACAAGCAGTACCGTCGTTCCATTTTTCTTAATCTCATCCATCTTATGAAAGCATTTAGCCTGAAAATAGATATCTCCTACAGACAACGCCTCATCCACTATCAAAATATCCGGATCCACATTGATTGCCACAGAAAAAGCCAGCCTTGCAAACATACCGCTGGAATACGTCTTTACCGGCTGGTTAATAAAATCACCAATGCCTGCAAATTCTGTAATTGCCGGTACCCTCTTTTCCATCTCCTCCTTGGTATACCCCATCATAGAGCCGTTCAGATAAATATTCTCCATTCCGGTGTATTCCATATTAAATCCGGCGCCAAGCTCCAAAAGGGCAGCGATTTTTCCATCTACCAGAACCTGTCCGGCAGTGGGTGTCAGTACGCCGGTTATAATCTTCAAAAGCGTGGATTTACCTGCGCCGTTCGTGCCAATCAGTCCGACAGTCTGCCCCTTTTCCACCTGAATGGACACATTATCCAATGCATGATACTCTTGATAACATTGTTTTTTCGTCAGGTTTAGCGCATCCTTTAACCGCTCTATCGGATTATTGTAAATCTTATATACTTTGCTTACATTTTGAATTTCAACTGCATTTTCACCCATAACAGCCCCCTCTATAGTACATCCGCAAAATGCGGCCGCAATTTTCTAAATATTGTAGAACCAATAATAAGCAGTATAACAACAATCCACCAGAAATACAACGTATTTCCCATATGTTCAAAAATACTGACATGCTGAAGCAATGAGTCTCTATAACCCATGATAATATAGTAAGCCGGGTTCAGTTGAAATATCCAGCGAAAACTCTCCGGCACAATCTGTATATTCCATAAAATCGGAGTTGACCACATAAATACCTGCATAAATACGGAAACAAACTGCCCTAAGTCACGCACAAATAAAATCACAGAGCTTGTCATATACGTAAGCGCTAAAGTAAACGCTACCGCACATAAAAAATAATACAAAAGCTGAATCATATAAACCGTAGGGAAATATCCCATGCACAGGAAAATACCAATTACCACAAGCATAAATACCGCATGTACAAAACAAGCAGATAGTATCTTAATCGCAGGCAATATGCTTACCTTGAACATAACCTTCTTAACCAGATAGGAATACTCTAACAAGGCGTTCATTCCATTCATAATCACATCTTGAATCAAAAACCATGGTACAAGTCCGGATATCAGCCATAATACAAAGGGATGACCGTCCACGTCACCGCTTTGAAACGCAAACTGAAACACCAACCAATATAACATTATTGTAACCAATGGATTGATAAAAGCCCAGAATATACCCAGATACGAACCCACATACCTTACCTTAAAATCATTTTTGGCAAGATTCCATACCAGATTACGGTTCTGTAAAATCTCATAGGGCATATCAAAGATAAGTTCTACTTTAAGCGCAAAGAAAAAAAACAATATATCAAAAAGAACGCACCAGATTGCCTTCCCTGCCCATTCTGTAAATTCTTTGTTTTCCAACACATTCACTGCCGAAACATCCATTAACATAATTATAATATTCACAGCAACGGCAAACATTATAATATAAACATACTTCCTTTTCATTATGCCTCCTAATCCGCCTCTATATTATATCTATCGTCTGCCTTTACAGGCTCGCTTTCCCCATCCGATTCTTCTTCCCCCATATACCGGTTCATCATAGCCACAATCTGCGCCAGCCGCCTGATTCTGGCGGACAATCTGGAGACAGTTACTGTAAGCACGAAGATAATGACCAGTGAGAACACAAACCCCAGGAAGAAAATCATATTTACAGGAGAATAGATGCCCAGTGCAGTGGCTATCTCCTGTAATTTCTCCGGCATACAGGCAATAACCAGAAGGAATACCAGCACAATCAACCATACCAGAGAATACTTAAGCTCTAACTTACGCTTACGGATCATATTCAAAATAAACAGCAACAGCAAGATAATTCCCACAATCAAAATGATTTGAAACTTTGTCGTCAGCATATTCTACCGCACCCTTTCAATAATAATAGCAAGCGTGACCTTAACCATATAATAAATTGAACGCAAGGGGGACATAACGGAAACTCCACCCTGACGTTCCCGCATCTCCACCGGCACCTCCTCAATCTTTCGCTTATGGCGAATGAGCCGCATAGTGCTTTCCGGTTCCGGATAATCTCTGGGATATTCATTGGCAAACATCTCAATGGTCTTTCGGTTGCACATACGCATGCCGGAGGTTGGGTCCGTAATGGTTTTACCGCTCAGCAGCTTAATTAACAGGGTAAAATAACGGATCCCAATACGCCGAAGCCATGTAGACTGAAATCCCTTATTCGCAATGAATCTGGAACCGATTACCATATCCAGTTGTTTTCCTACCAGACATTCCGCCATAGTTTCCAAATATTCCGCCTTATGCTGACCGTCCCCATCAAACTGTACCGCAATATCATAGCCATGATTATAGGCATACAGATATCCTGTCTGTACTGCGCCGCCGATTCCCAGATTGATTGGCAGATTCAATACATTATAACCGTTATATCTGCAAATGTCCATGGTATTATCCGTAGAACAGTCGTTCACAATGACATAATCAAAATCCGGAGCATTTTTCTTAATATCTTCCACCGTAAATATAATGCTTTGCTTTTCATTATATGCCGGTATGATTACCAGTTTCTTCATACGCCTGTCTCCATTACTCTAATTCATTTGATTTCTGCCCGCTTGCATATAGCTTTACCAAAAGTCTGGCAATCGTCTTCGGCCAGAATTTACAATAAATCTGCATATCTTCATCAGAACGCTTATTTTCCTGAATAATTGCAGAAGTTTCAGAATCCTCATGAATCCTATGCCACATTAGTATTTTCTTATCAAAAATAAAGTCCCCCTTAAGCCTGGACAACTTCTCCCATGCTTCCCAGTCCTCGTTGCTTCGAAACCCGCTGTTAAATATCTGCTCCGGCAGATTCTCCCTGACATAAGCCACAGAGGGACAGCAAATGGGCGACCCAAAGGACAAAATTCTCCTTCTGACAAATATACTGGAATATAACATCCTGCACCGCAAAGGCAGCAGCATAAGCCTTTTCACCCTTAATAAACGATTGGCCGTCACAATCCGTTCTCCCCGAATCTCTCCATAATCACTGAAAAAGATTAACGGCCTTTTAGAACGGTGAAACTCCTTTAACACATTCTCTGTATATTCCGGCAGATATACGTCATCCTGATGTGCAATAGTCAGGTAGGGAGTCGTTACCTTTGAATATCCAAAATTCCAGTCTGTGGCAATATCCGGCTCTCCTTTTCGTACATACAGGGGAATCTGATACTTCTCTGCCATGGTTTCAATATAACTATTCGGTGTTGATGTTGTCATTATCATATCAGAGACAACTGACTGTGCCTTCAGGGATTCTATACAGTTTTCCAGATAGGGACTTTCCCTATAGGCACATATTACAAAGGTATGCTCCATGTCCTTAACTCCAGTATTTTTATCTAACATATTTTACCACATTTGTTTTTTCAGCACAACCATTGCATGATATCAAAGCATTCCCAAAAACAACATTCCTTTAAATAAAAGTGTGTCAAACCGTCCCTGCCGGTATATTCTTTTTTCAAACAGGACTTTCCATCTGCATCTCCATGAATCCCTTGTTCCTGCCATCAACTCTGCCAGATACCGTTTTTCTCCCGTTAAGGAAAAGTTTTGAAGAATTTCCTGTACCTGGGCGGTATATGTTCCGCGAAATCGTTTAAGGGATTGCACCTGCCTTTTCATTAATGCCAGCCTGTTATGGTCAAGACCAATCGCATTATCCCCATGCTGGCGGTAAAACACATGCGGAACGTCATCATAAACTACCTGTCCAAAGCACATGGCAATCTGATAAAACCACCAGTCATGAATCAGGCTTTTTTGAGGCCATTTCCCCCTCACCTTTTGATAAAGCGCCCTGTTTATTACCATAGTACAGCCGGTACAGACATTTTCAATCAGCGCATTGCCAAAAGAAAGTCTGGGAAAATAATTTCTGATTGTATCTTCTAACGGAACTAAATTTGTATCAGTTAATTGTGTCCGGCAACAATATAAAGCCGGTTCTGCTATATCTTTCAACCGATTTACTGCTGTTTCAATCTTGTCCGGATACCAGACGTCATCCTGATCACACGTGGCAATGTATTGAACATTCTCTGCCACATGAGAGAATAAATCATAAAAGCTTTTCTGAACGCCAAGATTTTCTCCTGCATAATAATCTATGTTCGCATATCTCCTCTTATATTCCTCCAATATAAGTAAAGTCCCATCCTGGGAGCCGTCATCCCTGATTAATATACGGATATCCTGATAGGTCTGTCCCAATATGGAATCTATCTGTTCTCTAAGATATTTTTCACCATTATAAGTGGATATGAGCACCTGAACCATTGTATTCTCCTATATCTTTCCCGCCAGCATCAAGCACCGCACCACGAGTTCAGAAGCCATGCTGGTTCTCCATCTCCTGATATAAAATGCCTTTTTTAACGCTTTTACGGGATTGTAATGCTTTGTCACAAACCATTCAAGAATTTTCCTGTCTGCCGGTTTCATTTCCTCTCCAAACGCCTGAAGGAACTGTCTGGAAAGTTCATCTATCTCAGATTTTCCCTTTAAGGCTCCAAAGAACCATTTTATTCTGCTTCCTAGACCGTTATTAGATAAGCTGGTATCCAGTCTCCTGTGCGCAGCGCCGATATAATCGTCCGTATATACGTGGCCAAACTCCATGACAATCAGTTCTGCCCACCAGTCATGGGAAGGCAGTGTCATTACATCTCCCTTTAACATCATTTCCCGCAGATTTCTATTGACAACCGTAGCAAACCCCATATGCAAGCACTCCGTTATCGCCATCTGGAAAGAATACTGAGAAATCCGGTTTCGATAAGTTCCTGTAATCTCCATATGTTCATCCGCCAGGGAAAAATTATGGAAATACATATTAGGCTCTTTTTCCGGCAGGGTTCTCAACGCAGCAACCGCCTTTTCCAGCTTATGATTATCCCAAATATCATCCTGATCGCAAAAGGCCCAATAATCTCCCACTTCAGCAAGTTGTAACAACTGCATAAAGCTGCTGCCAAAACCGGCATTGGAACCGACAACCAGGTGTATTCCCTCTTTTTTCTCATATTCTTTAAGAATTGCCACAGTCCCATCGCTCGAGCCGTCATCTCTGACATAAACCGCTATATTTCCATAAGTCTGCCCCAGTATACTGTCTAATTGTTCCCTTATATATTTCTCTCCATTATAGGTGGACACCAAAACGTTAACCAATTCCATGTTTTATTTTATTCTCTCCATAAATTCCAGTTTCACACTATTATCCGCAGTCACTACTTTATAGAAATTGCCAGCCTTAATCTCTTCCAATCCAAACAATACTTCCATGCTATCATTAAAATAATCATCAGTGTTATAAACCCACAGATATTCGTATCCCTGCGTTGCCAACACCGCCGGCAGATTGTCTATGGGATAATCAGTCATTCCCAATATTGCCTCTTTTGCATCTTTTCTAAAGTGAAAACACATTCCTGTCCGGGAAAGCTGATCCCCCATCTCATAATCCGCAACCAGTGTATATATTCCCGTATGTTTCTGGTCAACGAAATATATCTTACCCTTTTCACCAGTAATATCCTTTATTTTATCTGTATAACCAATCAATTTTTCTCTTTTTGAGTAAACCGATGTATCCATGGCATATGCATGGATAAGATTTTCCAGAAGATAATCACTGCTGGAATACAAAATACAGAGCAATGAAACAAGAACAAATCCTTTCTTTAAGATATTTACATATGGTTTTATATCCATATCCGAATGACAAAACAGCGGAACGGTAAGCGGCACGCTTCCCAACATCATATAATCTGAATAATATCGGTTCAGCGACATGGCACGAATGCTGTCTTCATATCCGAAAACAGTCATATATGCAAATAACATTATCAGAAAATACCCGGCAAATCCAGCAATATAAATATACATTAAACGCTTATAATGAGTAAACTCCGTTCTATCCATAACCAGAGGATAGATAATGCATACCAGACCAATAGTAATCAGAATAAATGCACCATATGAGAGATAAAGCCTATCTTCATGTAATGTAACCGACCGCAGGATCCATTTAATCATGGCCTTTATCGTCAACAACAGACGATCTTTGCTTTCTGTTGCATTCACCCCCGCATTAAAACGAAACAACCCATTTTTATTGATAACAAGCGACCATATTCCAATAAATACTACTGGTGACAAAACCACTGAAATCCCAAACAATCCTTTTTTGGAAAAAATTATTTTTCCCCAGTTTCTGGAAATTATTTTATTTCCTCGCTCCCGATGCCTTGAATAGCTCACAATAACAACAGCAATAATTGCCACTATAGCAAACAATGGGCCAACCATATTCTTCATCATTCCCACATTTAACAACACCAACGGCAATATATAAGCATTGCGTCTGTTACATTTTTCAAACAAAAACCAGGCAATCAGTCCACCTGTCCAGTAAGCGGCAGCCTGATCAGTATAAATATTGTAATATGGCTGCACAAATATGACTGCCGTCAACATAAAATGAAAAAATCCAAATCCCCAGACACGCTTCCAATCCTTCCAGCCTGCCCCGGAAAAAGGAAGAATCAGCGCACTGAACCAAAGGAGCAGATTAGACACATAATAATTGCTTTCCGTAATCTCCCCTATAGCTGCCGCACTGATTTTTGAAATAAAATAATGAAAAAATGTAGTGTTAGATAAGAGTATCGCTTCACCTGAAAATGCACTGCTGTTTGGAAACTGATTGTATTCCATCATATAATTAGCGGCCTTTCCCCACTGATACAGCTCGTCCCAATTACAGATATGCATACCCTTAAAGGCAACCGCTCCCACCGCCGTTATGCCAAACATCATAAGGATTCCGGGAGTAAATACCGTTTTCAGGGAATGCTCCTGCTTGCGAAACAAAGCCACAATTCCAGCCAGCGCCCCAATAACTGCCCCTATATATATCACATAAAGGCCATAACGGGTGTCGCCAATCAAACCTGCTATATAAATGAGTACCAGAATGGTCATAATAGCAGACGCCCAGCCCTCTTCCGGCGTTACCTTAATCCATACATGATACAGCAAGGCTACGCCTAATATGATTAATATGGCAACACCTATACAAAATATATTTAACATATTGTTTCTACCTTTCTCCCAGCCGGTACACCACTATTTTTCATCTGACAGCATTGCATTCACATTAAAAACCGGCATAACTACACAATCTGTTTCCGGTTGTGCGGTTAGCAAAGATAATTCACTTCTCAAATAAGGCATCAATATTGCCACCGCATTATTGTTAATTAAATTATCTTCCCTGACACTAGCTGCCATTTTATCTTCTTCAATATGAAAATACCCGGATACACTAATTTTCAAAGTATATTCTTTTGTCTTCTCTCCATCTAGTATCAATGTCACTTTATAATCATTGGAATTTTCATTCCTGCCGGCTTTAATCTGTAAGTTAAACTTTGCCTCAGCATTGTTTTGAAAGCCTTTTCTTTGAAATTCAATACAGTCAAAAACCACATGATCTAACACTAATGCGCTTAAATATTTATCATCCATATTTCCCTATCCTCTATGCTGCATACCACTGCAAACTATTATCATATATTTCTGTGTGTTTACCCATCAAACAAGATACATTTTTATTCAACAAATTTGTCTCATATTCTGTTTCAAATGATTCATATTGTGAAATTTTAACATTAACAGACCAAGCTGTGTTAGCTAATGCTATAGTTAATATCTTTGCATACATTCCCAATCTAATCCGGGACTTATAATATGATATATCTTCTGCAAATTCCTCCTCTTCTGCTTCCATATATTCTCCTGCATCAGGTAATGCAATACTGTTTACTGCATCCCAATCCTCATCCAAATTACTTTGTATTGACAACTGTTCATTTTGAAAAATTGTAAATTTCCTGTCGCTAGAGTGTATAAATGCATCCCTTATCGTAATCTTATCCTCTAACATATTAATAATCATTTCCGGTTCAGTCTGGACCAACAACCATTTTTTACCATGGATGTTGGATTGACAACATACACATAAAAATAGTTCGTTTTGTTCATTAATGCAGGTAAAAAGAATCGGGTATCCTGCATCTAAAAAAACCCGTTCCACCTGTAATTTTCCTGTTTCTGGAAACGAAAAAAATTTCTCCATCTTATTCAACCACCAATCAACATGTGATGACCGCCCATACCCAGTCTTGTAATCTTTTGTTCACAATACTTTCCCGTATTGGGGACAAGTATTCCCTCTCGCAATTTTGTACGGTTTCCTCATTTCGCTATTAGTAATTGCGAATCTTTTTACATCTTTGGGCTTTTCATATACCGACATTGAAAAAGTACCAGGTCATTTTCCATATTTACAACCATTTTTATCATTCCCTAATGTAAAAATATTAACCAGCAAAACTTTTATTGACAGTAATATACCACATTTTTCCACAAAATAAAACCCCTGCAAATAAATACAAACATATTTCACAAAGATAAAGGCCTACCGCCAGGATTAGCAGTAAGCCCTCATTCTATTTCATACCTTACAGGTTGGAATACCCCATCAGCGCAGTATCCACCGCTCTTGCGGCCTCTCTTCCCTCCCGGATAGCCCAGACCACCAAAGACTGGCCTCTCCGCATATCTCCGGCAGTGAACACCTTCGGCACATTGGTAGCGTAGCCACCAGCCTCCGTCTTCACATTGGTGCGCTCGTTTAATTCCACGCCAAATGCCTTTGCCACATATTCCTGACAGCCTAAGAACCCGGCGGCAATCAACACAATGTCGCAGGGAACCTCATACTCGCTGCCCGCAATCTCCGACATATTCATCCTGCCGGTCTTTGCATCCTTCTTCCAGTCAAGCTTCACGCATTTCGCCTTTACCACATTGCCGTCCTTATCCTTGATAAATTCCTTGACAGTAGTCTCATAAATCCGCGGGTCTTCGCCAAAGACGGCGATGGCCTCCTCCTGACCGTAATCGGTCTTGAGAATCTTCGGCCACTCCGGCCATGGGTTGTTCTCCGCCCGCTCTGCCGGGGGTTTTGGCATCATCTCAAGCTGCACGACGCGCTTAGCCCCCTCCCGGATGGAGGTGCCCACACAGTCATTGCCCGTATCGCCGCCGCCGATTACCAGCACATTTTTTCCCTTTGCGCTGATGTATCTGTTATCGGCAAAGCCGGAATTTAACAGGCTCTTTGTCGTCGTCTTTAAGAAATCCACTGCAAAATAGATTCCCTTTGCATCCCTGCCCTTCGCCTTGATATCTCTCGGATTAGAGGCGCCGCAGGCAAGGACAACGCTGTCATACTCCTTTAAGAGGGTATCTGCCTTTACCGCCTTTTCAGAAGGATTCGTAAGGTAATCTTCCATCACGTCCTCCTTTGCCACCATGGGGTGCATAGCCGACTTCGTGGCTCCCACATTGGCGCCGGTGACAAACTCCACTCCCTCTGCCTTCATCATTTCAATCTTCCGCTCAATAATCTGCTTTTCCAGCTTCATATTGGGAATCCCGTACATCAGCAGGCCGCCGACGCGGTCGCTCCTCTCATATACGGTAACGGAATGTCCCCGCTTGTTAAGCTGGTCCGCCGCCGCTAAGCCGGACGGACCGGAACCGATTACCGCAATCCGCTTGCCGGTGCGGACTCTCGGCGCCTTTGGCACCACATAGCCATTCTTGTAAGCCGTCTCGATGATGCTGCGCTCATTTTCCTTGATGGAGATCGGATCCCCGTTTAAGTTACAGGTACACGCCGCCTCGCAGGGGGAGGGGCATACCCTTGACGTAAATTCCGGAAAATTATTTGTCTTGGAAAGCCGCTCATAGGCTTCCTCCCAGTTGCCATGGTACAAAAGGTCGTTCCACTCCGGAATCAGGTTGTTAAGCGGACAGCCGGAAGCCATGCCGCCAATCATCATGCCGGACTGGCAGAAAGGAACGCCGCACTCCATACATCTGGCAGCCTGAATCTGCTGTTTCTCCCTGGAAAGGGGAACATGGAACTCGTTAAAATTCTGAATCCGCTCTTTCGGGGTAATCTCTACGCTGTTCTCTCTGTCATACTCTAAAAATCCTGTCTTCTTTCCCATATTCTCGTTCCTCCTTTCCTAATGCTTCACCGCATAAAATGCTTCAATCTGTGCCTGGTCGGAGCTAAGTCCCTTCTCCTCCATCTGCACGATCATATTCATCATCTTCTTATAATCATGGGGGATAATCTTCTTAAACTTAGGCAGATACTCCCCAAAGTTATCCAGGATCTTCTTGCCAATCTCGGAATTGGTGTACGCCACATGGTCCTTAATCATGGTCTTAAGCTCTAACACATCATACTTATCCGTCACCTGCTCAATCGCCACCATTTCCTTATTCAGCTTCATGTACAGGTCGCTTTTTAAATCCAGCACATAGGCGATACCGCCGCTCATGCCGGCAGCAAAGTTCTTTCCGGTGTCGCCTAATACCACAACCCGTCCTCCGGTCATATATTCGCAGCCATGGTCACCCACACCCTCGCAGACAGCCGTTGCACCGGAATTGCGGACCGCAAAACGCTCTCCTGCCACGCCGTTAATGTAAGCCGCTCCGGAGGTTGCCCCATAGAGGGCCACATTGCCGATAATAATGTTATCCTCATGCTTATACTGAACCGTCCTTGGCGGATACACAATCAGCTTACCGCCGGATAGCCCCTTGCCGAAGTAGTCGTTACTGTCGCCCACTAATTCAAGTGTCAGTCCCTTAGGGATAAAGGCACCGAAACTCTGTCCGCCGGAACCGTTACACTTCACTGTAAAGGTGTCCTCATCCAATGTGTTATAATACTTTTTCGTGATCTCGGAACCAAAAATCGTGCCCACAGAACGGTCTGTGTTCTTTACGTCAATCTCCACGCTCTTCTTCTGCTTTTTGTTGAGGGCGTCCTTAAAGGTCTTCATCAATATCTTCTCATCCACCGTCCCCGGCAGTTCAAAATCAAAGACATTCTTCTTATGATACGCAATCTGATTCTGCGGACTGTCGGCAAAGGGATTGTTCAAAATTGCAGATAAATCCACCTTCCGCTTAGCCGCCTCCGGTCCCGCCTTTAGCAGGTCGGTCCGGCCCACCAACTCATCCACTGTCCGGACGCCTAATTTCGCCATATATTCCCGAAGCTCCTCGGCAATGAAAATCATGAAGTTCACCACATATTCAGGCTTACCCTTAAACCGTTTCCGAAGCTCCGGATTCTGGGTAGCCACGCCCACAGGACAGGTATCTAAATTACATACGCGCATCATAACGCAGCCCATGGTAACAAGAGGCGCTGTTGCAAAGCCGAATTCCTCCGCCCCTAACATGGCGGCGATTGCCACATCCCGGCCGGTCATCAGCTTACCGTCTGTCTCTAAGATTACCTTGTTACGAAGATCGTTCATAATTAAGGTTTGGTGCGTCTCCGCAAGGCCTAACTCCCATGGAAGTCCCGCATTGTAGATGGACGTTCCCGGAGCCGCGCCGGTTCCTCCGTCATAGCCGGACACCAAAATGACCTGTGCGCCCGCTTTTGCCACGCCAGCTGCAACCGTTCCCACGCCGGCCTCGGACACCAGCTTTACGGAAATTCTGGCGTCGGTATTGGCATTTTTACAGTCATATATTAACTGGGCTAAGTCCTCAATCGAATAGATATCATGGTGCGGCGGTGGCGAAATTAAGCCTACGCCCGGCGTGGAATGTCTGGTCTTGGCAATCCATGGATATACCTTTCCGCCCGGCAGATGACCGCCCTCGCCCGGCTTAGCGCCCTGCGCCATCTTAATCTGTATTTCCTTTGCGCTGGTCAGGTATTTGGAGGTAACGCCAAACCGTCCGGAGGCTACCTGCTTAATGGCGGAGCAGCGGTTCTTTCCATCTGCGCCGACAGTCAGCCGCTCTAAGTCCTCCCCGCCTTCGCCGGAATTGGACTTACCGCCCAACATATTCATGGCAATAGCCAATGTCTCGTGGGCCTCCTTGGAAATAGAACCATACGACATTGCGCCGGTCTTAAACCGCTTCACAATGGAGTCTGCCGGTTCCACCTCTTCAATCGGAACGCCTTTTTCCGGATAGTTAAACTCCATAAGTCCCCTCAGATTTACCGCATCCATTTCCTCATTGAGCAGCTTGGAGTACTGTTTGAACATATTGTAATCCCCCACCCGGGTTGACTGCTGTAACAGATGAATGGTCTGGGGATTATAGAGGTGTTCCTCCTTGCCGCTTCTATACTTGTGGCTGCCGCTGGACTCTAAGGATAAATTCATGTCAAGTCCTAACGGGTCAAAGGCCGCAGTATGCAAATCGTCAACCTGCTTCTCAATATCCTTGATATCAATGCCCTCCACCCGGCTTACCGTATTGGTAAAATACCGGTCCACCACTGCCTTATTGATGCCGATAGCCTCAAAAATCTGCGAGCTCTGGTAAGACTGGATTGTGGAAATGCCCATCTTAGAGGCAATCTTCACAATGCCATGGATAATGGCAGAATTATAATCATTTACCGCAGCATAATAGTCCTTATCCAGCCGGTTCGTCTCAATCAGCTCCCGTATGGATTCCTGCGCCAGATACGGATTAACGGCGGAAGCGCCATAGCCCAGCAGCGTAGCAAAATGATGGACGTTTCTTGGTTCCGCGCTCTCTAAAATCAGGGACATGGATGTCTTCTTCTTGGTCCGTACCAGATGCTGGGACATCGCGGAAACCGCCAGCAGGGAAGGGATTGCCACGTGGTTTTCATCTACGCCCCGGTCTGTCATAATCAGGATATTCACCCCATCCCGGTAAAGCCGGTCCGCTTCTACAAACAAACGGTCAATGGCTTTTTCCAGGGAAGTGTTCTTATAATAGGTAATGGGCACCTCTCCTACCTTTAAGCCCTCCATCTTCATATTGCGGATTTTTAACAGGTCCAGATTCGTTAAAATCGGGTCAAAAATCTTAAGCACTCTGCAATTTTCCGGCTTTTCTTCCAGTATATTGGCGTCTGCGCCAAGATATACGGAGGTACTGGTCACAACCTCCTCGCGGATCGCATCAATGGGCGGATTGGTTACCTGTGCAAACAGCTGCTTAAAATAATTAAACAACGGCTGCTTCTTATCGGACAATACGGCCAGCGGAGAATCAATTCCCATAGCCTGAATTGCCTCGGTGCCGTTCTGCGCCATGGGCAGAATGGTATTTAAGTCCTCATAGGTATAACCAAAGGCGCGCTGTAACTTCTGCCGCTCTTCCTTCGTGTGTTCTTCCACCTTCTGGTTGGGAATCTTCAAATCCTTTAAGTACACCAGATTGGAATCCAGCCATTCACCATAAGGCTGGGCTCCCGCGTACTGCTCCTTTAATTCTTCATCGGAAATCAATTTGCCTGCCACCGTATCCACTAAAAGCATCTTACCCGGATGCAGCCGCTCCTTAATGACTACATGGGCCGGATCAATATCCAACACGCCCACCTCAGAGGACAGAATCAGGTTATCATCATCCGTAATCATGTAACGTGAAGGACGAAGGCCGTTTCTATCAAGAACCGCGCCCATGATATCCCCATCCGTAAAGAGAATAGAAGCCGGGCCGTCCCATGGCTCCATCATGGTCGCATAATACTGATAGAAATCCTTCTTTTTCTGGGACATATACCGGTTATTCTCCCATGGCTCCGGAATGGTAATCATAACAGCCAGTGGCAGCGGCATGCCGCTCATCATCAAAAATTCCAGCGTATTGTCAAGCCTTGCAGAGTCAGAGCCCTCCGGGTCAACCACAGGAGTCAGCTTGTGCATCTCCCCCTTAAAGTGGTCGGACTCCATGGATTCCTCCCTTGCATGCATCTTATCCGCATTGCCCCGGATTGTGTTAATCTCGCCGTTATGTACCAGATAACGGTAGGGGTGGGCACGAAGCCAGCTCGGCGTCGTATTGGTGGAAAAGCGGGAGTGTACCAGGGCAATGGCCGACTCATAATCCTCATCATGAAGGTCCTCAAAGAACACCCGCAGCTCATGCACTAAAAACATACCCTTATACACAATGGTACGGGAAGACAGCGATACCACATAGGAATCATCATTGGACTGTTCAAATACCCGTCTTACAATATATAACTTCCGGTCAAAATCAAGCCCCTTATTCACTTCCTCCGGCCGTCTGACAAAGGCCTGCATGATATATGGCATCACATCCACTGCCTTCTTGCCAAGAATTTCCGGCTTTGTGGGAACCTCGCGCCAGCATATAAATTCCATGCCCTCCTTCTCCACAATAACCTCAAACATCTTCTTAGCCTGGTTTCTCTTTAACTCATCCTGGGGAAAGAAAAACATGCCGATGCCGTAATCTCTCTCACCGCCCAAAGAAACGCCAAGGGAGCCGACCGCTTTGCTGAAAAACTTGTGGGATATCTGCAACAAAATTCCCACGCCGTCTCCGGTCTTTCCCTCGGCGTCTTTGCCGGCTCTGTGTTCTAGTTGTTCCACAATCTGTAGCGCATTGGTTACCGTCTCATGGCTTTTCCGCCCCTTGATATTCACAACAGCGCCAATGCCACAGTTGTCATGCTCGAATTCGGAATGGTAAAGCCCGATTTCCCTCTTCGATGCCTCGTCAAAATGTCCTTCCATTGCCCTCTTCCTTTCTCACCTATATTCTTGATTCAATCATTGCGATGGCCTGCAAATATCGGCAGAACCGATAATCCGAATCTGATTATCAGAAACTTATCGTTTGATTATAACTTATACATTATAAATTCTACATCAGATATTTACACTCAAGTTATAATACAGGATAATCCGGATTTTGTAAATAGAATAAATGCGAATTATTTTCAAATATTCAGACTTATATATTTTATTTCATTAATTGTCAGACTTTTCAAAAGGATAAACGGAAATTTTTTAGATATTCTTTTTCAGACATTCCCTGCATCAACCTTTATGTACAAAATCCTGCAAAAAAAAATCTCCGCCTATAAAACAAACGGAGATTTCCTCTTATATATCTATTTCTTTTTAATTGTCGGATCTGTCGGATCCCATTTCTGTGACTTGCTTAATTTTTTTGCCTTAGGTTTATCAAAGGGGCCCGGATTTTTCTTATCGTTATAGATTTCAACCTGTGTACCCACCTTACAATTATCATAAATCCACTTTGCATCCCCTGCCCTTAACCGGACGCAGCCATGGGAAGCCATCGTTCCCAATTTGTTATATGCGCTTACATCCAGAGAACGGTTATCATTCTTTGCATTGTAGTATACGGAATGAAACAGGATGTCATCTGTCAAATGCTCACACCACTGTCCCCAGCAGGGACCCATTAATTCATGCCAGCGCAGCTTGTCCCGTATTTTAAACTTACCGGTAGGCGTTCCCTTGCCCGCCGAACAGACAAAGGCAATAACCGGAATTGTATATCCCTTTTTCCCATCCTTGGCATATACCGTAACACAGCTGGCCGTTCTGTTCACCTTAATAAAATAAGATTTTTTCTGTTTCTTTGTCAGCTTTTTCCGCACATCCTGAGAAAGCTGTCCATTCTGGTTGAAATAGTATTTGTACTTTCCAACATAATTCCAGCCCGTCTTTGCCGCAAAACTTGTCTCGTCAAAATAGTACCGTTTATTCTTAGCGTCCCGGTACCAGCCGGACTTCAATTTGCCGTTTGCGGTGAACTGGTAATATTGTCCATCAACCTTTTCAATCCCTGTACCTTTATACATTTCACCGGTGGTCTTTCGAAAATAATAATATGCTTTATTTATCTTAACCGCTCCGGTCTTCAGGGAATAATCCGCATTATCAAAATAATAAGTCTTGCCTGCTAAGGTAGTCTTTCCATGCTTTTTATAAAGATAACCCTGCTCATCAAAATAATACAGCTTACCTTCAATACTTTGAATACCGGTCAGCTTTTTCCCGGATACATAATAACTGGTATGTTTATCTGTCCAGCCGTCAGGGAAATCCGTCTCGCTGGCTGACGGCGAATTAGTATCCGGCTGGCTGTTATCCGGCTGCGCATCGATAACCGTCGCCATTACCGGCTGTCTTCCCATGGATAGGACCCCGCATAACACAATCATACAACTTGCCACTACTTTGAATAGACGTCTCCTGTTCATCACACACTCTCCATTCTTAACTGCTTTGATTACTTTTTCACCTTAACGCGACATACGGCACTATAGGCGCCATAACTGTTCCTTCCATTTTTCGTATGGTATGCCCGGACTTTTACATAATATGTCTTGCCTTTTTTTAATTTCTTCAGTGTATAAGAAGTTTTCTTTGTCTTTTTGACTACCGATTTTTTAAATTTGTTGTTGGTTGCATAACAAATCTGATAACCGGTAGCGTTGTCGGCCTTTTTAAATGTAATCTTGAGTTTCCTTCCGCTCAGGTTTTTAACCTTAAGCGATTTGACTTTATCCGGTTTGACGGGCTTGCCGCTTCTGGCATTATACTGGTTGAATACCCATTTTCCTGCCTTGGACAAATCCGCAGCCTTCCAACCGCTTGTTTTTTGGGTTCCTGCTTTCAACAAAGAGGCGCTCTCGGCCTTATTGCTTAGGCTCCAGGCAAAATAACCGATATTATTCTGGTCCAGCAAATCCAGCCATTTCTTTGCCTCTGTTGTATTAATCGCGCCCGCGCCGCTGGCTTCCGATACGCCGTACTCTGTTACCATAACCGGAAGCCCGTTGTCCAAAGCCGTTCGCAGCTTATCCCGATAGGCGTCCTTATGGGTAGCGGCATAAAAATGCAGGGTATACATAATGTTATCATAAGTCAGGGGAGACTTTGATGCCACATCCACATCCTGAGACCATGTCGGCGTTCCCACAATAATTACCGCATCCCCATCATTTGCACGAATTACAGGTATTACTGTATTGGCATATTTTTTAATCTCCTCCCAACTGGTACTGCCATTGGGTTCGTTACAAATCTCATACATCACATTATCATAGGATGCATATTTTGCAGAAATCTCCTGAAAAAATGTCTTGGCCTCTTCCTGATATTTCAACGGTGTCTGATCACTTAATATATGCCAGTCAATAATCACATACATACCGAGATCTTTAGCCGCCTGAACGCCGGTGTCAATGCGCTGCTTCAACACTGTCTGAACCTGGCTCTGCTTCTCACCGGCGCTTCCTTTATCACAATATCCATAATACTCCACTGTGTACATAGCCAGCCGCACTGCATTAACGGAATATTTATCCCGCAGGGTTTTAAAAGCTGCCTTTGAAACATAGGGATAACCTACATCCCAGTTAATCCCATGGGTGCTGACGCCCCGAAGCTGAACCGGTTTCCCGGTCTTACTGCTTACCAGCTTGGTACCTTCTACCTTAAGCGCCCCATTCTGTTCCACTGCCGTTGCTGCCTGAACCGGCAGTTTGCCAAAGAACAGCAAAAGCCCCAACATTAATAGCGCAATCTTTTTCATCCTCATCATGATTCCCTCTCCTAATCACTCGGCGTATTGGTCTGCGTCGGCTCTTCTGTTGATTTATCCTCAGTAAATTCATCCCCGTAACCGGTCTCCGACGTAATATCCGCACTAATGCGCTGAACCTCGTCAGACGGCGTATAGCCGGTATCCTCCGGATACAAAAACTCATGCAGATGCTTCACATTGCTGACCAAATTACAGGGAACCACAACACTTCCCTTTGCGCCCAGCGTTGGCGTCTCATTAGCCAGCGGAAATCCAATATTATCACCCAACTCATAATCAAAGACGTCTTTGGCCAGATCTATGATCTGGGATTTTGTCATATTGGTAGCAATCTGTGGAAAAATGGTATTAATCAACTCTGTAATTGTTCCAAGATCCGACTTTTTAGCCTTTTCCACCATGGCGGAAATTACCGCCCTCTGCCGCTGGGTTCTCTCAAAGTCCCCGTTACCCACTTTCCGGATTCTGGCATAAGCAGTCGCCTGGGTTCCATTCAGGGTCTGTTCTCCCGCAGACCACACGCCGTCGGAAGAAATACCCGTTACCGCCACCTGCTCCTGTAGATTCTTATTCAGATTATTAAGTTCACTACTCTTTACATCAATGGTAACGCCGCCTAATGCGTCAATGGCGTTGGCAAGCGCCTTAAAATCCACAGAGACATAGTCCGTAATATTCAAATCCAGATTCTTATTCAGCGTCTCCACTGCGCAAATCGGTCCCCCAAGGAAATAGGCGTGGGTAAATTTCTGTGTGGAGGGAGAGGAATCTGCCTTGGTTATCTCCAAGAAACAATCCCTGTATACGGAAACCAGCTTAACCTCATGGGTATCATTGTTAATACTGGCAATAATGACCGCATCACTATGCGCCATTCCTTCCTTGGTCATGTCTACCTTATCCCGGGTATCCAAACCAAACAGAACAATCGTCTTATATTTCTCTTCCATTGTATCGGTAACTGCATCACTGACATCTATCTCTTCCTTTGGCGTCTCGTCGGCAACAATTAAATCCAAAGCATGGTTAACATAATACCATATATATCCGCCGACCAGACCGGCAAATATAATTATCTCTAAAAACAAAATCAGCCCCAGTCGCTTATTCGTACTCTTCTTCCTGCGTGATTTACTCATGAAATCAAATCCTCCTAGTTTTCATATTTACTCTACTGTAACTGACTTTGCAAGGTTTCTCGGCTTATCTACATCCAAACCTTTTGCAACAGAAACGTAGTAACCAAACAATTGCAGCGGAATTACTGCCAGAGACGGCGTCAGGCATGGATGCGTCTTCGGGATATACACAACAAAATCTGAAGTGTCTTCCATAACGCAATTCCCCTTGTTGGTCAAGGTGAAGATATAACCGCCTCGCGTCCGCACCTCAACAATATTGCTGATCATCTTCTCATATAAATCCGGCTGTGTCACAACTGCCACAGTCAGCACTCCATCCTCAATCAGGGAAATCGTTCCATGCTTTAATTCGCCAGCCGCATAGGCCTCGGAATGAATATAGGAAATCTCTTTCAGCTTCAGCGAACCTTCCAGCGAAGTGGCATAATCGACTCCCCTTCCCAGGAAAAATACATCCTGAGAAGAAGCATATTTGCTGGCAAACCACTGAATCCGCTCCTTATCTCCCAAAATCTCCTGTATCTTATCCGGCAAACTTTCAAGTTCCTGCAACAGCTGAGCATATTCTTCACCGGAAATCGTTCCCCGGATATCCCCGAACATTATCGCCAGCAGATAAATCGCCGCTAACTGGGTGCTGTACGCTTTAGTCGTAGCAACCGAAATCTCCGGCCCCGCCCACGTATATAACACATTATCTGCTTCTCTTGCAATAGTGGAACCCACTACGTTGACCACGCCTAATACTTTGACGCCCATCTCCTGTGCCTTCCGCAACGCGGCCAGGGAATCTGCCGTCTCCCCTGACTGGCTGATAATCATGACCATGGAATTTTCCTCAAGAATGGGATTGCGATAGCGAAACTCCGACGCTAAATCTACCTCCACCGGAATCCTGGTTAAGTTCTCAATAACATATTTACCCGTAACGCCTACATGATATGCAGATCCGCAGCCGATAATATAAATCCGCCGAAGCTGCTCAATCTCTTCTCTGGTCATATTAATCTCATCTAAAACAATTCTGTCTCCCTGGATTCTTGGACTAATGGTATCAAGCACCGCCTTAGGCTGTTCATAAATCTCCTTCAGCATAAAATGCTCATAGCCGCCTTTTTCCGCCGCTTCTACATCCCATTCAATCGTCCTTGTCTCCTTGGTAATTGCTTCCATATCTTCATTATAAAAAGCAATTCCGTCCTCTGACAATTCACAGATCTCACGATTCTCTATAAAATATACCTCTCTTGTATATTTGAGGATTGCCGGCACATCTGAAGCAATAAAGTTCCCCTCCGCCGAAGCGCCTACAATCAGTGGAGAATCCTTGCGCACTGCATACATCCGATCCGGATATTCCTTAAATAAAATCCCCAATGCGTAGGAGCCCTGCACACGATGCATAACCTTCTCTACCGCATGCAGCGGATTGCCATCATAATAATAGTCCAGCAAATGCGCTACTACCTCTGTATCCGTATCAGAGATAAAGGCGTATCCCTTAGCGACCAGTTTCTCTTTCAACATCTGGTAATTCTCTATGATTCCGTTGTGTACTACAGCAATTGTCTTCTTCTGGTTAAAATGCGGATGCGCGTTAGAGACGGAAGGTTCCCCATGCGTAGCCCACCTGGTATGCCCTATTCCAAGAGTTCCGGACACTGCCTTTCCATCACCTGTCAAATCCCGCAAAGCCTGTAATCTTCCCTTTGCTTTGACCACTTCAATATCTTTCCCGTCAAAAACAGCTAATCCCGCCGAATCGTATCCTCTGTATTCCAGCTTTGCCAACCCATCAAGCAAAATCGGAGCTGCCTGCTCCTTGCCAATATATCCGACAATGCCACACATATTCTGTCCTCCTTGTTCTCTGTACCAAAATTACAAAGTCATCAAGATTATATCACTTAAACACCTGTTTTACAATATAAGTTTCCAGATAAATCCATAATATTTTCTTAAAAATATTTTAAAAATCCCCTCACTGCGTAGAAACAAAAATAATAAACGGACTGCACGATATTCAGTCCCATGTGGCGGTATACGCCGAAAGTCATCATTGCGGATTTCAGCTTATTGGCAGATTTGCTGCCTTTCATTACCCGGTATTTCAGCAAAGGCTCGTCAATGCCATAAGCCGCATCATAATCTTTTAAAATCGAGAGCCACATGATATAATCCTCATGAAGCTGCTCCTGCTCCATCGGATATCTCTTAGCTACCTGGGTCAGCACCATAACGCCTGAGGTATTCAGTACATTGCCTTTAAGCAGTTCTTTATAACTGATCCTTTCTTTGATTCCAATTATTTTACCGGATAAATTGCCTTCCTTATCCATCAATTCCCGTCCGGTAGATGACAGCACTGCCTGTTGCTCCTCCATCAGTGCAGTCTGTTTGAGGAGCTTATCCTCCGTCCAGTAATCATCCGCATCCAAAAAAGCAATATACTTGCCTCTGGCCATCTCAATTCCCTTATTCCTGCTTTCTGCCACGCCCAGATTACGCTGGTTACGTACATAGATAACCCGTTCATCCTGTAAAAAAGATTTAATCCGGTCAGCCGTACCATCGCCGGAATTATCGTCTATAACAATAAGTTCCAGCGGAACCGACTGAATCAGTACAGACGCTATGGCGTCACCGATATATTTGTCACAGTTGTATGCCGGCATGATTACCGAAACCATTATTTCATTCATTATTTCGCCTTTTATTTATTCCTAAAAATATTTCCGCACCATATTATATCCTTAAATCAGGGCAAAAACAAGTGCCATCTGCTGCCTGGCTCATCTATTAATTTACATTTTTTCCCGTTTATGCTATGATAATTCTTGAATTACACATGATTTTCAAATTATATGTTCAAAATTCAGATTAAACTTTATATGCATTGAAAGGAGACAAACAATTTATGAAACCATTTAACACAATTACGATAAGACCTATATTATATATTTCACTGGTCTTCATATTCCTTTTGCTGCCCGGCAATATAATTCATGCGGAGACCCGCATCTATGATGTCACAAATTACGGCGCTAACGGATATGACACCGTTTCAGACGTTGACGCAATTCAGGCCCTTCTGGACATGGCAACAGAGACCGACATGACTGTGATCAATATCCCCGACGGGACCTATTACTTAGACGACACCCTGTTCATTCATTCCAATACTACACTGCAATTAAGTCCAAATGCAGTGATTTACAGGATGACTGCTGAATATGACGGCGCTCTGCTTCTAAATACAGACTGGGAATATTACGCAAACTCCGTCGGAGGCTATGATCTGTCCCATGATATCACCATTACCGGCGGCACCTGGGACGGCGGTGATTTAGAGGAAGCGGATGCAGTCGGCGACCTCATTTATATCGGTCACGCCCGTAATATTACGATTCAAAATGCAACAATCAAAAACTGTTACGGTTCCCATGCCATCGAATATGCCGGCGTAAAAGACAGTGCAATACGGAATTGCACAATAACCGGATTTCGCTATAGACCTGATAAATTTACCGCAGAGGCCATTCAGTTAGATGTATGCTACAAGGATGGAAGCGGCATCTGGACGCCCGGGTTCATACTGGACAAGACCACCTGCAAAAATATTGTCATTGAGAAAAATACGATTATTGATTATCCCCGGGGCATTGGCGTGCATCATACGCTGAAAGGCTATGAAGTCTCCAACTTAACTATCCGCAACAACACAATAAAGCGCAGTTCAGCCGCCAACCAGGGAAAATGCGTTCTCGGATTATTTCTTCTGGGCGCTAAGAACTCCAGCGTTACCAATAATACCTTTAAACGCTACTCCTATGGCGCTATAATTAAACAGTGCAGCGGTATTACACTGAAGAAAAATACTTTTTATTATAATTCTACCAGAACACTTTCCATTGAAGGTTGTAACAAGAACAACGGCACTCATGCCTTTGTTGTGACCAAGGATGATATCGGCACAAAGAAACTGTCATTTAACTGTGGCATGATTAAATCCGGTACGGTAAAGACAATGGGTAAGACCTACAAATTTAAGGCAAAAAAGAAAAAAGCCACCATTAATCTGAAAAAGAAAATCAAAGCCGGGAAAACGGTAAAGTTTTACGGAAAAGACAAGTACAAGAACAAGTATTACCGTACTTATACCATTCCAAAATAGACCAAAAAGAAGAAATAATGATAAAAAAGGCTGACGGGGAGCGGTTCATATATCCGGCAGCCTTATTTTATCATAAGATATCCATTTTTTAAAAGTGAAACGTATCCTTTAACCCGGACCAGAGCTGGTCCTTATCGCTTAAGTTAAGCGGCGTTCCATCCTGTAGCTGATATCCTTTTGCAGATGCACTGCCCGAATATTCCCCGGTAAGTCCCGGCCACTTAATCCCAATCTCCGGGTCATTCCACGCGAGGCCGCCCTCATCTCCCGGATGATAGAAATCCGTACACTTATAACAAAATTCCGCCACGTCGCTGAGCACCAGAAAACCATGGGCAAACCCCTCGGATATATAGAACTGCTTCTTGTTCTCCTCGGAAAGTTCCACGCCGTACCACTGACCGTAGGTCTTACTGCCCTCACGCAAATCGACGGCCACATCGAACACCGTTCCCTTAATCACGCGGACCAGTTTCCCCTGGGGAAATTCCTTCTGGAAATGAAGCCCTCTAAGTACGCCCTTCGTAGAGCAGGACTGGTTATCCTGCACAAACTGCATATTAAGTCCGGCCTCTTCCATATCCCGCTGGTTATACGTCTCCATAAAATAACCTCTGGCGTCTCCATGGACTGCCGGTTCAATAAGATAAAGCCCCTCAATCGGGCATCTGGTTACTGTAATCTGTCCCATGTTACTCTCCTCTTTCTATTCCCTTTTTCACACTCTCTTTGTTAGCCTCTTGTCAATCCCTGCTTCTCAGATGCCTGCAAATCTCCTTTACCTGTCACCGTCAAAAGTCGATCTCTTTCAGATAACGGCTCACTGCATCCTGCCATGCGGGCAGACGCTCAAAGCCCTGCTCCGTCAGCTTGTCCTTGTTCATCCGGCTGTTAGAAGGCCGCTTTGCCTTGGATGGATAGTGGTCCGCCGTAACCGGCTCTACCGTTAAATGTTCGCTGTCATACTCGAAATGTCCCATGGCCGCCGCCTGCCTAAAAATCTCACAGGCAAACTCATACCAGGAACAGATGCCCTCGTTGGTGGCATGATAGCGTCCGTATTTATCCGTCTCAATCATATCCACCAAAAGCCTTGCCAGATCATAGGTATAAGTAGGGCTTCCAATCTGGTCGCATACCACCGTCAGCTTATCATGGTTCTTTCCCAGATTCAGCATGGTCTTAATAAAATTCTTGCCGTTGACGCCGAATACCCAGGCAATCCGCACAATAAAATATTTTGTAAGGTTTTGCTCTATGGCAAGCTCGCCCTCATATTTGCTCTGCCCGTACACATTAAGCGGCTGCCGTTTCATATCGTCCGGTTCCCAGAAGTTATCGCCTTCGCCGTTAAACACATAGTCGGTACTGATATACATCATCTTACAGTCCAGTTCTTTGCAGACCTTTGCGATATTTTCCGTTCCTGTGGCGTTTACCAACAATACCTTCGCCTGCTTATCCTCGTCTTCTGCGTCGTCCACAGCCGTCCAAGCTGCGCAGTGAATCACTGCCTCCGGCTTTTCTGCATGAAGCACCTGTTTCACAGAGTCCGCATCCGTAATATCCATCTCCTCAATATCAACGCCAACTGCCTCATGTCCGCGCTTTGCCAGTTCATTTACCACGTCATACCCAAGCTGTCCTTTAACGCCTGTCACTAATACTTTCATAGGCCGCCTCTCTCCTAACGATTTCCATACATTTTCTCATAATAATTCTGGTACTCGCCGGAAATGATGGTCTCCCACCACTCCTTATTATTCAGATACCACTGAATAGTCTTCTTAATACCGTCTGCAAACTTCGTCTCCGGCAGCCAGCCTAACTCGTTGTGAATCTTGGTCGGATCAATGGCATAACGCATATCATGGCCTTTTCTGTCGGTAACATAGGTAATCAGGCTTTCCGGTTTCCCCAACTCCTTACAGATTATCTTGACAATATCAATATTCTTCATCTCGTTATGTCCGCCGATATTATAGACCTCGCCTACCCGGCCTTTATGAATGATTAAGTCAATGGCCTTGCAGTGATCCTCCACATACAGCCAGTCCCTCACATTTTCTCCCTTGCCGTATACCGGAAGCGGTTTGTCATTTAAGGCGTTGGCAATCATCAGGGGAATCAGTTTCTCCGGAAAATGATAGGGGCCATAGTTGTTAGAACAGCGGCTGATGGTAACAGGAAGTCCGTAGGTTCTGTGATAAGCCAGCACCAGTAAATCTGCGCCTGCCTTTGAGGAGCTGTAGGGGCTGCTGGTGTGGATAGGCGTCTCCTCGGTAAAGAACAAATCCGGCCGGTCTAGCGGCAAATCGCCGTACACTTCATCCGTAGACACCTGATGATAACGGGTAATGCCATACTTCCGGCAGGCGTCCATCAACACTGCGGTACCCTTGATATTCGTATCCAAAAAGACCTCCGGGTTTTCAATGGAACGGTCTACATGGCTTTCCGCCGCAAAGTTTACGACCATATCCGGCTTTTCCTCTTCAAACAGCTTATACACAGCCTCCCGGTCGGTAATGCTCTCCTTGACAAAGCGGAAGTTCGGCTTATCCATCACCGGCGCCAATGTGGACAGGTTGCCCGCATAGGTCAGGCAGTCTAAGCAGATGATGCGGTAATCCGGGTATTTGCCCAGCATATGAAATATAAAGTTGCTTCCAATGAATCCGGCTCCGCCGGTAACAATAATCGTCATAATCATTCTCCTTTTTCTGTTGATTCGTAAAACTCATATACACTGTATTGCTGTGCAATGGACGGGTTAATGTATGTTAGTGAAGCACATCCAGATATTTGCCGTCTAACACGTCTTTTAAATACTGTCCGTACTGGTTCTTTTTGAGAAGCTCATAAACCTCCAAAACGCTTTCTTTGGTAATCCAGCCATTTAAGTAGGCAATCTCCTCCAGACAGGCAATTTTCCTGTGCTGGTGGTCTTCCATGGTCTTCACAAAGTTGGTGGCCTCCACTAAACTTTCGTGGGTTCCGGTATCAAGCCAGGTAAAGCCCTGTCCCAAAAGCTCCACATTCAAAGTTCCCTTCTCCAGATAAATCCGGTTCAAATCGGTAATCTCCAACTCCCCGCGGGCGCTGGGCTTTAAGTTCTTCGCATATTCTACCACTTTATTATCATAGAAGTAAAGGCCGGTAACGCAGTAATTGCTCTTCGGCTGCGCCGGTTTTTCCTCAATGGAAACGGCCTTTCCCTCTGCGTTAAATTCCACAATACCGAACCGTTCCGGATCATCAACATAATAGCCAAATACCGTAGCGCCAAGACCTGTCTCGGCATTCTCCACAGCAGCCTTTAACCGTTTCTTAAGGCCATGTCCGGCAAAGATGTTATCTCCTAAAACCATGGCTACCGTATCGTCGCCAATGAACTGTTCGCCGATAATAAATGCCTGGGCTAATCCGTCCGGACTTGGCTGCACCTCATAGGAAAGTTTTACGCCAAACTGATGACCGTCTCCTAAAAGCTCCTGAAAGCGGGGCGTGTCCTGGGGAGTAGAGATAATCAAAATATCCCGTATTCCCGCATTCATCAGCACTGACATGGGATAATAAATCATCGGCTTGTCATAAATCGGCAGAAGCTGCTTGGATGTAACCATGGTCAGCGGATACAGACGGGTTCCTGAACCGCCGGCTAAAATAATTCCCTTCACTGTTAAACATACCTCCTTATTCCTTATTCCTTATACTATTCATGCTTTTATGTATGTAAAATTGATTAACATCATTGTTACGCTAATCCCGCAGATAAAGATCTCTGGTGTACACCTTGTCTCTTACTTCCTCTAATTCCGAATCGAACCGGTTTGCCACAATCACATCGCTCTTGCGCTTAAATTCCTCTAATGAGCGAATGACTCTGCTATTAAAGAACGTATCTTCTTTCAGTGTAGGCTCATAAATCACCACTTCTACCCCCTTAGCCTTAATCCGCTTCATCACTCCCTGAATAGAGGACTGACGGAAATTATCAGAATTGGCTTTCATGGTAAGACGATATATCCCCACTACTGCATTTTTCTTTTCCGGAAAGCCGGCCTGATTAAGAATCTGCTCCGCTATAAAGTCTTTCCTTGTGCTGTTGGCTTCCACAATAGCGCCGATAATATTATTGGGCACATCATTATAATTAGCAAGCAGTTGCTTCGTGTCCTTCGGCAGACAGTAGCCGCCATAGCCAAAGGAAGGATTATTGTAATGGGTACCAATCCGCGGATCCAGGCCAACGCCCTCAATAATCTGCTTTGTATCAAGTCCTCTTACCTCCGCATAAGTATCCAGCTCATTGAAAAAGGACACGCGAAGCGCCAGATACGTATTAGAAAACAATTTAACGGCCTCAGCCTCTGTCGGATTGGTATAGAGAATATCAATATTTTCCTTAATTGCCCCTTGCGCCAAAAGACCGGCAAAGGTATGAGCCGCCTTAGAAAGCCGCTCGTCGGAAAGCGGCGCTCCCACGATAATTCTTGAAGGATACAGATTATCATATAACGCCCGGCCTTCCCGCAGAAATTCGGGGGAGAAAATAATATTGTCACAGCGGTATTTCTCCCTGACAGACAGAGTATAACCCACCGGTACCGTAGATTTAATCACCATAATTGCTTCGGGATTCACCCGCATAACCGTCTCTATCACATTCTCCACAGAAGATGTGTCAAAATAGTTCTTCTTGGGATCATAATTAGTAGGCGTAGATATAATCACAAATTCCGCATCCCGGTAAGCGCTTTCTCCATCTACAGTAGCTGTAAGGTTTAACTCCTTATTTGCCAGATAGTCCTCAATCTCTGCATCCACCAGCGGAGATTTCCGGTTATTGATCATCTCCACCTTTTCCGGCAGAATATCCACTGCCTTCACCTCATTATGCTGAGAGAGCAATATGGAATTTGACAATCCTACATATCCTGTTCCTGCAACTGCTATTTTCATGCTTATCTCCACCTTATTTTTCCCATATCATAATGGTCTTTCCGATTAATTTGTGTATATCCTTTTCAAAGGCCCTGGCGATATCCCGAATTTCCCGTATGGTAATCTGCTCCCCGACAATATTCTCCAGATAATCCACCACCGCCGGTCTGTCCTTATATAACTCAACCAGCCTGACAAAATCCTCTCTCCCGCTGCGGCTGCTGCCCACAATGCGAAGTCCCTTTTCCAGCACCATTCTGGTGTTAATCGGCGCAAGATCCTCTGTCACCCCAAGTATGCCAATCGTCCCCTCCGGGTTGATATAATCAATAATCTGATTAATGGCTCTCGGCGCGCCGTTGCCGCCCACACACTCAAAGGCATGATCCATATGGAAATCCGCCGGAATCTCATTGACCAGATAAGTACCGTCTGCAAAGGTAAAGTCATTAAGTTTGGATTCGTTCAATCCCATGACATACACTTCTATCTCCGGATACTGACTCTTTAACAGCAGGGAAGTAATATACCCGAGATTGCCGTCTCCCCAGACGCCGATAACGTTCCGCCTGCTGTGGGCCGTCTTCATAAAACGGTCTATGGCATGATAACTGACACTGACAATCTCGGTAAATGCAGCAACAGTTAAATTGATTCCCTCTGGCAGCTTAACCAACCGATCGGCTGCTGTTGCCACATATTCCTGTAAAAAACCATCTGTTCCACTGGCCCGGAATTTAGAGCTTCGAAGATAATTCTCCGCAATTACCTCGTCCGTCTCCGAAGGCAGATTGGGAATCATCACAACATAATCTCCCACTGCAAAACTGTCAGTCGGATCATACACCACCCTGCCTATAGCCTCATGGATTAAGGCCATCGGCAGTTTCTGCTTTAAGACCTCCTCCGGGCGGTTCCCCTGATAATACCGCTGATCCGCATTACAGATGGACAAATGGGTAGGGCGCACGATAATATGCTCATCATCAAAACTGATATCTTTAAACACGAGTTCAAATTGTCTGGGCCGCTTTAACTGATATACCGCATTTAACATATTACATTCCTCCTAAAAGGGCTTCCGCAACCCGCAGATCATAAGGATACGTAATCTTTATGTTGGATTCCTCTCCATCCACCAGATGTACCTGTTCTCCCTTAATCACTAATATCTTGCAGGCGTCGGTCAAAATCTTTTTCTCCTCGTCGCTTAAAGACTCATAGATTTCCTTTAAATGCTTCGCCCTGAAGGACTGGGGCGTCTGTCCCTGATACATCAAAGACCGGTCCGGTATATTGCTGATTAACTGCTTATTCTGGCTTTCCACGATCGTGTCCGTTGCCGGAATTACCGTATCACAGGCGCCATATTCCCTGGCATAGCGGATATTTTCTTCCAAAATCCGATGCGTGACAAAGGGCCTGACAGAATCGTGAGTTACAATGATGGTATCCTCCGACAGTTCGCCTTTTTTCTCAATATGGGCAATGGCGTTCATAATGGTATCATTTCTTGTAACGCCGCCCTGAATTACCTCCAGGCGGTCATCCTTGGGCACATATTTGCGAAGCAGATCTTCCGTATGCTTAATCCACTGCTTGGGCGTCAGAACCAGAATACCGCAAAATTCATGGTTCATCATAAACTTTTCAACCGTATGGACAATAATGGGCTTGCCGCCAAGATCCATAAACTGCTTTGGCTTTTCTACATTTCCCATACGGGTTCCTGTTCCACCGGCAAGAATTACCCCATATACTTTACTTTCTTCCATTCCATTTCCTCCTAAATCAACAACCGGCATTATTTCCGGTTTAATACATACTCAACGATTCGTTCTGTGGCATGTCCATCGCATCCATTCATATATTGTCTGTGGAAGCGTTCTATTCTATTCCTGTCAACTTCTCCAAGCCTTCCCAACTCCGCCATAAGCTCTTCGGTTGTCTCAACCACAGGCCCCGGAACAAACTCCCGGTAAGGATAATAAAAACCCCGCTCATCATAATACGCATCCAGGTCATAAGCGAAAAACAGCATCGGCTTTTCCATAAGGGAATACTCAAATATAACCGAGGAATAATCGGTAATCAGCACATCCGATACCATAAGCAGCTCTTCAATAGAAAGCGCATCCCGGATTTCAAAGCAAAAATCCCGGCAGTTTTCCGGCAGTATTGTTCTTTCTTTTACAAAAGGATGCTGTTTAATCAGCACCACATATTCATCCTTCCGGGAAATAAACTGTGTATAATTCAGACCGTCAGGCGCTTTTGCTGTCCGAATCTCTCCGCGGAAAGTTGGCGCATATAATATAATCCTGCGCCCATTTACCGGAATATCCAACGAAGCCAAATGTTCTCTGGCCTGCCAAAGCCTGTTCTCATCAAAATACACATCTGTCCGGCTGACGCCTAACGCCTTCACCACGCCTTTTTTTCCCTGAAGGCCAAAAGCCTCCTCATATGCCCAGCACACAGCATCGCCGCTCACAGGCACCAAATCATAATTCCGATGTCCGGAAAACATATCCAATTCTTTTTTGCTCTCTCCAAAATTCTGATCTGCCGCGCTGTATCCCCACTTTTTAAAAGCTCCGCAGGCATGCCAGAGCTGAACCAGCTTAGTTCCCTTTCGGAGAGAAAAAGCGCCAAACAGACTGTTGGATTCACATAAAAACACACAGCGCGCATTGCCCATGCTCCAGATCAGCCGCAGTGATCTTAACACTGTCGCACCCCAGCCTGAAGAGGAAACCTTAAGGTAATGCACATCAATAGTATACCCCTTTTGCAGCAGAGCCTCATGTAACAACAAAAAATTATCTGATAACTGCCCGGCATGATTTTCTACAAAGATGATTTTATCCGGCTTAATCCGCCTTAGTCTGCCCAGAAAATAACACGCCGGATACAGCGCCTTAAACACTATCCATTTGCAGATATGTCGAATCATTATTGCATAAACTCCTCATACTCCGCCAGAACTTCCTCCGGATCGCCAATGCGTTTAATCTCCCCCTCATGCATCCACATAACCTTGTCGCACAGCTCGCTTAACGTTTTCTCGCTGTGGGATACAATGACCACTGTACGATTCCTGTCGGAAATCAGCTCTTTCATCTTCCGATAACTCTTTTTCTTAAATTTGGCGTCTCCCACACTTAACACTTCATCTATCAGCATGATTTCCGTCTCCAAAATAGCGGTAATGGAAAAGGCCAGCTTGGAATACATACCGCTGGAATATGTCTTTACCGGCATATCAATAAATTTACCCAGATCCGCAAACTCAATAATCTGCGGCATCTTAGCCCTCACTTCTTCTTCAGAAAATCCCAGCAGCATACCGGATAAAAGGATATTCTCCCGCCCGGTAACTTCCTTCTGAAATCCTACGCCGATGGATAACAGGGAAACGGAATGTCCCCGTAAATCGATGTTTCCCTTATCCGGCGAAAATATCCCCGCCAGCGCCTTCAGCATAGTCGATTTACCGCTTCCATTCTTCCCGATAATCCCTAAAATCTGTCCCTCCGGGACCTGAAAGGATACGCCCCGTACTGCCTGAAATTCCTCAACATGCACTTTCTTCAGCCGCAAAAGACTTTTCTTAATAGAATAAGCCTGAATATTCTTATAGCCAATCCATAAATCATTAACTTCGATTGCAATATTGTCTCCGTATATCTTTTTCTTCTCTTCCATCAGATCACCTTTACATAACTATTCTCATTTTTATAAATTGTCCGCACGCCGATAAAGGCAAAGAAAATCCCCACCAGGGTCCATATCCCTAAAGCCTTCCAAGCCGGCGCCTGACCGTATAACAGTACATTCCGCATATCCCGTATCAGCAGCGCCATAGGATTGCCATAAGTCATCAGCTTTGCGGCAAAGGGATAGTCTCCCATTCTGCCCTCAATACTGTAAAGGATACCGGACATATAAAACATAAGCTGCATCACAATACTGACCACGTTACCCAAATCCTCCAAAAACACACCAAAATGCATAAGAATGATACATACTGCAAATGTAATCAGCACCAGAATCATCAAAATGGGAATATAGCAGATTACATATGCGGAAATATGCACCTTAAAGAACATCATCATAATCAGCACAATAATCCAGGAAATCATCATTTTCACGCCATTAACCATCATATTCGAAAAAAGCAATACAAACTTGGGAATATATACTTTAGCCACAATACTCTTATTCCGTTTAATCATTTTCACGCTCTGCGTCACGTTTTTACTGAAAAATCCCCACATGGTCTGTCCCACAAACAAAAAGGGAATAAAATGCGGCTCCCTTGCCTTAAATACAATGCCAAAAACGAGATAATACACCATCATGGAAAGCAGGGGATCCAATATCCACCAAATCCAATTCAAATAGGAATTGGCCACCTCTGTCTTCAAGACGGATTTTGCCGACCTTACCTCATAGTCAAAATACTTTTTCACATCCTCAACGAAACGTTTCATCTTTTATCTCCTCATTCGCCCCTACAATAAGTGTCTGCATTATATCACAGAATATTCCAATTCACAAGCCACCTTATTTCAGAAGCTCCAGCATAAAATCGGCGACCCGCTCTGATGATTTTCCATCCAGCGCATCGAAAAATCTGTGTTTGAAGGTCTCCACCTTCTGCTGCTCATAGTCGGAATCCCGGATTGCCTCCTGAATCTGTTTAATATTTCTGACAATTTTCCCCGGAACAAAATTTTTAAACGGATAGTAAAAATCCCGGTTTACTGTGTATTCCTCTAAGTCAAACGCATAAAAAAGCATGGGAATATCCAGAAGGGACGCCTCAAAAATAACGGAAGAATAATCCGTAATCAGCACGTCTGTAATAAACAGCAGGTCGTTAATCTCCGATTCCTTAGACAAATCTAACACCCTGTCCTTTATCTCTTCCGCTACCGGATGCTTTTCCGTAACAAATGGATGATGTTTGATGATTACCATGTATTCATCATCTATCGCAGAAAGCACCTGCTTTAAATCGAATCTTTGAAAAGGATAATTGGCCGTATTCACTCCATTTCCACGAAAGGTGGGGGCAAAGAGTATCACCTTTTTTCCCTTTAATACGGGATACTGCTCATACAGTTTTTTCCTGATTTCCACCTTGTAATCCTCCCGGAAGAAATCATCTGTTCTGGGAACGCCTAATGCTTTTACATTCTTCTCATCAATACCAAACCCCTCTGCATAGAACCGGCAGATTTCCGCTGAACTGACAATGGCATAATCATAACTTCTGTGATTGCGGTTGGTCTGATTCGGCCCGCCCTCCTTGCCTATTCTGGAAAATCCAAAGGTCTTAAACGCCCCGCAGGCATGCCAGAGCTGAATCTGTTTACAGTGCCGCATAGCCCATATATCATTAAATACCGGCGTAAAGTCATCTACAGCCACCACCCGGCTTCTGGCAATCTTATAAGCCAAAGAAAAGACTTTGGAAAAAGGCATGAACTTGGTCTTGCCCGGTTCTAACCAGAATAATACTTTGGCTCCCTTTTTCTGCAACACCTCATTGACATAAGCTATATTGCCGGTCAGGTCGTTTCTTCTGACAGAAGCAAATAAAATACAGTCTTTTTTACAAAACAATGTCAGAAAAGAGGCGGTTATATTTAAGATCATCCTTTTTACCGTCGCCATGTTAATCGTAAGCCGGCAAAAGGCAGACCATCTCCACTTTGCAAACAGAAGCGTGCGCTTTAACTGGCTGCCCCCGTAGGTCTCCTCCAAAAATCTTCTGTGTTTACCGAGAATTACCACATACACGCCGTCTAAGAGGAACAACGGAATCAGCAGAGTGCCGATCACAAACTCCAGTATGCGGTAAATGCTGCAAAGCAGGGAAATAAACCAGTTCCGCTTATACAGCTTAACAGGCTTTTTCCGGCGGATAACAATCTGCCCATCCTCCAGCAGGCAGGCATATTCGTTTTCCTCTTTCACCTTATTAAAATCCTGATTTTCCACAGTGATATTGACATATGTCTTTCCGTCATACGCCTGCACCAGCACTTTAAACTCATTCAGATCCATATTTTCAAACAGGGCGTCTAACTCGTATTCCATAACCGCATAGGCAATACAATTCCCATGCTCGTCAAAACTGTTATCGGTAATTGGCAGTGGCAAAATCCGGGTTTCGGTGGCATTTTGGAATTTAATAGCAAACTTAATCTCCAGATCCTCCGGTCTGCCGGAAATATTTTTAGCCAATGTACTCACTGTCATTATATTTTTTCGGATAGCCAGCCTGTCCACTATCACTTCTGTCTCTTCGTTTAATTTCATTTTTCACCAACTCTACTTTCGTAATAATTTGTTATACATCGGAAGAATTTTCTTTCCCAATCTGTGCCATTTACTCGTTTTAATGTCATTTATCTCTTTTTTCAATACGGTGACTTCCTGTTTATATTTTGCGATTATCAGCTTCTTACTTTCAATATTATAACGAAAATCTTTGTACCTTTGCAGCAAATACTCGTTATAATCCAGCGTTTCTATCATTTGCACATTTCTGTAATTGGATTGACTGTAAAAGTATTCCGGAGCATGTCCTGTCAGTTCCAGTTTTTCCAATCCTTCATCTTTCAATTTGTTATACAGGATATGAAATCCCTCAACGCTGTTCTGAATATTCAGTCCATGTATCAGTGTACTGACGGCCTTATTAATAAAAGACTGACGGATATCCTCCCGCTCAAACATGTTCAACTCTTCCAGCTTATTTTTTATATCACACTGAACCTCATATTTGCAAAGCGGCGTATCAGATGAAGTCCCTGTGAGATTTTCTTTCTGGTTGGTCCGGTAATGTATCAGAAGATGATCAATAACGGTTATGCGCCGGGCCATAATCAGACTGATTGACACAAAATAATGATCGTTTATTCTCGGAATTTCCTGAAACCTTATTTCATTCTCGACAACAAATTCCCGTAAAAACATTTTATTCCATGCTACCTGCGCAGAAAAATTCAAAATATATCTGCCATTGTTTTCGCTGGAAAAAGGAATACTGTCCGGTAATTGTTTTTTATTAAGATATTGGGACTTAGGAATATATTCCTTGCTTTCCGTATCATAATGATCCGCATTGCAAACCCCGATATCAGCCTGATCTTCCTCCATTTTTTGATACATGAGATTAACTGCATCCGGCTCATATAAATCATCTGCATCCCAAAATAAAAGATATTTTCCGCTTGCTCTATCCAGCGCAAAATTTCTTGCCGCACCCGCATTGGATTTTTTGTTTTTATAGAGTGTGATTCTTTTATCCTGCTTTTGATATTCCTCAATAATCTGAACTGAATTATCTGTAGATTCATCATCTACACATATTAATTCAAAATCAGCGAAAGTCTGTTTAACAATACAGTCCAATGTTTCTCTTAAATGTTCTTTACCGTTATGCACCGGCATAATAATTGATACCTTTATGTCTTCAGACATATGATCAGTATTCTCCTTCATCTCTTTTTTCTCCTATACCTGTCACTTCGACTATTCTGCCGGCAACTACCCGGCAGCAATTTCCTTTCTCATAACTTCCGAGTTTTTCAAAATGAGCGGCAATTCGTTCAACTGCCAGTTCCGCATCATAATTCCGGATATTCTCCGCCAGCGTTTCCATGCTTTTTGCCTGATCAAAAGGCCATTGCCCCAAATCTGTATAAAATCCGGTCTTTGCCGTATATTCCTCCTTGTCCGGCACATATAAAAAACAGGGACGCGCCAGAAAACCATAATCCCATATGCAGGAGGAATAGTCTGTAATCAGCATATCCGCCGCACACAAAAGTTCCTGCATATCCGGATAATCCGCCACATCAATTACATGCTCTCCGGTTACCCTGATTCCGTCATCCTCGTCCTGGTAGCGGTGATAACGGCAGAAAAAAAACCATTCCGGCTTTCCTTTTCCCTCATCGTTCTTTCCCCCTGGCAGGCTCCCCATCTGCTCTAATTGCTGAAGGAGATAATCGCTGTCCATCTTTACCGGATGACGGGACTTTCTGTAGGTTGGGGCATACAGGACAATCCTCCCGTTTTCCGGAATGGCATAACGGTTTCTCACTTTTTCCGCCATCTCTTTGATCTCTCCCCGGACCAGCTTGTCATTTCTCGGCGTCCCTGCCTTTAACACCTCTCCCTTATATCCATAAGTCTCCCGAATCATTTTCTCTTCCTGCATCCGGCAGCTGGCCAGAAACAAATCGATATTATTGGCGCAAAATTCCGCCCGTTTTCTGGTTGCCCAGTTGGTGTCCGGCCTGCCGTTTTCTACCTGTTTATAAGCGCCTCCACCATGCCATGTGTTAATCACATACTGCTTTTTCCTGAAGGGAAACCATGGCGCATAAGAACCGTTGGTGACAATAACTTTGGAGGTCAATAACACAGCAAAAGAAGAAACAGTAAAATGTCTGACCAGCCTCACTCCTTCTTCCTTCAAAAAAACATATTTGTCTATATCACTGACAGCCCACACATAAGCAAACTGCCCCGGAAACTGTTCCCGCAGATACTCATATATATATCTTGGATTGCATGAATAATCATAAACCCTTCCTCCCGTAAGGCCGGTAAATAATATTTGATTTCTCTTTACCGGCAGAATCCGTATGGGAAAAGTAAAAATTCTTACCAGCATGGAAAATATAATTTTTATCAATGCCTGTCCCATGCTTATTACTCCTTGCGCCTCTTTACTGCTGTAATCTGCGTCATATCAATTCCCTCGGTATTCTCCTTCTGGAATAATATCTTAAAGGTCAGCAGAAGCAGCTTGATATCCAGCCAGATCGAATAATTCTCAATATAGGTTAAATCCAGCTTTAATTTGTCATAGGGCGTCGTATTATATTTGCCGTATACCTGGGCATAACCGGTAAGCCCGGCTTTTACTTTTAATCGGAAATCAAACTCCGGAATAATCTCCTTATACTGCGCCGCAATCTCCGGCCGCTCCGGTCTCGGTCCCACTAAAGACATATCCCCCTTGATAATATTCAGTAACTGTGGAAATTCATCGAAATGAATGGCGCGGAGTACCCTGCCCACCGGTGTAATCCGGTCGTCGTTCTTCTTTGCAAGCTGAACGCCCTCCTTCTCTGAATCCATGCGCATACTCCGAAATTTATAAATATTAAATATTTTACCGTCAATGGTAAGTCTGGGCTGCTTGTAAAGCACCGGCCCGCCGTCATACAGCTTAATCAGCAGCGCGATTACTAAAAACAGCGGCAGTAGAATAAGGGATACCGGAATACACAAAACCAGATCCATCAGCCGCTTAAAAATAATTTCCTCACCAGATAATCCTTTGTTTCTTGACAGATAAAGCGGCGTGTCGAAAAGATGAATATTATCGGAACCCCGCAGTAAAATATCAGAAATCTTGGGCGTCACGTAGGTGCGCACAGATTCCGTAAAGCACCGTTTCAGAATAATATTTCTCTCATAGGCCGGTATATCATAAATCAGCACCGCCTCATAATCTGCCACCATATCGCATACACTGTCCAAATCTTCCACCGTCAGGTCCGCCAGATCACAGATTTCATATTTGTCCCGTCTGGAACTCATCTTCATAATCATATCGTCCGGGTCCCTGTCATAGCAGACCAAAAGCATCTGCCTAGGCGGGTAAAGCAGGGCATAAATCCCCTTACAGATCAACACCCACAACAGAATCGCAATAATCTGCACAATCGTCATCTCTAATAACGGCGTTGCAGAAAGATACTTCCTACTGATCAGCACCACCTGCACATAGGCAAAGACATTGGCGCACACCAAGGCGAGAATCTGGGAATACAACACATCCATCAGCCGGAGATACCCGATACGGAATCCACCGTAAAGATGAGTCAGCAAAAACAGTATCAATGCATAGATGCCGATTACGGCCCAGTTACCACGCCGGAAAAATGGCGTTTCCAACTGTTCCAGCTGCTCGACATATACGGTATACCATACATATCCGAATATAAAACTGTGCATTGCCAGCAAAATGAAGCTCTCAAAAAAATTAATAACTCTTTTAAATTGATCTCTCTTTCTCACTTTGTTCTGCATACTGTCCCACCGTTTACTTTACCAGATAACCTTTTTTATTAAACCTGTACTTTTTTCCCTTAATCTTAATCGTCTTATTTTTTACCATCTGACCATTCTCTTTAAAATAATATTTTTTCCCCTTAATGGTCTTAAACCCGGTAACTCTGTAACCCGCGCTGTTGCTGTAATAGGTCTTTCCTTTCACTGTAACAAAGGTACTCCGGGCAATGTCTCCGGAAGAAGTCCGGTATATATATTTGCCGTTTTTCTTTTGATACCAGCCGCTTTTTATCTTACATGAACCATCTTCCCGTATGGTTACGCCGGGTTCGTCCGTTGCAGTCTGTAAAACACCGTTGTCGTCAAAGAGATAAATTTTTCCATCTACCTCAACAAAACCGGTCTGCAATTCTCCCCGTTTATTGAAATAGTACCGCCCGCCTGACAATTCCTGCCATCCTGTAAGCGCTGCGCCTTCTGACAGGTAGTATCTGCAAGCCGCCATTGTAAACCAGCCGTCATCACGCTTTTTCCCTTTATCGTAATAATATAAACGTCCATCCTCTTCGTGCCATCCGTATTTTAACGCCTGGCTTCTGGGCTTAACAGAAGTAAAATAATCCTCATACAGGAAATCCAAATCCACAGTATTATCCGTAATTCCGCTTAGTTTCTGGGTAGAAGTTGCCTGCCACATACCATAGGGATATTCCTCCCTGTCGGGCTCTACATAGGTGTATCTGGCATACCAAAATTCGTATTCCTCCAGTTGTTCAGCATCCAGATAATTGTCATACCAGGACTGATTGCTGTACAGCATAGGCGTATATCCGGCTGCTTCAACAGTCTCTAAAAATGTCCTGCACATCTCTGTCCTTGTGGCTGTATCCGTAGATTTTAAAATTGCCGGATCTTCTATGTCAAAAGCTACCGGAAACGATACCTCAATTCCATCTAACTGTTCAATGGTATAGTTCGCCTCTTCAAGCGCCTGCTGCGGCGTTTTGGCGTAAGAGTAAAAATATATTCCAATAGGGATTCCCACACGCTTTGCCCCTTCTACATAAGATTGGAATTTATCGTCTTTTGTACAATTTTTACTTCCATACCTTCCTTTTCCATAACCCAGCCGCAGCATAACAAATTCCACACCCGAATTTTTAATCTTATTCCAGTTCACATTTCCCTGCCATTGCGACATATCGACGCCTATCGTGAGAACCCGGTTGCTGAGTTTGGAAAGCCGGACTCCTGCCTTTTTTTTGCTGTTACGAATCTTGCCGCCTTCCTTTTCATTCAGATAATAATATTTGCCGCGGATTTTTTTCCAGCCGGTTACTCTCTTTCCTTTGTTGTCCACATAATATGTTCCATGCTTATCCTTAACCCATTTGGAAATCTGCTTTTTTCCCTTTACGTAGAAATACTGACCATCCCATCCGCTCTTTTTTTTGGCACAGACAGTTTGTCCCAACAACAGTCCTGCTGCCAGCAGCATTACAAGCACGCCTAATTTTGCCGTCCTTTTTTCCCATGTATTCATACTTTCACCCCTATACAGAATGTCCCTTTTTCTTAATGACATCAACTACTTCATCTACATATTGTCTGCACAATTCATCAGTGGCCGCCTCCACCATAACACGAATTACCGGCTCTGTCCCGCTTTCCCGGAGAAGAATGCGCCCTTCGTCGCCAAGCGCCTTTTCCACCTTTTTAACTGCGGCGATGACATCTTCGTCCTCTCTTGCCGACTGCTTGCTCTTTACCTTTACATTAACCAGAATCTGGGGATAAATCTTTAACTCTCGAAACAATGCGGACGCTTCAACCTTTTTTTCCAGAATTACTTCCATCAGTTTAATGGAAGTCAAAACGCCATCTCCGGTGGTCGCATACTTGCTGAAGATAATATGTCCGCTCTGCTCACCGCCTAAGGAATGTCCGTTTTCCATCATGTTTTCAAATACATATTTATCCCCTACAGCCGTCTTTTCATAGGCAATTCCCTTTTTATCCAGCGCTTTGTATAGTCCAAGATTGGACATAACCGTTGTCACTACCGTATTGTTGTTCAGCTCGCCTTTTTCCGAGAGGTAACAGCCGCAGGCATATAAAATCTTATCCCCGTCAATAACCTCTCCCCGCTCGTCTACTGCCAGACACCGGTCCGCATCCCCATCATAGGCAAAACCGATATCCAACTGCTTATCCTTAACCAGTTTCTGTAACTGCTCAATATGAGTAGAACCACAATCCCTGTTAATATTCGTTCCGTCCGGCTCGTTGTTAATCACATAGGTTCTGGCGCCTAACGCTTCAAATACAGCTTTGGCCACAGTGGACGAAGCGCCATTGGCACAGTCCAGTCCTACCCGCTTATTCTTATAAGAACGGGTTGCCAGCGTCATCAGATAACCGATATAGCGGTTCCTTCCCATCGCATAATCCACAGTCTTTCCAATCTTTTCCCGCTCTGCAAAGGGAATCTCCGGAATTTCTCCGTCAATGTAAGCCTCTATCTCTTCTTCTACTTTCGCCTCCACTTTGGAACCCTGCCCGTTAATAATTTTAATTCCGTTATCGTAATACGGGTTATGGCTGGCGGATATCATAATGCCGCAGTCAAAATCATCTAATCTGACAATGTACGATACGCTTGGCGTAGGCGTGACGTGCATAAGGTACACATCTGCGCCGCTGGCCGTCAAACCTGCTACAAGAGAATACTCAAACATATAAGAAGACCGCCTGGTATCCTTTCCAATAACAATACTGGCTTTTCCGTCTTCGTGATTCCTGCCGTAATAATAACCTAAATATCTTCCTACTTTATAAGCGTGCTCCACTGTCAGATTCACATTCGCCTCTCCGCGAAAGCCGTCTGTTCCAAAATATTTTCCCATTGCAATTCCCCTTTATACCATTATTACATTGATTATATAATTTATGCACAATTTCCGGTATTTAACCCGGAAATATTGCATCATTTTCGGATTATGCTGATCGCCTTATGCAGATTCTCAACTTTTGCATAGGTCACATTACTGCCCACTTCGCCGTCCAAAGTCCACATAATTGCCTCCGGGCTTTCAATAACAATATTCTTTGCCTTGAACTGATACATATACTCCGGATTAAACTCTCTGGTAAAATATGCTGTGACGGTGGCTTGCAGATCAATGGGATTCGTCGGATATTTGACAAACAGCGCCTCATACATTCCGTCATCCAGCAAAGCAATCCGGCTATTGGGATTAGGAAATCCCCCAACTGTCAGGGAGTTGGTAATCATACCAATCAAAAAATCATCCTCAATCACATTTCCATCATACTCTACTTTGAGATGGTAGGAAGTAAGACTGGGAACGCTTTTAATTCCTTCTAAAATATAGGCCATATGCCCTAAATAATTCTTGTACTCCTGGGGAGTCGAATAAGACACGTCTGTAAAAGCGCCAAAAGCCGCTACGTAAGTAAAATAATCTCCGTTAAAGCAGCCTACGTCAATCGGCTTGGGCGTATACTTGACAATACGCTTTGCCGCCCGGATCGGATCCTTGGGAATCCCCATGCTTCTGGCAAAATCATTGGTTGTCCCTGCCGGGATATAACCAATCGGCGTATCGCAGCCGCACTGCATACATCCGGCAACCACCTCATTTAAAGTGCCGTCGCCGCCTACGCACACAATGACATCATAAAGCCAGCCCTCTTCGGATACAATTCTTGTGGCATCCTCTTTGGCCTGGGTGGGGTACACCCGTACATTATAATCTGCTTTTACAAACAAATCTACAATATCAAACAGCCTGCCCTTTATATGTTTCCGCCCCGCAGACGGATTCACAATAAATAACATATTATTCATAAATACACGCAGCCTCCTGACAGACAAACATATACTGGTACATTATACTGCAATATTGTGATTTTTGGCAAGAGTAATCTACATACTTGATGAAAATATGAAGAAAATCCTATAGAGATAAAAGATTTTATGCATTTTTATTATTTCTTATCGTATTTATTTTACGACGAACCCGGAATAACATGGAATCCCTTTCCACCGCTTTTAATTCGGCCCGTATTCTTGCTATCTCATTTCTAAGTTCTGTAATCTCGTCTTTTAAAATCTGGTCGTTGACGGACAGCGCATGCATTCTGTTGTCCGCTTCTTCCATTTTTTCGCCCATCCGCACAGCTTTTTCCACATCTTGATGCTGGTTGATTAAAGACTCGCTTAACGTTATATATTTCTCTTCCTTCCCTGCGTCCGGATTCTCTGCCTCAAACTCCTCCATATAAGTTCTGACCGCCTGAATCCTGCTGTCTTTAAGATTTTTTACGTCATCGCGCAAATCCAGTATCCGCTGATGCTGTTCAATAATAATATTGCCCAGAAATCGGATGATATCCTCGTACATAAACCGATTATTCGGCGTCCACACCTCGTCATCCTTTATTTGACTGCCGAAAAGCGGTTCGTCCTGTCCAAGATATTCCCTTGCAATTCTATCATTACTCTCCTGGTATTTTGCCATGAACCGCTCTGCTTCCTCTTTGCTAAACATGGAAAAATGATTATCCACATCTTTTAGTTCCTCGCATCGCGCCGCGGCCCTGCGCAGCAATTCACGCATACTGCCGTTATCCGGCAGCAGGGAATTCATAATACGCATAATTTCCTGACTGTTACCTGTCAATGACTGATTTGCTTCCTCATTTTTAATTTGATATTCGTCTGTATATTCCAAACCCATCGCCTCCAAAAAATCCGAAAATATAGTGTTGCCATTTCCCTTAAATTTATCCCGTTCAAATACCCGGAGTATGATATTTTCTTTCCCCATAACCCCTGCAATTTTTTCAAGCAGACTGTAATAATCTAACTTGATCTTGTCAGGCTTCTTCTTATAGTTGTTCCATTTAACAAAAGCGCTTTTATTCCAACCCTCTTTAATCTGCTGACTGAGCCATGAATTGGCCATGCCGTCCTGTCTTCGCAGATATACAATAATCTTTATCTCATACCCCTGCTGTTTTGCATCCTCCTTTAAGCGCTCCCAAAAACTAAAACTCTGCCCTACAGAGGCATGCCATATATTTTCATCAGACAAAATCACATGGTCATACCGCTCAAATTCAGTGTGTATCAAATCCAGACCGCGGTTCCATAATGCTATCTCTTTTTCCACATCTTCTTCGTCTTTATCCTTATATAATTTTCCTACCAGAAAATGTCCGTTTCGCCGAAGCGCAACATGGGGATACTGAAAATCTAAAATCGGGTAGGTATATCCTTTTTCATTCAAAAGTTTCTGATTGTCAACGCAGAACATCTGAAGAGAAGTCGTCGCCGTCTTGGGCGTACCAATATGCAAATAAAGGGTTTTCATTCTTTTTTCCTCTTTCTTAATATAATAAATTCTCCGGCAGCCATGTATCACATATACTGATTCAACTGCTTTAACACCTGCTCCACACACGCATTTAAATCCTGCTGACTGGTATCAATGGTAATCTCCGCATGTTCCGGCTCCTCATACGGGCTGGACACGCCGGTAAAGTTGGGAATCTTACCCTCCTTGGCCTTTTTATACAGTCCTTTTACATCCCGCTTTTCACATTCTTCTAACGGCGTGCTGACATAGAGTTCCACAAAACTGTCCCCGATAATCTCCCTGGCCATCCTCCGGTCCATTCTATAGGGGGAGATAAAGGAACTTAACACAATCAATCCCGCATCATTCATCAGCTTAGAGACCTCTGCCACGCGGCGGATATTCTCTGCCCGGTCATTCTCCTTAAAGCCTAAGTTCTTATTGAGTCCCATACGCACATTATCGCCGTCTAACAGCATCGTATGCTTGCCCATCGAAAACAGCCTTTTTTCCAGTTCATTGGCAAGGGTTGATTTTCCTGCGCCTGACAGTCCGGTAAGCCACAGGGTAATCGCCCTTTGCTGCATCTGATTTTCCCTGATTTCTCTGGTAATATCGAGCTCCTGCCACCGTAAGTTATTCCCTCTGGAAAGCGGATGCATCACCACGCCCCCCGCCGCCGTAGCATGGGAAATCCTGTCAATCAGAATAAAGGAACCTAGCTGCTTGTTATTGATAAAACGGTCAAAGACCACTTTGGTACCGGTTGAAATCTCGCAGACGGCAATCTCGTTTTTGTATATGGCGTCTGCATTTACCTCATTCCCAGTATTGACGTCAATCTTATACTTAATCCGCATTACCGTTGCCGGTACAAGCTGGGTGCCTAACTTAATCAGAAAGTTCTTGCCTGCCCCCAAACTTTTCTCATCCATCCACAGCATGGACACCACAAACAAAGAGCCGGTCTCTAAGCCTGCGTCCTTCTGTAACACGCACCCTCTTGATATATCCACCTCTGTATCTAAAGAAACTGTAACGGCATATCCCTTGCCGCTTTCTTTCACTTCCCGGTCGCCCTGCAAAATCTTAGTTACCACCGCTGTCTCTCCGCTTGGCAGAACTTCAATCTCATCTCCCACAGAAACTTGGCCGGTGGCAATGGTGCCCTGAAAGCCCCGGAAGGTATAATCCGGACGGCACACCCGCTGAATCGGCATGGTAAAATTCTCATTTTCATTGGTCTCGGAAACATCAATCTGCTCTAAATAAGAAAGCAGGGTGGTTCCAGTATACCACCGCATATTAGTGGATTTCTTAACGATATTATCCCCCTCCGTAGCCGATACCGGAATAATGCAGAGGGAATCGTAGTCAAACTCCGCCATCAGCATCTTGATATGTTTTTGTATCTTTAAAAATTTCTGCTGGTCATAGTGGACAATATCCATCTTGTTGACCGCAAAGACAAAATGCTTAATTCCCATTAACGCGCATATCCTTGCATGCCGCTTGGTCTGCGTCAGCACTCCCTGGCTTCCGTCAACCAAAATCACTGCCAGGGAGGCAAAGGAAGCGCCTACCGCCATATTGCGGGTATATTCCTCGTGTCCCGGCGTGTCCGCCACGATAAAGCTTCGGTTGTCTGTGGAAAAATAGCGGTACGCCACATCAATGGTAATGCCCTGCTCCCGCTCCGCCATCAGGCCGTCAAGCAGCAGGGAATAGTCAATCTGTCCGTCTCTGGAGCCTACTTTGGAATCCAGTTCTAACGCCCGTTTCTGATCTGCAAAAATTAACTTCGCATCATATAATAAATGTCCGATTAAAGTGGATTTTCCGTCATCCACGCTTCCACATGTGATAAATTTCAGGAGTTGATCATTCATATTAAAAATACCCCTCTCTCTTTCTTCTTTCCATACTTGCCGCACCGCCGTCAGAGTCAATAACCCGGCTTGTCCTCTCTGATTCCACAGAGGCTAATGTCTCCTCGATAATCTCGTCCAAGGTTACCGCACTGGATTCTACCGCCCCGGAAAGAGGATAGCAGCCAAGGGTACGGAACCGCACCATCTTATTCTCTACCTTTTCACCGGGACGCAGCTTCATTCTGTCGTCATCGACCATGATTAAATTGCCGTCCCGCTCTACCACAGGCCTGACTGCGGAATAATAAAGGGAAACTATAGGAATGTCCTCTCTTTTGATATACTGCCAGATATCCTTTTCCGTCCAGTTGGAAAGAGGAAATACCCGGATGCTCTCCCCTTTATTAATCTGTGTGTTATAGAAATTCCAAAGCTCCGGTCTCTGGTTCTTCGGATCCCAGGCATGGTTCTCATTTCGGAAAGAAAATATCCGCTCTTTGGCCCTTGATTTCTCTTCATCGCGCCTTCCTCCGCCAAAAGCGGCGGTAAAGCCATACTTGTCAAGCGCCTGCTTTAACGCCTGCGTCTTCATAATATCCGTATAAGAAGCCCCATGATCAAAAGGATTGATTCCCTGCTTAACGCCTTCCTCATTGATATACTCAAGCATCTCAATGCCCAAATCCTTAGCCGTCTTGTCCCGGAAAGCAATCATTTCCTTAAACTTCCATGTGGTATTTACATGCAAAAAGGGAAATGGCGGCTTTTCCGGATAAAAAGCCTTCATCGCCAAATGCAGCATAACCGAGGAATCCTTTCCAATCGAGTAAAGCATAACCGGTTTCTCACATTCAGCAGCCACTTCCCTCATGATATAAATTGCTTCTGCCTCTAATTCATCTAAATGATCCATAGCCATCTCCTTAAATTAAACTAAAATATATCTTATAAAAAAGTTTATCTCATCCCTTTTTAATTATATTGGCTTAGTTTAATTTAAAAATGTGGAATTATAATGAAATATATAATGGCTACTTTCCATATCGGCGGACAAACTCTTCATATCCCTGCCGTCTTAACCGACAGCTTGGACATCTGCCGCAGCCATCCCCCTTAATCCCGTTATAACAGGTAAGGGTTCTGGTCCTGACAAGGTCAAGCCCGCCTAACTCCTCTGCCAGCTTCCATGTATCCGCCTTGTCAATCCACATCAGCGGAGTTTCTATGCAGAAAGTATAATCCATGGCCAGATTGAGCGTCGCATTTAAGGATTTAACAAATACATCCCGGCAGTCCGGATATCCGGAAAAATCGCTCTGGGATACGCCGGTAATCAGGTCCGTAATCCCTCTTTGCTTGGCAAATACCGCGGCAAAAGTTAAAAACAGCATATTCCGTCCGTCCACCACACTGTTGGGCGTTCCCTCGTCAGGGGCCTCCTCGTCCACGCTGATATCCTCCCTGGTCAGGGAATTGGGCGTTAACTGGTTTAACAGGGACATATCTAACACATGCCATTCTACCTGAAGCTCGTTCGCAATCTCCCTGGCGCAGTCAAGCTCCGCCCTGTGTCTTTGCCCATAGTCAAAGGAAAGGGCAACGACCTCCCGGTAATGTTTCATTGCCCACAGCAGACAGGTTGTGCTGTCCTGACCGCCGCTAAAGACGACTACCGCCGCTTCTTTATTTCTTGTATTCATATTCATCCGTAATCTTCCTCCTTTGCTTTATTTTACCGCCAGGGCAAACCGGTTCTGCAATTCCGCATCTTTTTCAAACCTTCCCCGCAATGTAGTCGTTACCGTCTTTGCCCCCGGCTTTTTAATTCCTCTCGCGGTCATGCAGCTGTGGCTTCCCTCAATATAGACCGCTACATCCTCAGAACCTGTGGCTTTACTGATAATCTCCGCAATATCCGTTCCGATCCGCTCCTGAAGCTGTAACCGTTTGGCCGCCATATCTGCAATTCTGGCAATCTTGCTCAGCCCGATTACTTTTCCTTTCGGAATATAAGCCACAGTCACTTTCATATCATACATCAGGGCTAAATGATGTTCACAATAGCTAAACACATCGATGTCCTTTACCACCACCATATCGCCGGTTCCCGTCTGCGGCACAGCAAAGTTTTTGGAAAACATCTCTGCAATCTCATCATTGCTGTAATTCATTCCCTCAAAAACCTCTGCGTACATTCTCGCCACCCGGTCCGGCGTATCCTTTAATCCCTCCCGGTCCGGATCATCCCCTAACGCCGCAAGGATTCCGCGTATATGCTCCTTTATTGCATTCTGGTCAATTGCCATTTTATCCTTCCTTTCCCGGTGTCGTTTTAACACCGCTCCGTCTGCTCTTTTCCTTCTCTACACTCCTCTTTTGTCTGGGTCCCAGATGAATTTATGAAGCTGAAGCTGCAAAGCCGCCTCATTCATCCGGTTTTCCACCAGAAATTCCACGATTTCCACAGGCTCTATCTTCCCAAAACAGGGACTTAAGTAAATGCCGCAGCCCTTCTCTTTCAGACGGTATGTCTCTATGATTTCCTTTGCCCGTTCCATATCCGCCCTGCTTGCAACCACGAATTTCACCGTATCGGCGCTTCGCAGATTCCGGTAATTGGACAGGCACATTTTATCTTCCATGCCGCTGGCCCCGGTTTTGTAATCCAGCGTAAATGTCACATTGTCCCGCCCCTTTTCCATAAACGGCACAATATCCACGCTGCCGTTGGTCTCAATCTCCACATCGACCCTGGGCTGCTGCCGGAGCAGATATAAAAGCTCCTGCATTCCCGGCTGCAAAAGCGGTTCGCCGCCGGTTAAGGTAATATTTTTTATACCGGACTCATATGCCATGGCAGCCAGCTTCTCCGGGGCATAAGCCTCATAATGCACGCCCGGCTCATTGGCCCACTTCGTATCGCAATATTCACAGTTTAAATTACAGCCTGCAAAACGGATAAACAGCGCTAACTGCCCGGCCCTGCGGCCCTCTCCGTTAATACTGATAAAATGCTCCACAACATGAAGCGTATCCATATTCTCACCTGATTTCATTTTCTTCTTCCGGAAATTAAGCCGTATAAGATGCGCAGTTATTCGGCGTCTCATATACCTTGACGAGCATTACCTCATAGCCCTGTTTTTCTATCTCCTCATAAAAGTACCGGGCCAGATTCTCCGCCGTTGGCCGGAAGGGCAGCTCCACTAAACGGAACTCCTCACCAAGCAGCGCCTTCTTCGTCTCCTCCTTAAGGCTTCCCGCCTCGATAATCAGGCTGTGGTCAAATTCCTCCGTAAGCGCCGACAGCGCCTCCTTTAACACCTTAAAATCCACAACCATTCCCCGCTCCTGGCCTTCCTCCGCCACTTCCTCGGCCGCCACTGTGGCCTCCACGCGCCAGCGGTGGCCATGGATATTGCTGCATTTTCCCTCATATCCTTTTAAAAAATGTGCGCTGTCAAAACAGGCGCTGGTCTGCAATGTATACATCCTTCTTCTCCTTTTTTATCATAACTGCCAAACAGCAAAATGCACTCACTTAACCTGTCACGATTACACAGGCGCTTATCAACGAAAGGCGCCTTTCCCCGGACAAGGCCGGAACAAAAGCGCCTTCAGTCCTGGTTTTATTTATAGACAGGATGGTACAAATGAACTGTCTGTTATTCAATTCTGCTCTTAAAAAATGCAGTCTGCCTACAGCGACAGAATCTTTCTGACGATGCTCTCCATCTCGCTCTTGTCGCACACCGTATCGTGAAGCACCGGCGCGCTGCGGATATCCTCCACTGCCTTTGGAACCTTTACGCCGGAAATCCGGTTCAGCTCGTCCACTAATTCAAAGTCCGACTTCTCATCACACTGTCCGCCAATGGCCTCCATAACGCTTCTGGTAAACTTATAGGGACTGGCTGTAGAAGCGATAACCGCCGGCGTATGGTCGCCGGTTGCAGCCACATATTTGTCATAGACGGCCGAAGCCACCGCCGTATGGGTATCCATAATATAACTGTCGCTCTCATATACCTTCCGGATCGTATCGGCACATTCCTGCTCTGTGGCATAGTTGCCGTAAAATTCAGAGAGCCTGCTCTTCATCTCACCGGTAATCTCATATCTTCCCTCTGTGGTCAGCGCCTTCATCAGCTCGCTGTTCTTTGCAGAATCCTCTCCCGCAATCCGGTAAATGAGCCGCTCTAAATTGCTGGAAATCAAAATATCCATGGACGGCGATGTGGTCAGAATGAACTCCCTGTTCTTATCATAGACACCGGTCTCAAAGAAATCGTATAACACCTTGTTCTCATTGGAGGCGCAGATAAACCTGGCAATCGGAAGCCCCATCTCCTTCGCATAATATGCGGCTAAGATATTCCCAAAGTTACCGGTAGGCACCACTACATTAATTTTGTCTCCGGCTTTTATCTCCCCTTTTGCGACCAGTCTGGTATAGGCATACACATAATATACCATCTGGGGAACCAGCCGCCCGATATTGATGGAATTGGCAGAGGAGAACTGGAAGCCCTTTTTATCCATCTCCGCTTCTAACGCCTTGTCGCTAAACATCTTCTTCACCCCGGTCTGGGCGTCATCAAAGTTACCGATAATTCCAACAACCGCCGTATTGTCTCCCTTCTGGGTTACCATCTGCTTTTCCTGAATCGGGCTGACACCGTTCTTCGGATAAAAGACAATAATCCGGGTGCCGGGAACATCTGCAAAACCGGCTAACGCCGCCTTGCCCGTATCCCCGGAAGTCGCCGTCAATATTACAATCTCATTCTTAATCTGATTCTTTTTTGCGGAAGTGACTAAAAGATAGGGAAGTATGGATAACGCCATGTCTTTAAAGGCAATGGTGGAGCCATGGAACAATTCCAGATAATACGCCCCCGCCTTCTTTACCACAGGCGCGATTGCCTCTGTGTCAAACTTCTTACCATATGCATGGTCAATACAGTACTTTAATTCTTCTTCGGTAAAATCCGTAAGCATCCTGCTCATCACTTCATAAGCCACCTGGCGGTAGTCCATCCTGGAAAGCTCTTCCAAATTCACATCCAACGCCGGAATATGGTCCGGGACAAAAAGTCCTCCATTCTCTGCCAGACCTTTTAATATGGCCTGGGACGCCGTTGCCGTTTCGTTACTGTTGCGCGTACTCTTATAAGTTACTGCCATCTTAATATCCTCTTTTCTTTTATCTTGTATCAGACAATTTTAAAGTTTCTGACAAAACTTCGCTTTGTCCGTTATTCTGCCAAATATACTTCCATGGTTCTTCTTCCCCAGCGAAGGGCTTCTTTATGGGTCATAAAAAACATGTCGATACGCTTTCCCTTAATGGCCCCTCCCCGGTCCTCCGCTACATAGACCTGTCCATTAATGACTACTTTGGTGCCAAAGGGAATCACGCTGGTATCCACCGCAATGGTACGGTTGGAAGTCGGAACTGTACCGCTGGCGGTACGATTCCTACCGGAATAGACGCCACAGCATACCCGGCAGGTACAATAAGCGGTTATGACGAACTTGCCAAGACTTTCCCCATGGGAATCCGCATATACCGGTTTGCCCTGCTTGCCGCCTCTGGACTTAGTTGAACCGGAGCCTGTATCACTGCTGTCGCCGGTATCAACATTATTCGCATCCGACGCTGTCGGAGACCACCCTGTATTGCCGGCATTTGACACCGCATTTGCAATTACCCTGAGCTTAGCCTGTCTGGCCTGTTCTGCCAGTTGCGCCGCCAGCCTCGCAGATTGGATTGCCGCATCGCGATCGGCTTTTGCCTTCTCATAAGCCAGCTTATCCGCAGTCTTTGAACTCATGGCGGTCAAATTATTAATTGCCCGCACTTCCTCCAGACGCTCTGTCTCATAATGATGATCCAAAAAATCCATCTGCGCCAAAAGCATATCTTCCATAAAGCCATATTTCATCGTGTCAAATTCTACCTTCTGCACCTTTGACAAAGCCGGCATCAGATACCCCTGATTCTCTGCCGCCACAGAAACACTGCTTAATTTGCCGGGAAGCTCACCTGAGGTTACAATTACCCGATATCCAAAAATCACCAACAGCACCGCAAAAACCAACAGAATAAGTATCCCCATTATTGTGGATAAACGAATCTTATCTTTCATTAAAAACCGCCTTCTGTTCCGCTTTTTTATAGACATACATATAATAATTATAAATTTTACTTTAGAAAAGGTCAAGCCCTTTATCCTATTTTTGCAAACCGGTTCTGTATTGATTTTTTCCGCTATTGCAGTTATCATATTGCTAAACAGTGATTTACTTATTGATACGTTTAAATTCAGGAGGAACTATGGGATATCTGCCAGGGGTTGCAAAAACAGCCAAGAAAGACGGGACAATCTATTACCGCTCATCCATGACCATTCAGTCAAAACACGTGAGTTTGGGAAGTTTCCCTACAGAAAAAGAAGCCGGACAGGCATACCGGGAAGCCGTAGCAATCGTAAGGGAGGGGAAATACCGGTTGGCGGATTATTCCAATGCCTTTGCGCTGGATTTCAGTAAATTTGTTATCCTTATGAATTACCGGAATACAGGAATCTATTTTAAAACGCCCATTTATCTACAGACCGGATACTTTTATTACTATCTCTCCCCGGAGCGGTATTTAATCTTTGACCGGGAAGATCTGTTTTTCTATGCAGACCACAAAATACAGACAAGGGGCGGATATTATTTTATCTGCGACTACGGAAGCCAATACAGCATCCTGTCCCGCTACGGCATTAAAAACTACGCCAAAAAAGGAAAGGACTATCTCTTTGTCAACCAAAACGAATGTGATTTCCGCTATGAAAATATCCGCATCATCAACGAGTACATGGGCGTAACCTGCATAGAACAGGATACGCATACCCTGTATGAATGCGTCATCCATATACGGGGCAATTTTCTCGTTGGCCGCTACCCCGACAAGATAACCGCCGCCATCGCATACAACAAGGCTGTAGACACACTATCTGCCAAGGGAATCCGCAAAAAATATGTGAAGAATTACATCAATGAATATTCCTCCGAGGAATACCGCCGCATATACGACGCCATTTCCATCTCCGACCGGATTTTGCAATATACCCCGGAAGACCTTTCATAAGCTATTCGCCCCTAAAGTCATTGGCGCTTCCTCCTTCGATATTCCCTTATTTCTCTCAAAAATGATTGAAGATTGATAAAAATTGTGCTAAAATTTTTCCGACTCAGACAAATGGTCGCGGCTGCAACGCCGAAAGGCTGCAGGTGAGGAAAGTCCGGGCTTCACAGGGCAGGATGCCGGATAACGTCCGGTGGAGGCGACTCCCAGGCCAGTGCAACAGAAATATACCGCCAGTCTTCTCTGCCATGCAGGGTTAGTCTGGTAAGGGTGGAAAGGCGAGGTAAGAGCTCACCGCTGTTCTGGTAACAGGACAGGCTCTGTAAACCCCATCCGAAGCAAGACCGAACAGAAAACAATGTGGCGGCCCGTCACGTTTTCGGGTAGGTCGCTTGAGCCCGCTGGTAACAGCCGGCCTAGATAGATGACCATTCAACGACATAACCCGGCTTATCGTCTGAGTCATTTTTCTATAACCGTTATGCGTACGCATTTCCCATCGGAATATCGACGCAAAAAAGAAGACTACAGGCCCAAACCCGCAGTCTTCTCTTTATGTTGAGACGTCCCGGCAGGGACGCCGTTACATTCTATCTCGCCTGATTCAGCAACGACCTTCCCTCCTGCCAGTAGTAACAGTAATCAATTAAACTTACAGAAGTTCTCGGATACTTTACAAGCAGCATATCCCGGCTGTAGGCCCCGGAACAGACCTCCGCCATAATGGTACGCACCTCCCAAATCATGTCCTGTCTGGACGCTGCATCCAGCAAAGAGAAAATATAGCGGCTCTTATACGGAAGATGCTCATAGATATCCTCCACCATGGAATCAACCGACACATTCTGGTTCCGGTAATCGTCAATCAGTTCAAAGACCTGATACTTCTCATCATTGGGAATCCCCGCATGCCTTGCAATCAGCATAGAGCAAAGTTCCTCAATACTGTTCGCCCGGTACCCGAAATCGTCAATGTTATAATCAGCAAAAATATCCAGCAGCATCTCAAAATGATGCCTTAACTGATACTGGGGAAGCTTAGCGCAATAATCGGTAAGCTCATCATGAATCCCTGTCTCTTCCTTCCAGTAAATCAAGGCGTATACCCAGTACACCAGATAACATAGCATAATGTCCTGTATGCCATCCTTTTTGTCTGTAAAGGAAAATGCGGACTTAAGCCTGACGCCTAAGCTTCTGAAATCAGATTCGCTTAAGGTCATATCGCTCAGCACCCGTATATTAGGAATCTGGCTCTCAAAATATTCTTTCATCTGCAATAAGTTGAATTTCTGATCTGAAGTATCCATAGACAGCCCTCCTTCACGAGTTGCAAACACACGAAAACGACTGGAAACAAGAAAACTTTTCTGATGCCTCAATTATAACATATCCTGCCATTTTTGTCATCCTTTTCCGACACATTTTCCCCATTTTTTTGCCCCGTCTGACCCTGCCTGTTTCAAGGTTTTTAAGCGGGTATCTCTCGATTATCCTCTGAAATATTCGTGGACTACCGCCGCAAGGTAATCCTTATCCCAATTTTCCCGACACGCGGTTTTTTAGAAATCCGCTGCCGGGCCCTCCTGCATATTGCACGTGCGAAGAAGTGTCTGAGCGCCGGGTTTGGGGTGCTGGGCAAACATTATGCAGCCACGCTTGCGCTCTGTCGAAAACGCAGCGGTACATAAGCGAAGGCCCTGTTCATTATCTGCTGAATAGCAAATATATTACAGGGCCTTCGCAAGTACCGGCGTTTTCAAAGGGGCTGCAAATGTTTCCCAGCCACCCCTTCCCGGCGCGAGTTCTTCGTAAGCACGTGCAATCTAATATGCAGGAGGGTCCGGCAGCAGGATTTCTTAAAACCGATGGCAGTGCGGGAAAATGGGAAAAGATTATCCTGCGGCGGTTTCACAAATATACGTCTAAGGATAATCGAGAGATACCCGCAAAAAGGTAAAATTATACAGGGTCAGACGGGGAAACAACTGCCGCCCACAAATTCCCGGAGAATACTGTTGTTGGGTATGTTTTCGGAGCCGACGCCCAAAAAGTAGTCTAAGAATTTGAGTAAGCGCTTGGCCTCCTGGTATTCTTTGGCGTCCTTGGGGATTGCAAATAACAGGGGCTCCACATAGGGCTTGATTACGCTGAGTTCATAGATCAGGGCAGAGTTGAACATAACGTCTGCTTCCTCCTGATAGGGGAATATATTGTGTTCCTCGCCCCGCCTTACGGACTCCCACATGGAAATCGTCATCTGTGCCGTATTGCCTCTGGTTCTGGCATCCCGCACGATCCGGCGGATCAGCCGCCCGTCTGTAGTCGCCACCCGGTTGTGTTCGTCTACATTTAACTGGGTTAATGCGCTGATATATATCTTAAATTTACTGTCGTTCGGAAGCCTTTCTGACATTTTGGGGTTCAGGCCATGGATGCCCTCGATAACCAGTACGTCGCTTTCCTCTAATTTCAGGGTGTTGCCCCTGTATTCTCTTTTTCCCAACAGGAAATTAAAGGTAGGCATTTTGACCTCTTCTCCGTTTAACAGGCGCATCATATCCTCATTGAACTGCGCCACGTCCACCGCCTCTAAGCACTCAAAATCATAATTGCCGTTCTCGTCCTTCGGCGTATGCTCCCGGTTCACAAAATAATTGTCAAGGGCCACCGGGTGGGGACGCATTCCCATAGCCCTAAGCTGGATGCTCAGTCTGTGGGAAAAGGAAGTTTTTCCGGAAGAGCTCGGGCCTGCAATTAAGATAATTTTCTTATCCTCCTTGCAGATTCTCTCCGCAATCTTGGCAATATTTTTCTCCTGAAGGGCTTCCTGCACCAACATCAGGTCATTAATCTCCCCGTTGGCAATAGCGTCGTTTAAGCCACCTACGGTATCCACATTTAACATGACGCCCCAGTCGTCAGCCTGCTTTAATACGGAAAACAGCTTCTTCTGCGGATTAAATTCTGCGATTTCCTCTAAGTTCGAGCGGGCCGGAAGCTGCAACACAAAACCGTCCTCATACGCATAGAGGGCAAAAAGTTTGAGATACCTTGTGGATGTCACCATAAATCCATAGTAATAATCCTCAAAATCATCTAACCGGTACACATTGGCGTTAGAGGCCCTGCGGTATTTAAAAAGCTGCACCTTATCCTTTCTGCCCTGCGCCTCAAAACGCTTCATTAAATCGTGGGATTTGTAAGTGCTTTTCACAATGGGAATATCTGCCCGGACCAGCTGCCTCATTTTGTCCTCAACTTCATTTAAAAGCTCCTGGCTAAGCTTTACTTCCCTGCTTTCTAATTCGCAGTAAAAGCCCTTACTGACAGAGAACAAAACCCGGATTCTGCCTGTGGCGCCTTTGGTCCTTAGCACATCCCGGAACGCCTTCATCATCATTAAAATCATGCTCCGTTTATAGGTATCAAATCCGATTTTCTCCGCTGTGGACACAAACCGGACCTCGCTAGATTCCTGTACCGTCTTGTAAAGTTCGCACAAATGATTGTCCATATAGGCCAGCACGATATCCCCTTTTTCGCATACGCCGTACTTTGCCGCTAATTCCTCAAGCGAAACGCCTTCCTCCACCTCATGAGTTTTATCACCGATTGTAACCTGAATCATAACCCTATTCCTCCTTATACGCTGTCTCCTATATCACCTTTACCGGGCAGCCTGAATCTGTCTCTACAATCTCAACGGCGTCCCCAAAGGTATCCCGGAGATAACCGCTGATATAAGCAATAAATATATGCTCTAAGCCGTAATGGGTGGCATCGATTACCGTCATTCCCATGTCAATGGCGTCTAACCCGCCATGGTGTCCGTAATCTCCGGTTAGATACAGGGAATACCCCTGCTCCTTTACCTGCATCATCTCGCTTTTCCCGGAGCCGGGCAATACGGCAATCTTCTCAAACACCTGATTCTTTGTGTCCTGTCCCTGATACAGCAGAACAAAAGAAAGGCCGAATTTCTCCTTGACATACTCCGCCGCCTCTTTCGCCGTCATGGGACGGGGCAGCTTCCCATATCTGCCCATGCCTTCCCCTGTCTCGCCGGAAAGGACAATCGGAGAAGTGTCCCTAAGGTCTAAATACTGCTTTCCCGCTGCTAACTCCGCCATTCCTCCCACTGCGTCAAAATTGGTGTGCATGGCATAATAGCTGACGCCATGCTCCGCTAAAACCAACGCCTTTTCCGCCACAAAGTCATCCTCATTTATCTTTTTCAGGGAAGAAAAAATCATGGGATGGTGGGTAATCAGCATATCGACTTTCCGATTAGCCGCCAGCGACACCACTTCCTTAGAGGCGTCCAAAGCCACCATGATTTTCCTTACCTCCTTATCCTTCCTGCCCACTAATAGCCCCACATTGTCCCAGTCGCAGGCATACTGCTCCGGCGAAAGTCTTCTTAACGCCTCCATAATCTCACTGCATTTCAATTTTCATTCCTCCTGTATCCAATCCCCGTAATACTGCCGCAGGGCTGCTTCGTTTTCCTGTAGCTGCCGGCAGACCTCGCCTAAACGCTCCATTGTCTTGTCCGGCAGGGAAGTCTTTTGATTGCCCCTGATATTTTCCCGGATTTCCAACAGTTTACTGCGTTCCCGCAAGAGATAAGCATACAAAATCCCGTCCCGGTGTTCTAAGTTATACCGTCCGTATTCCCAGTCCGCATATGTATACCGCAAAACACTTCCATCCTCAGCCGCCACATGCCAATAACAGCTTCCGTCCTCACCTGAAACGGTCCCGGTAATCTGCGCTTTTTTCCCCGGCTCCGCCCGCATCACTGTATAATATTTGCCCTCTTCCACAAGCATTTTTTCCTGCACAATATGATATGCGCTGCTGTGTAAAAATATCCGCACTTCCCTTATATCCGACTGCGGCTGCAAGATTAATACCGGCGGTTTTTCGCCGGATAGGATATCCATTCCCTGTTCTAAGATACGCTTCGTCAAAAGACCGCCCATACCCGCAATCACTATGGCGTCCGCTTCATCCCGCCGCAGCATTGCAAGCCCGTCTCCCAAACGCAGTTCAATCCGTTCAGCAAGACCGGCTTCGTTTATATTGTCCGCCGCAATGGCCAGCGGGCCCTTCCGCACATCCATGGCAATAACCTTGCGGGCTATGCGCCTTTCAACCAGCGCAATGGACACATAGGCATGGTCGCATCCCACATCCGCCACAACAGGGGAGCCGATTGCAACCATACCCGCCACTGCCTCCATTCTTTTTGATAACATCCTTCTACTCCAGATAATCCCTTAATTTACGGCTGCGGCTCGGATGTCTTAATTTACGCAGGGCCTTTGCCTCAATCTGGCGGATACGCTCTCTGGTAACGTTAAATTCCTTGCCCACTTCCTCTAAGGTTCTCGCCCTTCCGTCATCTAATCCAAAGCGGAGCCGCAGTACTTTCTGTTCCCGCTCCGTCAGGGTGGAAAGCACCTCTACCAACTGTTCCTTTAACAGTGTAAAGGCTGCCGCATCCGCCGGTACCGGGACATTTTCGTCCTGGATAAAATCGCCTAAGTGGCTGTCCTCCTCCTCTCCAATAGGGGTTTCTAAAGAAACCGGCTCCTGGGAAATCTTTAAAATCTCCCGGACGCGCTCAACAGGAATTTCCATCTTCTCTGCAATCTCCTCCGGCGAAGGTTCCCGGCCTAACTCCTGTAAAAGCTGTCTGGACACCCGGATTAACTTATTAATCGTCTCCACCATATGCACCGGTATCCGGATCGTTCTGGCTTGGTCGGCAATGGCTCTGGTAATGGCCTGGCGGATCCACCAGGTAGCATAAGTAGAAAATTTATAACCCTTGCGGTAATCAAACTTTTCCACAGCTTTGATTAAGCCCAGATTTCCCTCCTGAATCAGGTCGAGGAACAGCATACCCCGTCCCACATAACGCTTGGCTATGCTGACAACCAACCGTAAATTAGCCTCGGACAACTTTTTCTTTGCTGTGTTCCCCTCCTGTACAAGCCGTTCTAATTCTTCCTTTGCTTCTGCATCCAAAGAATCGGCATCCTCCTGTAATTGAACGGCCGCCATATCGCCCGCTTCCATTTTCTGCGCAAGTTCTATTTCTTCCTCCGCGCTTAATAATGGAACCTTGCCAATTTCTTTTAAATACATCCGCACCGGATCCTCAATATTCGTGCCCTCCGGAACAGATAAGTCAATCTTTTCTACTACTAAATCCTCATCATTTTCCACTTCCAGCAAAGCGTCTTCATCCGGCTCTTCTTCATCCTCGGAAATAGTCAGAACATCCACTTTATTTTTCTCAAGAAAGTCAAATATTCTTTCCATCAGTTCTGTTGTCAGTTCAATTTCCCGGCAGGCCGCAAAACAGGATATGATTTCTGTGTCCTCAATCACATTCTTTCTTTTTCTGGCAATGATCAAAAGTTCTTTTAACTTTTCCTGAAATTTTTCTTCTACTGTATTTGTTTTTTGTTCTTCCATTGTTCCATCCTTCCTTATACTGGCTTTCCTTTGTCTTATTTATTTTTCAAGCTGATTGTCAGTTTCTGCACCTGGGCTTTTTCCAGCATTAACTCATTGGTCCTGGCCAAATCGCCCTTTGCATGATCAAGCTGATACAATATACTTCGTTCTTTAACCGTTCTGACCAAGTCGGTTATCGTCTTTTCTTTTTCTTCCGGCGCAATCTCCAACTCAAACTCCTGCTGCATGATAAATGCAGCTTTATCATGTTCCTGCTTGCTTTGATAATGATTTAAAATTGCCGCCGGCATAACCTTCCCCTCCTTTTCGTACTGTTTGAACAATTCTTCCGCTATACTGTGATAGACGGGTTCATAAAAATCATCAGGGGAGATTTTCCCTTTTAACGCATCAAATAACGAATTTTCATTAATCAGCCATGTGAGCAGCAAACGTTCTGTCTTCAGTCCCGAATCAGCTAAATCCTCCGTTCTTCTTCCGGTTGATTCCCTGAGCTGAAATACGGTCCGGTGAGGACTTCCTGCAATCCCATATTGGGTAACCGTTTCTTTTAAAAAACCAGAATCAATATGATATTGCCTGGCTACGCTTTCTACATAGTTATTTCGTTCTAAGGGATCTGCAATAACGGATAATTTTTTGGCGGCCTCTTTTTGAAATTCTGTGCGTTCCTGCGGATCCTGTTGATTATAACCGCCTGCCAGAATATCAATCTCAAACATAATGCCGCTTTGCGCTTTCTCTATGCGCCTTTCAAATTCATCGCTGCCCTCTGCCTGAATCAATTCATCCGGATCCTTATATGGCTTTAAAGATATTACCCTGGCCGGAATTTCAAACTCGCGAAATATCTCCAGCGCCCTGAGCGCCGCTTTTGTCCCTGCCCCGTCACTGTCGTAGGCCAGATACACCCGGTCCGTATACCGCTTTACCAGATTAACCTGCCCCGGCGTAAGCGCCGTTCCCAAAGAGGCAACCGCATTGTCAAAACCCGCCTGATGCATAGAAATCACATCCATATATCCCTCGCAGAAAATGATTCCGGCCCGCTTACTTTTTTTTGCATAGTTGAGTCCGTAAAGATTCCGGCTTTTATCAAAAATCGGCGTATCCTGAGTATTGATATATTTGGGCTTGGCATCGCCCATTACCCTGCCGCCAAAACCGATTACCCGGTTGTTGGCGTCCACAATGGGATACATAACCCGGTTCCAGAACCAATCCGCCGCTCCCTGCTTTTCATCAAAACGGATCAGACCGGAATCCTTTAATTCCTCGTCTTTGTACCCCTTGTTTTTCAAATATTTATACAAATCATCCCTGTACATATCGGAATATCCAAGGCCAAACCGGGTTATCGTCTCATCCGTAAGCCCCCTGCCTTTAAGATACTCCAGGGCCCGCTTTCCTCTCTCCGTCTTTAGCAGGTAATGAAAATACCCTGCCGCCAGCCGGTTCATCTCCTTTATCCGGGTACGCAGGTCATTTTGCTGCTTCGCCGCCGGGGACATGCTTTTCTCCGGCAGCTTAACGCCGGCCCGCTCCGCCAATGCTTCTAACGCCTCCGGAAAAGTCATGTTCTCATGCTCCATCAAAAAGGTATAGACATTGCCTCCCGCATCACAGCCAAAACAGTGATACATCTGCTTGTCCCGGCTGACATGAAAGGAAGGCGTCTTCTCATGGTGAAACGGACAGCAGGCCGAATAGGAATTTCCCTTTTTCTTTAGGTTGACATAACTTCCTATCACATCTACAATATCATTCCGGGAGCGCACTTCTTCAATTATCTCGTCTGAATAATACAATCCGCATCCCCCTTACTTCCATTTCCAGCCCATGGGCTCAAAGGCTTCCTGAAACTTCAGCACCGCATAGTTGTCCGTCATTCCCGCAATATAATCACAGACGACCACTTCCCGGTCTTCCCCCTGTTCCACCATCCGGATAAATTCCTCCGGCATGTTGTCCGGATGAACGCTGTAGTAATTAAAGAGTTCCTGCAACATCCTCTTTGCCTTTCCCTCTTCGCCCTTGGCCACCGGATTGGTATAAACCCGGTCAAACAAAAAGGTGCGCAGTCCCGTCATGGCCTGCCGGATTTCTGCGGAGCAGACAATATCGCCCGTTCCCTCGCTGTTGGCAATCACATCATGGATAATGGTATTCAAGCGGTCTCTGGTCCGGTTCCCAAGTAAACGGGTACATTCCTCCGGCAGTTCCTCTTCTGTCAGGATTTCTCCCCGTATGGCGTCATCTATATCATGGTTAATATATGCGATTTTATCCGCTAACTGTACAATTTTTCCTTCTAAAGTGGACGGATTGCCTGTAGTCTTGTGATTTAAAATGCCGTCCCGCACCTCCACAGACAGGTTTAATCCTCTTCCTTTTTTCTCTAAACGCTCCACTACCCGGATACTCTGTTCATTGTGTTTGAAGCCCTTAGAGCACACCTCGTTCAAGGCCCGCTCCCCCGCATGTCCAAATGGCGTATGCCCCAAATCGTGGCCTAAGGCTATGGCCTCCGTCAGCTCCTCATTCAGCCGCAGCGCCCGCGCAATGGTTCTTGCGGTCTGGGATACCTCCAGGGTATGGGTAAGCCTGGTTCGGTAATGGTCTCCCTCCGGAGACAGGAAGACCTGCGTCTTTTCCTTCAGCCGCCGAAAGGATTTACTGTGCAAAATCCGGTCCCGGTCCCGCTGGTAAATGGTCCGCACATCACATTTTGGCTCGTCCACATCCCGTCCCTTGGACTGGTCGGAAAACGCCGCATATTCACATAGATATTCATGCTCCCACTGTTCCAGTTTCTCCCGGATGTTCGTCATTTCAAAGTTTCCTTTCTTTCGCAATTCCCTGGCTATTTTAAGCCGTCTATTACAAATATACGACATAAATTTAAAAATTCCTTTTTTTATTTTAAAATTTTGCATATTCTTTTTTGTATATTTTTCTTACAAACAAGAAATATTAATCTCAAAACCGAAAAATGTATAAATCCTGATAAATTTCTGTTAAACGGAGGGCAAAAACGATGAAAATAACTGATAAAAAGAAACCTGTCCACACCATTCCCAGCGGCGTCTGGGAAAGCAGCAGACCGGATAAAACCGAAAAAAAGGACAAGGACGTCAACCGGCTTACTACTGATTTGCAGGGAAACGGTTATCCTGTCAACCGGAAAGAGGACTAAAACATTGAAATAGAGACCGTCTGAAGTTTTGTGTGAGTTCAAAATTTCAAACGGCCTCATCTCTTCAATATATTCTGCCAATCTGCCCTATTATATAGAATTCGAATAATATGTATTATTTCCGTATTTTTGTCGTAATAATAGAAAATATTATAATTATCAAACCAAGTCATCCGTAAAAAAAGTTTTTTCAGCAAATCATATCCTGCGGGCTCCGTAATCATTATACTAGCCACGTTCCATTCTCCTTTGTTCCATCTTCTTTTCTAATTCCTCTAATGTAATTTCTCTTTTTTCTTGCATAGCCTTATACCCCTCACCAATCAAGCGATATAATTCTAATTGAGCTTCATTTTCTTCTTTAATACTCGAAGTTGCTGCTAACATATTATCACATCCTTACAACATCAAATCTGCGATAGCTTTTATCGCTGTTAAACATATACATATAGTTATTGTATCACATTCTAGTATTAATCTCAAACACAAATCATTTATACTTATAATTACTTGATATATTATAAAATTTACAGCCATTTACATTTTTATACAAATCCAACTTCTGTATTGTATATCTCCCGATTTCCGTAATTTTACCATGAAAAAATGCGGATGAAGGGACTCGAACCCCCACGGTCTCCCACTAGATCCTAAGTCTAGCGCGTCTGCCAGTTCCGCCACATCCGCATATTGATCATAACAGGTTGTCCCTGTTACCGCCTGATTCTGTTATCCTTCTAATAAGAAAAAGAAGCATTGCTGCTTCTTCAGTGAAGCACGGGGGATTCGAACCCCCGACAACCTGATTAAAAGTCAGGTGCTCTACCGACTGAGCTAGTGCTCCATAAATATTGTTCCAGCTGGGGTAGCTGGATTCGAACCAGCGAATGCAGGAGTCAAAGTCCTGTGCCTTACCGCTTGGCGATACCCCAGTACTCACTGCATCCTCGGCAATGAAGGTGGGTAAAGGGATTCGAACCCTTGGCCTCCAGAGCCACAATCTGGCGCGCTAACCAACTGCGCCATACCCACCATAGCGTGCTCGAAGGGATTCGAACCCCCGACCCACGGCTTAGAAGGCCGTTGCTCTATCCAGCTGAGCTACGAACACACACTACACAAATGCGTAGTAAAAGCGGGTGATGGGAATCGAACCCACGTATCTAGCTTGGAAGGCTAGTGTTCTACCATTGAACTACACCCGCATATCATCTGCTAAAGTCGGGGTGACAGGATTCGAACCTGCGACCTCTTGATCCCAAATCAAGCGCTCTAGCCAAGCTGAGCCACACCCCGCTTTCGCGGTTCCATAATCACTGACGCAACAACTACTATAACAAAACGGACTTCACTTGTCAACCACTTTTTTATATTTTTCGCCATGCCAACACTTCCGCCCCATTCGCAATCCTATTGCATTTTCAGCGGATATCTCTCGATTATCCTCTCTGAATGTCAGTGTACCCCACCACAAGGTAATCTTTTCCCAATTTTTCCGACACGCGGTTTTTTAGAAATCCGCCGCCGGGTCCTCCTGCATGAAGCACGTGCGAAGAAGTGTCTGAGCACAGGGTTTGGGGTGCTGGGCAAACATTTTGCAGCCACGCTTGCGCTCTGTTGAAAACGCAGCGGTACATAAGCGAAGGCCCTGTTCATTATCTGCTAAATAACAGATTGTCGCATGGCCTTCGCAAGTACCGGCGTTTTCAAAGGGGCTGCAAATGTTTCCCAGTCACCCCTTCCCGGTGTGAGTTCTTCGTAAGCACGTGCAATCAAACATGCAGGAGGGCCCGGCGGCAGGATTTCTTAAAACCGATGGCAGTGCGGGAAAATGGGAAAGATTATCCTGTGGTGGTTTTACTAAGAAGAGAGGATAATCGAGAGATACCGCTTACGCTGTATTATATATGCGTGGGGCGGAAGTGGTGCAGGGAGGGTTTTAATTGGGGGATTTGACGATTTCCTTTATGATGCTGCGGGGGCGTCCTTTTATTTCCTCGTAGATTCGCGCCAAATAGTAGCCAATAATGCCGAGGCTGATCATAATCAGGCTACCTGTGATCAGGATCAGGATGATAACCGTCGTAAAGCCTTCTAAGGCGTGGCCGGTAGCCCATTTTACGACAGACTGGATGCCTAGCACAAGCGCAAAAAGGAAAAACAGGACTCCGGATAAGGTAATCAGCTGCATGGGGGCCGTTGTAAAAGAGGTAATGCTGCCTATGGCATAAGACACAAGTGATTTGATGGACCATTTGGTTACGCCGGAGGCCCGCTCCTTCACATCAAACTCCACCACAGCGCTCTTGTAACCAAGCCAGGAGGATAGCGCCCGGAAGAAAATATTTCTCTCTGTAAGTTTGATGTACTCGTTGACTACCTTACGGTCTAACATCTTGAAATCGGAAGAACGGTACATCTCAATGCCGGTGGAACGGCTGATTAATTTGTAAAACAGTTTGGCAAAAGCCTTGTACAGGAAATTCTCCTTACCCCGGGAGCGCTTCACGCCCTCGATAATTTCAAATCCCTGCTGCCACAATTCATACATCTCAAGCAAAGTCTCGGGCGGGTGCTGCAAATCACAGTCCATCACTGCGCAGACCTCGCCGGTGGCATGGGAAAGGCCGGCAAAAATGGCCGCCTCCTTGCCAAAGTTTCTGGAAAAAGAAAGACCTATAATCTTCGCATCCCGGACTGTCTCCGACAATGCTTTTATCTTTTCAAAGCTGTTATCCTTAGAACCGTCATTGACAAATACCAGTTCAAAATCGATTCCCTTTGGCGCTAACACTTCCCGGATGGCGGAATATGCCCGCTCGATATTATTTTCTTCATTATATACAGGTAAAATAATTGATAACATTTGTCCTTCCTTTTCCCATGAAAAGACAAGGAACTTCTGCCGAAGCAACAGTCCCTTGCCGCTTAATCATTCTTCCTTTAATTACGCCTCTGTGGGCTCCACTGCCTTAGGGGCCGGTTTCACTTCCTCTTCATCATCAAAAAAATCATCGTCAAAATCATCATCGAAATCGTCGTCAAAATCATCCAGATAATCCGGCGTCAGATAGCGGTATACCGCATAAGCAATTCCGGCAACAGCGGTAATCACACCGATAACGGCAAATACCCATAACACTCTTCTGGTGGCTTTCTCCTGTGGGTCCTCCCGCTTAATCAACTCCTGAATCTTGGCTACATTAATCAAATCATCTAAATTCTTCATCACAATACCTCTTTCTTTCCTGGAATTAAGCGCCCGTATAATCTCCGACGCCCATTAAGTGTTCTTAGTATATCACAAAATCAAGTGATTTACTATAGATAAAAAGAAAAATTTTCCTTATTTTACAAATCCACTTTTTTCAGTTTGGCAAAGGAGGCAAACATCCGTTTTACGCCATATTTTTCAAAATCCACAGTCACCTCATAATCTTTGCCTCCGGATACCAATTCCTTTACCACGCCGGTGCCGAATTTCACATGGGACACCGTATCGCCGACTCCATAATCCACTTCTAACCGCTCCACTTTAAATTCCTTCCCAAAGGACGGCGTGGTGGACGGGGCTGCCTGATAAGAATAGGGCTTACGGGTAACGCTTGCGCCGGCCCTGTCCAATGCATTTTTGGCCTGATGAAATGCCTCCGCCTGGCGTTTCATGGCATAAGCTCCCTCGCCGTTTTTCTCAATTACCTCCTCCGGAATCTCCTGCACAAAGCGGGAAACCGGATTATAGTTATGGCTGCCATGGACCATTCTCTGTCTGGCGGCAGTCAAAAACAGCTTTTCCTTCGCCCGCGTTATCCCCACATAACAAAGCCTGCGCTCCTCCTCCACTGCGTCCGGGTCCTCAGAATTAAGCGCCATTCCGCTGGGAAACAGCCGGTCCTCCATGCCTGCTAGGAACACGCCGGGAAACTCCAGCCCTTTTGCGCTGTGGAGAGTCATCAAAAGCACCCTCTCCTGCTGTTCTTGTATATTGTCCACCTCGGCAACTAGGGCAATCTCCTCTAAAAGCTCTGAAAGCGTAGGATTTTCCGTCTCCTCCTCATACTTTACAATCTTGTTTTTCAGCTCCGTCAGATTTTCCAGACGGCCTTCCGCCTCGTCGGTGTGCTCCGCCACTAATTCATCCCAGTAGCCGGTGCGCTCTAATATCTCATCATAAAGCTCGCTTAAATGCATACCGCCCTCTAACAGCTCCCGGAAATCCATAATCAGATTGGTAAAGGTCTCAATCTTACCGGCGGCCCGCCCAAGCCCCGGCACATTGGACGCCTCAAACAGAGCGTCAAAAAGGCTCATTTCATATGTATCCGCATAGGCCTGAACCTTATCCACACTGGCCGCCCCAATGCCCCGTTTGGGCACATTGATAATCCGGCGGGCCGCCATGTCGTCCCGCCCATTATCTACCAGTTGCAGATAACTGATCATATCTTTAATCTCCCGGCGGCCATAGAAATTCTGCCCGCCGATAATCTGGTAGGGGATATTGTGCATAAGGAGGACTTCCTCCAAAACTCTGGACTGGGCATTTGTCCGGTAAAGGACCGCAAAATCATTATATGCCATTTTCTCACGATTATGCCTGCTCATTATCTCCGCGGCAATCCCTTCCGCCTCGTCATACTCCGTATCGTAGAGGGAAAACTTCACCTTATCCCCCTCCGGCAGGCTGGACCATAAAGCCTTGTCCTTGCGCCCCTCGTTACAGGAAATTACGCCGTTGGCCGCAGCTAATATATTCTTAGTGGAACGGTAATTCTGTTCCAATTTGATAACCGCCGCCTCCGGGTACTCCTCCTCAAAATTCAGGATATTATAAATGTTCGCTCCCCGGAATTTGTATATGGACTGGTCGTCATCTCCCACCACGCACAGATTGCGGTACTTTGCCGCCAACTGCTTTACTAACAAAAACTGGATATGGTTGGTGTCCTGATACTCGTCCACCATAATATAGCGGAACCGCTCCTGATAACTATCGAGGATTTCCGGGTGGAACTGGAACAACTCCACCGTCTTATACAAAAGGTCGTCAAAATCCAAGGCGTTATTCTGCTTAAGCCTCTCCTGATATTCCCGGTACACCCGTCCCGCCTGCATCTGCCGGTAATTGCCGCTGGCGTTTTGCTCATATGCATCCGGTGAGATAAAGCGTTCCTTGGCTTTGGCAATCTCTGAAAGCATACTGCGTTCCGGATACTGTTTGGAATCCATATTTAATTTTTTGAGACAGGTCTTCACTACAGCCTTCTGGTCGTCTGTGTCGTAAATGGTAAAATGATTGTCATATCCCAACCGGTCAATATAACGCCTTAAAATGCGGACGCACAGGGAATGAAAGGTGGACACCCACACGCCTTCCGCTCCCCAGGAAACAATGCGGTCCACCCTTTCCCGCATTTCCCCCGCCGCCTTATTGGTAAAGGTTATGGCCAGTATATGATAGGGAGGAACTCCCTTTTCTTCAATCAGATGCGCAATCCTATGCGTGATTACCCTTGTCTTGCCGGAGCCCGCTCCCGCCAGCAGCAGCAACGGCCCTTCGGTATGCTGTACTGCCTGTAACTGCATATCATTTAAATCATTCATCACTCCACCTCTTTCATTTTTACTATAGCATAATAAGCCCTGTTTGTAAAAGCCGGAATATTTCTTTTTCTTCTTTGCTGTTTTTATGGGTTTGTCTCCTTTTTTCTATACATACTGCAAATTCCCTATATTGAAAACAGGCTCCTTGTCAAAAACTCAAAAAAAAAGAAACCCTGCCGGGGATATTCCCGACAGGGTTGGTCTTACTTATACTTTTGCCAATTTGCAGTTTCCCAGACATCGTTTCCGACATAAATATTAGCATGACATTTTGGTCTATTTGCAACAAATGCCTCTCTGTCTCCAGAGATAAACTTTACTGCCCCGCAACTACATTCAGCATACTGAGCTGTAGTTGATATACAATGATTGTCTTCCCAGAATCTCTTCTCATATACATTTTTGAAGTCATGGTCTTTATGTGCTGATATGACTTTAGCTTTCAGTTTCTTCCCTTTGTAGCTTA
>CANQMR010000001.1 GCA_947625015.1 uncultured Lachnospiraceae bacterium | reverse complement strand
AACAGCTGACATTAGCGGAATACTTTGAAATAGGGGTTTTCGGGTAATTGGTGATAAAAAAATGGGGAAAGTCAAAGCAAAATACCTATTGACGAATTGGAATTTTATGCTATAATCTTATTTGTGTTTTAAATAACCCAAGGTTGTATGGTAGACACAATATGCAACTGAAGGGAGGTCGGGTGAGAGAATGTCAAATGTTGTAGTAAAAGAGAACGAGACTTTGGACAGCGCTCTTCGCCGTTTCAAGAGAAACTGCGCGAAGGCTGGTATTCAGCAGGAGATTCGTAAGAGAGAGCATTACGAAAAACCAAGTGTAAGACGTAAGAAGAAGTCAGAGGCAGCAAGAAAAAGAAAATTCAAATAATATGTATTTTAAGGGTTATTGCCGGTCGGGCAATAACCCTTTTTCCATGTCTGCATATCCAAGGATGAATCCACATATACTGAATAGAGAGTTTATAGGCAGGTGTATTAGTTGGAATTACCGGGAGATGTGCTGTATGGAGATGTGCTTTTGCGGCTTTCCGGAAACCGGGAGGCTTTGATTGAAAACTATAGAGGGATTTTGTTATATACTTCCGAGGAGGTTGTGATTGCCTGTAAAAAAATTACCCTGCGGATATACGGCTGCGGGCTGCATATCCAGTATTTTTCAGGTACGGACATGAAGGTAACCGGCACCATTAACACAATAAGTTATTTATCGAATGGAGAGGTATGCTGTTAATTTTATTGCGTTATATTTTTGGATATGTAAAAGCGGAGGTATACGGTTTTGCCCCGGAGCGTCTGATGAACCTGATTATCCGCAATGAGCTGGTAGTCTGGGATGTAGAGGGAACCGAACAGGGGTACATTTTTTATACCGGCAGGAAGAATTTAATGAAAATGAAGCCCTTTCTTCAAAAAACCAATATGAAGATAAAGATACTGAAGAAATGCGGACTTCCTTATTTTTTACAGCAGAATAAAAAAAGAGCCGCGTTTCTTGCCGGATTTCTCATTTTCTGCGCCATGGTATACGCCCTTTCCCTGTTTATCTGGGAAGTTAAGGTGACCGGAGAGGACAAATTGGTTGCAGATAATATCCTAAAGGTTATCGAAAAGCAGTATGTTCCTTTAGGCACTATCAAATCAAAGGTGGACTGCGCAAAGTTAGAGGAAGAGCTGCGGCAGGAGTTTGACGAGATTTCCTGGATTAGCTGTGAATTAAAAGGGACGGTGCTCACCGTATATTTAGAGGAGGGAATGCCGCCTAAAATGATTGAAAATTCAGAGGTGACCGGAGATTTGGTTGCCATAGAGGACGCAAGTATTACCAAGATGATTACCAGACAGGGAACGCCGGTGGCAAAGGTAAAGGATCAGGTAAAAAAGGGAGATATCTTAATTTCCGGGACCATTTACATATATGATGACAACAATGAGATTATGGAGACCAGTTATGTGGCGGCAGACGGGGATATCTACGGAACCACCACAGAAAATTATGCGGACTATGTGGAGCTTACCCATTATGAAAAGGAATATCAGGGAAAGCCGAAGGAGCATATTACCTTTTATTTTATGGATTATTGTTTTACGCCCTACATCCCCAAAATGGGGACGGAACAGTACGACAGCTACACCCAGATACATAAGGCAAAATTGTTTAAGGATTTCTATCTGCCCTTTGGCTACAAGTCGGTAAAGCGGACCGCGTATACTTTAAAGAAGACCGATTATACGGAGCAGGAAGCGAAAACGCTTTTAACGAAACGTCTTCAGAAAAAAATAAAGGCGCTGGAAGAAAAGGGGGTAGAAATTGTGAAAAATAATGTTAAAATAATAAAGAGTGATGGAAAACTGACAGCTCAGGGAACCATCATTAAAAATGAACCGATTGCAGCATTGCAAAAGTCCTCTGTGGGACTTTCTGCCGGGAAGGAGAACGAGTGATGACCGGCGGACGCCCTGCTGTAGACAGATAGGAGATTTGAATGGATTTATTTGAAAAGAGCATTACCATTCCGGCGGACTGCGTTGCCAATGTGTTTGGAGAATTTGACTGTCACATCAAACGCATAGAAAAGACGATGGGCGTTACCATGATTATGCGGGAAGAGCAGCTTAAGATTATGGGGGGTAAATCATCTGTGGAAAAGACCATAGAGGTGATTGAATCTTTAGTTTCTTTGGCCGGGCGGGGAAATCAGATTACCGAACAGAATGTGAATTACGCCCTTTCCCTCTCAGCGGAGCACAGGACGGACGAGGTGGTGGAGCTTGACCGGGATGTGGTATGCCATACTGTCGGGGGCAAGCCGGTGAAAGCCAAGACACTTGGGCAGAAGCAATATTTAGACGCCATTGACAATAATATGGTGGTCTTTGGCGTAGGCCCTGCGGGAACCGGCAAGACTTATCTTGCCATGGCAAAAGCGATAACGGCTTTCAAAAATGATGAGATTAACCGGATTATTCTGACCAGACCTGCCATCGAGGCGGGAGAAAAACTGGGATTTCTGCCGGGGGATTTACAGAGCAAGGTGGACCCGTACCTCCGCCCTTTATATGACGCCCTGTATGAGATTATGGGAGCGGACAGTTTTTTGAAAAATATGGAAAAGGGGCTGATTGAGGTGGCTCCCTTAGCTTATATGAGAGGGCGGACTTTGGACAACGCCTTTATTGTGTTAGACGAAGCGCAGAATACCACGCCGGCCCAGATGAAGATGTTTTTAACCCGTATCGGTTTTGGCTCTAAAGCCATTATTACCGGCGATTTGTCCCAGAAGGATATTCCGAGGGATGCGGTAAGCGGTTTAGACGTTGCCCTTAAGGTGTTAAAGCGGGTGGAGGGAATTAAAGTATGCCACCTCACCAATCAGGATGTAGTGAGGCATCCTTTAGTCCAGCGGATTGTGGCGGCCTATGATGAATATGAGGCAAAACAGAAGAAAAAGGGCCCCCATTCATAAATGTTGTGCTTATGGCTTGATTTAATTGTATATATAGTATATAATGAATGGGCTATGACAATATTATTAGAGAATGAAACAGATATGGATATCGGAATTGAATACGAACCCACAGCTCGTCAGGTTATCACAGCGGTACTTGATTACATTCAGTGTCCCTATGCGTGCGAGGTCAATATCCTGCTGACAGATGACGCAGGTATTCAGGAACTGAACAGCCGTATGCGGGGAATTGACGCTCCGACGGACGTACTTTCTTTTCCTGCTGTGGAGTTTGTAAGGGCGGGCGACTTTTCCCTTGTGGAACAGGAGCCGGCCGCATATTTTAATGTAAATTCCGGCGAGCTGCTGCTTGGCGATATCATGATTTCTTTGGACAGGCTTATCGAACAGGCCCGGCAATATCGTCATAGTGTGAGGAGGGAATATGCTTTTCTGATTGCCCACAGTATGCTGCACTTATCCGGTTACGACCACGTGGATGAGGAAGAACGGATAGAGATGGAGCAGATGCAGGAGGACATTCTGCAAAGTATAGGCTATACACGAGATATTATTTAAGGATAAGGAGAACAGAATGAAAAAGAGATTATTATTACTGACGACGTTACTTGTTGCGGCTATGGGATTGTCTGCCTGTGGCAAAAAAGAGGAAGAAGAACCAACCACAACAGAGGAAGTAACCACAACAGAGGAGGCAACCACAGAGGATCCCCATGCCGGACTGAATTACAATGAGCTTACCGGTGAATGGTCTGCGGATTATGTAAGCAAACGGCCTATTGCGGTGATGATTAATAACCTGAGGGAAGCATTGCCATCTTCTGGTACAATGCAGGCAGATATTATATATGAGTGTATGGTAGAGGGTGGAATTACCCGGATTATGCCAATTTTTTCCAGTTATGAAGATATTGAAAAATTAGGCTCTGTCCGCAGTGCGAGACATTATTATATCAACATTGCCAATGAATATGATGCTATATATGTGCATTATGGACAGTCTGCACCTGCCAAAGAGCGTCTGGATAACCATGCCATTGATAATATTAATGGTATGACGTATGATGCAGGATTTTACAGGGACAGCGCCAGAGTTGCGCCCCACAATGCCTATACCACCGGTGAACGGGTTAAACAGGGCATAGAAGACATGGGGTATAACGCTGAATATGATGAGGTTTCCCATCAACAGGTTCTTTCTTTTAACGAAGAAGATACCGACCTGTCCGAAGGAGAAACAGCCAATACAGTTCATGTGAATTTCAGTAACTACTCCAAACCGTATTTTATCTATAATTCGGATACTAAACTTTATGACCGTTATGAATATGATAATCCCCAGGTGGACGATCAGGCTGACGAATCAGATAATACGCTGAAATTTAAGAATATTATTATTATGAAATCTTCTTATCAGTGTATTAATCCGAAAAATGATTTGCAGGATTTAAAACAGGTAGGTGAAGGCGAGGGATACTATTGCACCAATGGTAAGGCAGTGCCAATCAAATGGAAAAAGAGTTCTGAAAATTCAAAAACAGAATTTTTGACGCAGGATGGCGAGCCGCTTTTACTGAATCCGGGTAAGACTTGGATTTCTATTATTGGCGACGGGACGGAAGCCGGCGTTTCATTTGAATAATAGCAAAAGCGAAGGGGCTATATTTTATAGTCCCTTTCTTGTTAAGGGGGAATAACATGTCAAAGGAAGAGTTAATGCAGGCGGCAAAGGAAGCCGGCCGGCATGCCTATGCGCCCTATTCCAATTATAAGGTAGGGGCGGCGCTGCTTGCCCGAAACGGCAGTATTTATCTTGGCTGTAATATTGAGAATGCCTCTTATGGCGCCACTAACTGCGCGGAGCGCACAGCCATATTCAAGGCCGTATCCGAGGGCGAACGGGAATTTATTTGTCTGGCGGTAGCGGCGGCAGACGGTTCCACAGCATATCCATGCGGAATCTGCCTACAGGTAATCCATGAATTTATGCCGGAGGGACAGGTTATTTTAGAGGAAAACGGTAAGATTGCCGAATATGCGGTAAAAGATCTTCTTCCATATGGATTTTCGCTGTAACTTTACGATGGGAAAACATTTTTTGCGGCTCCTGTAAGAGATTTTGCATCATTTCCGGGGCGGAGGTTATGGTTTGTTTTGCATAGTTTTCAGGTTCTTTGTTCATACTTTTCTTATAAAGATTTACAGGAGGAGAGCATATGAAACGAAACCTGATATTTGCGGCTGCCGCCCTGCTCATCGGCGTTATGGCCGGCGCTTTTGTATATTTCAGCGGATTTTTTTATCCTAAGCAGTATGTGAAGGATGAAAGCGGCGAATATGTCAATGTGACAACGCCCAAAGCAGATACGTTTCCTGTCACAAAGGATACGGTATTTGAGATTGAATATTATTATCCGGAGGAGAAACGGACGCTTACGGAACAGGTAGACGATATTCCGGCATTGTTAGGCTGCGGCAGGCAGGGTGTGGAGCACTACTTAAAGGAATACATGGAGCATCTTTCCCATGAGGAAAAGGAGCAGGGGTTAACCTCCTATGAATTGGTGTCTTACAGCGGCAATACAATCTGTCTTCGCAAAACCTTCCGCAAGCCGGAATACAACGGGTATCTCGCCCAGTCCTTTAACGGAACCATTGTCATTTTAAACGGAGACGGAAAGACGGTTTTTGAGTATACCCAGATTCCAATCAGCAATCTGCCGGAGGAGTTACAGGAAAAGGTAATCGTGGGGTATCGTTTGGAAAACGAGGAGGATTTATACAGCTTTTTAGAAAATTATTCCAGTTAAGGGCTGGCTTCGTTGTGCATTACGGCAATCGGTTAAGCAGACACAGGGAAAAAATAAAACTGCCGGCAGACGTTACGGGGAGAAAAAATTGTACGATTTAATCATTGTGGGAGCCGGAGCCGCAGGCTTGGCGGCGGCTTATAGGGCTTCGCAGAAGGGAAAACTGAATATATTGGTGCTCGAAAAGGAGAGACTGCCGGGACGGAAGTTAAGCGCCGCCGGAAATGGACGCTGCAACCTGACCAACGGATATTTGAGCGCTGAGCGTTACCATTCTTTTAGCCAGGAGATTGTAAAGGCGTGGGCGGCCGGAAAATCCAGCCGGGATATCCTTGATTTTTTTGATGAACTGGGAATCCCCTTATATGAAACCAATGGATATTATTATCCCATGTCCAATCAGGGCAGACAGGTGACGGAGCATTTAGCACAGCGGTGCAGGGATGCGGGGGTACAGTTTTTGTATGAGCGAAAGGTTGAACAAATCCGGCCTTTGGAAAGCGGCGGTTATGAGATAAAGACCGCCGGGAACGACAGTTTTAGTCAGGCGGCGAATGTTATCGTAAGCACAGGCGGCCCGGCCTGTCCGGCTTTAGGCGGCAGCGATTTTGGAAACAGGCTGGCCGAAAAACTGAAACTTAAGGTCCATGCTTATTTTCCGGCTTTGAGTCCTATTTATGTAAAGGATACATATCTTAAGCTGGCAAAGGGCGTCCGGTTGGACGCGGTCGTATCTCTTAAAAGCGTGACGGGGGAGACGATAAAGGAGAGAGGACAGGTGCAGTTTAATGAGGATTGCCTGTCAGGCATCGTCGTGATGAACCTTTCCTGTTATTACAACCGGTGGAGGCAGGAGGAAAGCCTTTATTTGGATACCCTTCCGGAGAAAAGCTGGGAGGAGGTAAAGGCGTATTATCTTAAGCAGCAGCGGCGGTTTCCGGAGGAGACGGTATTTCAGCTTTTGTGCGGCATTTATCCAAAAGCGTTTGCCGGATACCTGCTAAAACGGCTTGACTGGAAAAAGGAGACGACGTTAAAAAGCCTTGGGGACAAGCAATTAAACCGTCTGACCTCGGAGGTTAAAAAATTGACATTTTCCCCCTGCTATCGGGAGGATTATGAAAAGGCCCAGGTGACAGGCGGTGGAGTGGCGTTAGAGGAGATTTCTATAGATACCTTTGAGTGCAGGAAGTACAAAGGACTGTTTTTCACCGGAGAAATGTTAGATATATACGGATGCTGCGGCGGCTATAATTTAAGCTTCGCCCTTTTGTCGGGAATCCGGGCGGCGGACACAGTGATTGGCAGAAGTGAGGGATGAGAACATGATAGAAATAAAGGAGATAAAGATACCGGTTACGGCAAAGGATAACCGGTTAGCACAGCAGATTGCAAGGCGGCTTCACTTAAAAGAGGCGCCGGAATACCGTATTTTAAGGCGTTCGATTGACGCCAGAAAAAAACCGGATATATATTATGTGTATACGGTGGGCGTGACGCTTTCCGGGGAAGAAGAAATTGTCGACAAACTTAACGATAAAAATATTATGTTAACTAATAGGGTTTCATATGAAATTCCCTCACCGGGACAGATGGAAATGCAGCATCACCCGTTAGTAATCGGCGCAGGGCCAGCAGGGCTTTTTTGCGGTCTTTTACTGGCAAAACAGGGATATGTGCCGGTTATTGTGGAGCGGGGACATTCTGTGACAGAGCGGGCCGCCCAGGTGGAGGCGTTTTTTGCGGGCCAACCCTTAGATACGGAGTGCAATGTACAGTTTGGAGAAGGCGGCGCGGGCGCTTTCAGCGACGGCAAGCTGAATACGCAGGTAAAAGACAAATCGGGAAGAATCCCTTATGTGTTGGAAACTTTTGTGCGGCATGGCGCACCGGAAGAAATCCTCTATGATTACCGCCCGCATGTGGGAACGGACCGGCTCCTTAAGGTGGTGCAGGGACTGCATGAGGAAATCGAAGAGGCAGGCGGCGTATTTTTGTTTGATACCAAGGCTGTGGATGTCCGTATCGAGGATAACCGGGTTACAGCGGTTAAGCTATCCCACCGGGGCTTTGATACCTGGGTAAAGAGCAACCATGTAATCTTTGCCACAGGGCACAGCGCCAGGGATACGGTTTCCATGCTGTATGACCATGATATTCCCATGCATGGCAAGGATTTTGCCATGGGCGTCCGGGTAGAGCATCCGGCAGACTGGATTCAGCAGGCTATGTATGGAACCGGCGAGGTGTCCAAACTGCTTCCTCCGGCGTCGTATAAGCTTGCCTGTCAGACAAAGGAAGGCAGAGGCGTCTATTCCTTTTGTATGTGTCCCGGCGGCTATGTAGTCAATGCTTCTTCGGAGGAGGACGGCATTGCGGTCAACGGCATGAGCTACAGCGGACGGGACGGCGTCAATTCCAATTCGGCTATTGTCGTAACCGTAAAGCAGTCGGATTTTGGCTCGGATGCTCCGTTGGCAGGCGTTGAAATGCAGCGGAAATTAGAGCGGGCGGCTTACCGGGCGGGGAAAGGAAAAGTGCCGGTACAGCGGTTTGCGGATTTTTGTAAAGGAATACCGACAAAAGCCTTTGGCGCTGTCACCCCACAGATAAAAGGAGAATACGCTATGGGAAATGTGGCGGAATGTTTGCCTGATTTTTTGCGGGATGCTATAATAGAGGGGATGCAGACCTTTGAGACAAGCATACCGGGTTTTGCCAATGAAGATATGTTGGTTTCCGGCGTGGAAAGCCGCACTTCCTCTCCGGTCCGGATTGAACGGGACGAGGGGTATATGACCCGGATTGCCGGAATTTATCCCTGTGGGGAAGGGGCAGGCTATGCAGGGGGAATTTTGTCGGCGGCAGTAGACGGCATGAAGGTCGCAGAGGCGGTTATCCGCCGCTATCAGCCGAAAAAATAGCGAAAGGATTACGGATATGGACGAGAACAAGATTGCCCGGATTAACGAGCTTTATCACAAGTCCAAGGCGGAGGGGCTTACGGAGCAGGAAAAAGAGGAGCAGCAGGCTCTCCGGAGGGAATATATTGAGGCAATCCGGGGGAATATGCGCGCTACATTAGATAATGTGAGCATCAAAAATCCCGACGGGACCATTACGCCGCTTAAAATTGTCAGGCAGCGCAATACCAATACAAAATGACCGGATATCTAAGTGACGAGGAGAGAATATGACGGAAAAACAGATTCTTCGGAAACGGCTGCTTTCCCTGCGGGAAGCTCTGCCGAAAGAAGAGGTGGAAAGATTATCTGCGCAGATAGCAGGGCGGATTATAAAGCACCCTCTTTATCAGGAGTTTCATAATATCTGCATTTATCAGGCTTACCGCAATGAGGTTTCCTGTAAGCTCCTGATGGAAAAGGCGTTAAAGCAGGGGAAACACATTTTTACTCCTGTGACTAAGAAAGCAGATAACACCATAGAATTTTATCAGGTTACCGGCGATACAAAATGGAAGACGGGCGCCTATGGCATTATGGAGCCGGAGGATATCGGTTCGGAACTGTTGTTAAGGGAACCGGCGCTCATTTTAATGCCGGGACTTGCCTTTGACCGGAAACACCACCGCTTGGGCTATGGCGGGGGCTGTTATGACAAATATTTAGCGGCCCGCAGGGAGCATAAGACCATGGCGTTATGCTATGCGTTTCAGATTGTGGAGGAGCTGCCCTTTGAGGCACACGATATTCTGCCGGACTATATTGTGACAGAGGCGGAGGTCTTGTGAGATAAGAAATTTTAGAAAGTAAATGTGGAAGGAGATACATAGTTATGGAATTAGAACAGATGGGGAAACTTGCCAAAGAGGCGTCAAGGAGCCTGATTACCCTGTCAAAACCGGCGAAAAATCAATGTCTGCTCACGCTGGCAGATAATCTGGTTCAAAATACGGACAAGATTTTAACGGCAAACGCAAAGGATATAGAAAAGGGGGAGGCAAACCATATGCCGGAGTCGCTGCTTGACCGTCTGCGGCTTACCGGGGAGCGGATTGAAGGAATGGCAGAGGGCGTCCGCCAGGTGGCGGCTTTAGACGATCCTGTCGGCGAAGTGCTGTCGATGAAGGAGCGGCCAAATGGACTTTTAGTGGGAAAGAAACGGGTTCCTTTAGGGGTTATCGGCATGATTTACGAGTCCCGGCCCAATGTGACAGTTGACGCTTTTTCCCTGTGCTTTAAGACCAGTAATGCGGTCATTTTAAGAGGCGGTTCGGATTCCATATATTCTAATATGGCGCTGGAGGATATCATAAAGAAATCCTTAGAGGAAAATAAGATTACGCCGGATGCGGTATTTTTACTTGAGGATACCAGCCGGGAGACTGCCACGAGGATGATGCAGTTAAACGGGTATATCGATGTGCTGATTCCGAGAGGCGGCGCAGGGCTGATTCGTTCTGTGGTGCAAAATGCCACCGTTCCGGTTATTGAGACGGGAACCGGAAACTGCCATGTGTATGTGGATGCTGCCGCGGATGTGGATATGGCTGTTGCCATTGTGAAGAATGCAAAGCTGCAGCGCTTGGGGGTATGTAATGCCTGTGAATCTCTGGTGATTCATAAGGATATTGCCAATCAGGTTATGCCAAAACTTTTATCCATGTTAAAAGAAAACGGATGCGAGGTCCGGGGAGACGAGCGGGTGCAGGCCTATAGCGGAGATGTGGCGGCTGCGACAACGGAGGATTACGCCACAGAATATCTGGATAAGATTATCTCTGCTAAAATGGTGGATTCTATTGACGAGGCCATTGCCCATATCAATGCCAATTCCACAGGCCATTCCGAGACGATTGTAACCAATGACTACCGCAACGCCCAGCGGTTTTTGAATGAGATTGATTCCGCCGCCGTCTATGTCAATGCCTCCACCCGTTTTACCGACGGTTTTGAGTTTGGCTTTGGCGCAGAAATCGGTATCAGTACCCAAAAGCTGCACGCAAGAGGGCCCATGGGGTTAGAGGCGCTGACTACCACCAAATATATCATTTATGGAAATGGACAGATTCGTCCGTAATAAAAGGCGTTTCGCTGAACGAGAGAGCAGATACCAATTATGTAAGGAGAGTAGAATGGAGACAAAATTTACAGGAAGTAAAGATTATGTGGCAAGCGAGGAACTGATGGCGGCTGTGGATGTGGCTATCGCCCTGCAAAAGCCTTTGCTGATTAAGGGGGAGCCGGGGACGGGCAAGACAATGTTAGCGGAAGCAATCAGCCAGTCCATGGGAAAGGATTTGTATATCTGGAATATTAAGTCCACCACTAAGGCCCAGGACGGACTTTATGTATATGACACCATACAGCGGCTTTATGATTCCCAGTTTGGGGAGGATGGCGTGGACGATATTGCCCACTACATTAAGCTGGGAAAGCTGGGAGAGGCTTTCAGCGCGGATAAACAGGTTATTTTGCTGATTGATGAGATTGACAAAGCAGATTTGGAGTTTCCCAATGACCTTTTGTGGGAGCTTGACAAAATGGAATTTTATATCCATGAGACCAAGGAGACGATTAAGGCAAAGGAGCGGCCTATTGTAATCATTACCTCCAATGCGGAAAAGGAGCTGCCGGACGCCTTTCTCAGAAGATGCATTTTCCACTACATTACATTTCCGGACAGGGAGCAGATGGCAGAGATTGTCCATGCCCATTTTGAAAATCTGGAAGAAAATGTGCTGAAAAATGCGCTGGACGCCTTTTACTGGCTTCGCTCTGTCCGGGACGTCCGCAAAAAGCCGAGCACCTCAGAGCTGATTGACTGGATACGGGCGTTGACAATCAGCGGCATTGATACGGAACATTTAAAGGAGGAACTACCGTTTTTAGGCGTACTGCTGAAAAAAGATGAGGATTTAGAGGCGGTAAAAAAGGCAAAGCTGTATTAGAGGCAGCGATATTGGTGGAATTTTGGGAGGAAACACAATATGTTTCTTGACTTTTTTTATACATTAAAGGCAAAGGGATTAGAGGTGTCCATGACAGAGTGGCTTACCCTGATGGAAGCGCTGGATAAGGGCCTTACCGGAGCGAATTTTTCACAATTTTATTATGTCAGCCGGATGATATTAGTAAAGTCCGAATCGGATTATGATAAATTTGACCTGGCCTTTATGGAGTTTTTTAAGGATATAAAGTCGGACGACGAAGTACCGGGCGATGTGCTTGCGTGGCTTGACAAGGGCGAAAACATGGAGATTGATAAGCAGAACCGGGAAATGTATTCTTTTAACCAGCAGCGGAATGCCGACGAGGTAAAGCGGCTGTTCAGGGAACGGCTTTCCGAGCAGAAATCCGAGCATAACGGCGGCAATTACTGGATTGGAACTGCCGGAGGCTCCGCCTTTGGACACCATGGGCGGAATGTAGGCGGTATCCGGGTGGGAAGACAGGGTGGCATGCAAAGCGCCTTTCAGGTGCTAAATGACAGAAAATACGAGGATTTCCGCAATGACAAGGTGTTAAATATGCGGCAGTATCAGGTGGCCTTCCGGCGGCTCAGACAGTATTCTTCCAGGATGGAACTGCCAAAGACAGAGTTGGATATTGAGCAGACAATAGAAAAGACCTGTAACAACGGGGGCTATTTACAGTTGGAATTTGAACGCCCCAGAAAAAATACGGTAAAGCTTCTTTTGTTGTTTGACTGCGGCGGCACGATGATTCCCTTTATGGAGCTTTGCAACGAGCTGTTTCAGGCTGTGTATAAGGCGAATCATTTTAAGGATGTAAAGACCTATTATTTTCATAACTGCATTTATTCCAAGGTATTCAAGACGCCGGAATGTGAGCCGGGGGACTGGGTGGACATGGATTATCTCTTTAAACATTATGACAAGGATTACAAGGTAATCATTGTAGGGGACGCCCAGATGGCGCCGGAGGAGCTTTTTGATGTAAACGGCAATTACCGGGGACCGAATGACGGACATTCCGGCTATGAGTGGTGCCAGCTTTTAACGACCAAATACAAGAAATGCGTGTGGATGAACCCCCGTTATCACAAGGAGCTCACCCGTATGCACTGGATGGAGTCGGAGGATGCGCTTTCCAAGCTGTTCCATATGTATACCCTGTCTGTGGACGGGCTTAAGGAAGCGATTACCTATCTGCTGAAGACCAAATAATTTTGAGGCGGTAAAAATATACCGGTTATCCAAAAGATCTTACCAATACCCGAAATAACCGTAGGGATTGGCATGGAGGGAAAGAACATGCTGGAGCAGTTAATTTTGAAAATGATACAGTATAACAGCGGCGATCCCAAGCGGATTCAGCATTTTATCAAGGTGCATAGCTTTGCGGCTGCCATCGGCAGGTTGGAACAGTTAGACAGCGACACACAGTTTATCCTGGAAACGGCGGCCATTGTGCATGACATTGGCATTAAAGTATGTGAGGAGAAGTATGGTTCCTGTGAGGGCAAATTACAGGAGAAAGAGGGGCCTTTCCTGGCGGAGAAGATGTTGGCCGGGCTGGGATTTGAGGAGAAGGTAATCCGGAGGGTGTGCTATCTGGTGGGACATCATCATACATATGATAACATAGACGGTCTGGATTATCAGATATTGGTGGAGGCGGATTTTCTGGTTAATCTGTATGAGGATAACTTATCAGGACAGGCGGTTTCGGCGGCCTATAAGCAAATCTTTCAGACGGACGCCGGGCGAAAAATTTGTAGGGAGATGTTTGAAATCACAGGCTGACCTATAGGTAACGGTAGGAGTTTAATATGGAAACACAATACAACACAAATGAACAAGAGGCCGCAAGGCAGAAAGAGATTATGGAACGGCTTAAGGTGCGGATTGCCGCACTGTCAGAAAGTCTGGGCCGTCCCCTTACCTATTGCAGCGTCTGCTTTGGCTGTCAGATGAACGCTAAGGACAGTGAAAAACTGGAGGGGATTTTGGAAACCATCGGTTATGTCCGCACTGAAAGCGAGGAGGCGGATTTCCTGATTATGAATACCTGTACGGTAAGGGAAAATGCCAATCTGCGGGTATACGGAAGGCTGGGACAGTTAAAAAAATACAAGAAGAAAAATCCCAATATGATGATTGCCCTGTGCGGCTGCATGATGCAGGAAAGCCTGGTGGTGGAAAAGATTAAGCAAAGCTACCGCCATGTGGACATTATCTTTGGCACCCATAATGTGTTCAAGTTAGCTGAGCTGATTGAGCGGCGGCTGGATGCTAAGGGCATGGTCATTGACATCTGGGAGGGAACAGATGAGATTGTGGAGGATTTGCCCAGCGAGCGGAAATATCCCTTCAAATGCGGGGTAAATATTATGTTTGGCTGCAATAATTTTTGCAGCTATTGCATTGTTCCCTATGTGAGAGGGCGTGAGCGCTCCAGAAAGCCGGAGGATATTCTGGCAGAAATCCGGGCCTTAGTGGCTGACGGGGTGGTGGAGGTTATGCTTTTGGGCCAGAATGTCAATTCCTATGGGAAAAATCTGGAGCACCCCATTTCCTTTGCCGAGCTGCTCAGACAGGTAGAACAAATCGAGGGCCTAAGGCGAATCCGGTTTATGACTTCGCACCCGAAGGATTTGTCTGACGAGCTGATTGCGGTTATGGCAGCTTCCACGAAAATCTGCCGGCATTTACATCTGCCGGTACAGTCGGGAAGCACGAAGGTGTTAAAGGATATGAACCGCCGCTATACGAAAGAGGATTATCTGAATCTGGTGTCCCGTATCAGGGCCGCTATGCCGGATATTTCCCTGACGACGGATATTATTGTGGGATTTCCGACGGAGACCGAGGAAGATTTTGAGGATACGCTGGACATTGTAAGGAAGGTGCGGTTTGATTCCGCCTTTACCTTTATCTATTCCAAGCGCACCGGAACCCCGGCGGCAGCCATGGAGGCTGCGGCGGACGAGGAAACGGTTAAAAAGCGTTTTGACAGGCTGCTTTTGGAGGTACAGGAGATTGCAAAGGAGACCTGCGGCAGATATCAGGGGGAAACGGTCGAGGTGCTGGTGGAAGGCGTGGACGAACAGGACCACCGTCTGCTGACCGGAAGGCTTTCCAACAATCTGTTAGTGCATTTTCCGGGGGAAAGGGAACTGATTGGAACCTTCCAGCAGGTAAAATTAACCGAGGCCAGAGGTTTTTATTATATTGGAGAGCGGAAATGAAGGAGCTGGAGAGAATACAGGAGATATGAACCTTTATCAAATTGCAGTCATTTATTATTTGGTTATCAATATTGCGGCAATGCTTATGTACGGTGCGGATAAATACAAGGCGGTCAGAAACCTGTATAGGACGCCGGAGAGAAGACTTTTGCTGATGGGTGCATTAGGGGGCGGAATCGGTTCCCTGATTGGCATGTATGGATTTCATCATAAGACGAAGAAACTAAAATTTAAGATACTTGTGCCGTTTTGGACGATTATACATATAGCGGTTGTTGTCTTTTTTATTTTACGGTTATAATAATCGGCATAGGCTTGATGAGCAGAACGAGTACCGGGAGGTAAATATTGTGGATAAATTTTCAGAAAAAAGCCTGCTTTCATTAGGAGAATACTATGTGTATGGATTGATAGACCCAAGAAACAAGCGGATTTTTTATATTGGGAAGGGAAGAGGAAATAGAGTTTTTGAACATGAGCGGGAGTGTCTTAACAATTCTAACAGTGAAAAGTTAAAATTACAGACTATATCAGAGATTAAAAATGCCGGTCTTGAGGTTGAAAAGGTAATCATTAATTTTAACCTGTCCGAAGAAGAGGCATTTGCCGCAGAAGCCTCATTAATTAATGCTTTTAATTATATAGGCAATATGAACCTCACTAATATTATAGCCGGACATCATTCCACAGAGGCTTTATCTGTTGAGAGATTTGAAAAAATATACGGTGCAACGGAACTTGAGGTAAAGGATATAAAGCATAGGATTCTTGTTATTAAGATAAATAGATTGTATCAAAGAAATATGGATGAAAAGGCTCTGTATGATACAGTTCGTGGCATATGGAAGGTATCAAAAGAAAAGATTAAATCTATAGAATATGTTTTTGGTGTTTACAATTCGTTGATTGTAGCTGTTTACAAGCCATCAGCGTGGTTTGTATGTAAAGATGCGAAGGATAAACTTCCGAGAAAGGATATTATTCTGACATCACAAACAGAAAATAGATTGTTTTTTGTAGATGAGGAATATGAAAAAGGGACGCCATATGATGAAAACCAGCAATTTTACATAGGCAAATCTATTGCCGGATTAAAATTGAATCAGAGTGCGCAGAATCCAATTACATATCTAAATCCTGTAATGTAGAAAAATTATAATTTAGTGGGCGTAAGATATTTATGTATGGAAAATCGAGGAGGTGTGTAATATGACATTTTCAATGGAGTTTGGTATTTTATTTTTGGTGGCGCTTTTATGCTGTGCCATTGGATTTTATAAGTATGTGTATTTTATCTCAATTGGTTACGGATTGGCTATCTCCGGTCAGGGAATTGCCATGCTGATTCTGTTTCGGGACAGACTGAGTATTCTGGTGATAATCAGTTGTGTCATACTTACATTGTATGGTTTTCGTTTAAGCGGATTTTTGCTGTACCGGGAAATAAAGAGCAGTAGCTACCGCAAGCACATGACCACAGAGATTAAGGACGGCTCCGGCATGAAGTTTGGCCTTAAATTTATGCTCTGGATTTTCTGCGGAATCCTGTATCTGTTTATGATAGCGCCGATTTTTTACCGTTATGATAATGGCAATACAGGCTGTTCGGTTTCCTTTGTAATCGGTACGGCATTGATGGCGGGCGGGATTGTTCTGGAGTCTTTGGCAGACCTTAGTAAAAGCCGACAGAAAAAGGTTAATCCCAAGCGTTTTTGCGACAAGGGGCTGTTCCGGCTGGTGCGGTGCCCCAACTATTTGGGAGAACTGATTTTGTGGACCGGCGTGCTGGTGGCAGGCATTACTTCCCTTGAATCGGTGGGACAATGGATTATTGTCCTGTTGGGATATGTGGGGATTGTGTTTGTTATGTTCAGCGGAGCCAGACGGCTTGAGGTGCGGCAGAACAAAAATTATGGTTCGGACCCGGAGTATCAGGAGTATGTGAAAACGGTTCCCATTATTCTGCCTTTTGTGCCTCTTTACAGCGTGGAGAAGTATAAGTTTTTGGTGTTGTAAGATATCAAAGGGATAAATTGGGCTTGAGGAAGGAGAACCTGATGCAGGAAATCATTAGAAATAAAATTGAAGAATTATTATCTAAGGAATTTTATTGCAGTTCAGAAGAGTTAAACGGAAAAGCAGTTGTGTATTCTATCAATTTCAATGTGAAGCAATCATATATTAAAATACTGGCATATAGAAATTGTGTTGTAGTTTGTACATCAGAGGATTTACATTCCAAAGTGCAAAAACTTTTGCAAAACAAGAATAGAGATGAAATTTTTGAAATTCCATTGGTTTACGGGCAGACAATACATTATGTTCCTGATGATAGCGGCACAGAAGATGTACTGGTATCATTGAGTTATGAGTGTGAGTATCTTTTTGATAGAGACATTTTATCTCTTGCAGGATTGACTGGATTTGAAAATTCCTTAACATTTGATGAAAATGGTTCTACATCAACAAAAGCTGTTTGCATTGCAAAGGACAAAAATAAAATTATAGGAATAGCCGGTGCAGCAGAATCATCGGTAAATGGTGTTTGGGAGATTGGTGTAGATGTTATGGATAAATATAGAAATGCCAGATTGGGAACATTTTTAGTGAGAGAATTGACAAAAGAATTACTGGCACGAAATATTGTTCCATTCTATTCCGCTTCTGTAACTAATATTGATTCTCAGATGGTGGCAAGCAGGTGTGGATATATTCCATTCTGGATTGATACATTTGGAACTATTTTTGACGGAGCTTCAGCGTACAATGATATTATGGGGGGTAGCATTAAAATTTAATATCGATACATAAGTTAACTAACAGGAGGCATGAGGGAGAATGAAGATAGAATTTGTTGAAATCGAAACAGAAAATAAAGCGACCGCTTATGAAGCCTTCATGAATGGAATCAAGGTGGGAGAATTGTTGATTGAGAAAGACTTTGAGCCGGATGATGGAACCATTATACTGCGGGATACGGAAAGAAAATTCAGATTGGGAGATATACACAGAACACCGAAGGGAGAAAAGCTCATAGAACATCATGTGCTGTATGAAGAATTTTATAAATATATGAAGGGGCAGGGCTATGGAATGGCTGTGCAGATTTATTATTATGGAGAGGCAGAGGGGAAGGAGACGAACGGGTTAGGTCTCTATGATTATTATGACCGCTATTGGGACAGGTATGAGGTATATGCCCTTAAATTATAGGAAAGCGATAATTAAAAATGCCGGATAACATTGTATATGAACGAAATGGCAATTACATAGAGTGCATTTACTATAAGGATTCGACACAGTCCTATCCTGTACATACCCATGCGGAACATATTGTAACAGGAGAGGTTTTGCAGGGAACGGTCCGCATGATTTGCAATGGAAAAACGCATTTATTCCACGCAGGGGATTGGTTCTGCATTTTGCCGGATGTCCCCCATACAGTAGAAGCAGTAGACGGTGCGCCTTATTCCATGATAACTTTATGCATATGTGTGGAGAATGTATGTGACGAAAACGAAGTTGGGACTGGTTATGTCAGAAGGTTAAAGCAGATGATTTTAAAGACACCGGAAAAACCATTTCCAATAGCAGATATGGCGCGAAATATAGGGGTAAGCCCCTATCATATGATTCGCCGGTTTAAGGCGGTCTGCGGTCTGACGCCTCACCAGTTTCAAATACAGTCCCGAATTAGAAGGGCGCAGAAAATGTTGGATGCGGATAAAAGCGTGACCGAAGTGGCTTATGCCACAGGATTTTGCGACCAGAGCCACTTTGATCGGTGCTTTCATAGAATTGTCAGGCTAACGCCCGGTGAGTATAAGAAGTCTGTAAAACATTCGTTCTAGCATAGCGCCGGGATAAATTTTGCAAAAAGATAAAGCCCGTCTTTTCTGGCAGTCACTTCGTGAGGGACGCCGGCAGGTATAATGGAAATAACGCCGGTTTCATAAGAAATGGAAACGGTATCATTGATACAAACGCCAGAACCGGCAATGATTTCATGGGTTTCTAATTGCATTTCGTGGATGTGATTTCCGATACTTTTTTCTGGTGCAATGTGGACAAGATGATAGCTGAAGCTGCCATTGGTATCTTTGGCAGTAACGATATGTTTGAGTTTTACACCTTCAAAGGTGGGGTGTTTGGACCATGGAATGTCAGCAAACTCCACTGTTGTCTGTCCCAGCTTAAGGGAACCGTTGTTAAATGCTTCAAATACGCTGTTGTTCATATTGTTTTCCTCCTCATATTAAAAAGTAGTAGTGTGATAGTCCTTCTTCAAGGACTTATCTGTATTATAAGGGCGGTGAATGAGAGGGGCTTGGATAAAATTGCGGTTTATAAAAATTATGGCTGCTGAGTTGTAAAAGTAAATTTTATCTACCTGATTTTTAAGGTCTGTGGATACAGAATGGGAAAAGGAAAATTCGGAATGTTAAAGTCTATTTAATATAGAATCAGATTGTGTTTGCAAAAAATAATTTTATGTAATTTTGAACGGAATTTCATCACTTTGTGACACAGATTTCATAATTGGAATACCCATGTCACAAATTGAGTATAATTGTGAAATGCCCATTGTATTTATGATATCCATGACACGAAAAGTTCACAGAAAATTTAATTGCACATTTTGTCTATTTTCGGTAGAATATCCTTATCAGATGCGCAGATGAAATACAAATATGGAGGACGTACATACGGATAAGAATACACAGAAAAAATGGGCAGGGAAGAAAGAACGGCTGCGGGAACGCTTGAAGGCAATGGAACCCTCAGAGGGCAACCCGCATGTTTATGACAATGTATTTAAGACTATGACCATCCGGGTTCCGAAGTGGAATATCCCTATGGTAAATGAGTTTTTTGGAACCCATTACAGCATGGAAGATGATGTGGAATACTTGTATAACGTAGAGACCAGCGTATTTAACAGCTTTCGGATTAAGGACCGGTTGCCGGATTCTAAGTTTAAGATGGGAGACAGGCGGTATCATTTGGAGTGCGAGAGCAACCCGAACGGAGACATTGCCATTCGCCTTTTTGAGTACGACTGGATGGATGCGGTAAACTTTGTGGAGCGGGAAGAGGTGGGAAGTTATGTGGTGCGGGTGCAAAATTCCGCCCTGCTTTACCTGCGGAGCAACGAAAATACCCCGGAGCAGTTTACCTATAAGCTGGTCCTGCCAGGTGGGGAAGAAGCGGTATATCAGGTTCCCGTTATAAGAAATCCGGATTATTCCCTGAAGGAAATTTTTGAAAAACAGTTGTATATGATGCTGCCTTATTATATACTAAAGTATGAGCAAAAAACGGAAGAAATGGACGGCAACATAGAAAATGAGAAAGAAAAGGCAGAGGCGGAAGACCGCATGAAAGAACTGCTTGGCGGGGATTTAGAGGCAATTGAGAAGGAGCTAAACCGTCAGGTGAAGGAGCACATGATAAAGGAATATGATAAAGTACTGCTGTTGCAGTTAATGTGGGATGTAAGCAAACAGGCATTTGTCAAACGTAAGGCAATGAAAGGAAGGGTGGACGAATTTATGGGTGGACAGGTTTTGGAGTATGCATGGGAAACGGAATACCGCAGGCAGCTTGAGGAAGCGGAGGATGAGGGAAGGCGTGAAGGTGAGATTAAGGGAAGGCGTGAGGGAAGGACGATTGGCAGCATTGAGGGCGCTAACCGGAAAATCATATCTCTAATCTGCCGCAAGCTGGCAAAGAACAAATCCGTCGGGATGATTGCGGAGGAATTAGAAGAAGATGACATCGAATACATTCAGCACATCTGCGAGGTGGCGAAGAAATATGCGCCGGATTATGATGCCGATAGGATTTACGGGGAGTTGTATCCGGAAAGTGAAACCGAATGAAATGCGAATACGGGTATGGTAAACCAGATTTTGAGGGAGAATTTCAGAACATTTCCTTCTTTAAAAATAACAAATTTATTGGTACTATCGAACGAGAACCAACCTTGCTGAGGACGGGCCCCCCCTCCTCTACAGGAGGGGGAGGATGTCACTGATTCACAATCGGAATCCAAATCTGGCTTTGATAGTCGCTGGCAGTCATATCGCCGTCAGGATAAGCCTCAATGTCTAATTCATAAGTGGGCTTGTAGTCTGAGGTAGGAAAGAATTCTGCGCATATCTCATGCCAGAGATTTTGGATTGCGTGTGGCATGGCTCCGGCACACTCGAATACAACCCAGGTTCTGGCAGGGATGTTGCTTATATGATAGCCTTTAGGAGCAGCGGTGTCAGAGGGACAGGGGACTGCGATACTATAGTCGAACTGCTCGCAGTCAGTATGGCCGTTGCCGTAGCAGATACCAAAAACATAGCTGTGGTCCTTGGCATATTTCAGTAAAGTCTCAATCGTTCCGTCTTTGTGGGCTCTGTCCCAGAAATCGGGAATTGTGTTTTGGTTCTGTCCCCCTGCAACAGTATGCCGTTCTACTTTTTCAAGTACTGTAAAAGATTCTTTAGAAATAATTTTGTAATTCATAAAATTACCGCCTTTCATTATAATCTGCACTTTAAATCGGGAAAAAGATTGGAGCCTGCTGCCTGAACGCTTTGCGGCTGAGGGTGTAACTCCATGAAATTTGGTAAAGGCTCTTGTAAAGCTCTCTGGTGATTCGTAGCCGTATTTCAGCGCTGTATCAATTACCTTTGCATCCGTTTTCATCAACTCACTGCCGGCAAGTGTGAGTCTCCTGTTACGGATATATTCACCAAGGGAAATACCGCATAATATTCCGAATATTTTCTGGAAATAGTATGGTGAACAGGAAGCTTGTTTTGCAATTATATTGTAATCAAGCTTCTCAGTGATATGCTCCTCGATGTAGTCAATTGCATTTTGAATATCAGTAGCCCAGCTCATTGCTCTTATTCCTCCGTTCAGTGTAGTCTGATTATATTTCAATAAAAAAAGTTTGTCTTGATAATATGTGTTTTGTTATGTAAGATATATAATATAATATTTAATATGTCAATGCTTGGAAAGAAGGGGAATGTTGGGCAATGATGTATTGAAATCGGGGTATTGGGATGCAAACAGAAGGAAAAATACGAATCGTAATTTCAATTGTGATATTTATCATTCTTGCTTATTTTTCCATTGGCTACACATATGAGATATATCATTTAGGGCTTGAAGAACTATATATAGATGCCGGTAATATCAATGACATTGATATTACCGGGAGTGATTTTACCCCCTTATTCAGACTGGTGGGGGCCGGAGTTAATTCTTTTGTTGGATTTTTAACAGCCGGAGTATATGCTTTTGTGATTTTGGCGGTAAGCCTGATTTTGCTGCTGCCCTACAGATTGATTGCCTTAAATAAAAAGCGAGAAGTAAGCGAAAAGGAAGGTGAAATTTCAAAACGGTGTTATCAGATTACCTTGTTTTTTCCGTTGTTATTTGTTTAATGATAACAAAGTTTTCCTGCATATTGCTGATTTTATTCTTCAATGGGTGCTGGGCGTTCCCTGCACTTTTGCTGTTTGTTCTTCCACATAGAAGAAAAATGTTGGCACACAAAAAAGGAGATTAGAAAAATGCTTTCAACCATACGAAAATGGAAATTATCAGATGCTGCGGATTTGGCCGCCGCATTATCAAATAAGAAAATACAGGACAACCTGCGTGACGGGCTGCCCTATCCTTATACTGAAGAAGACGGGAAAGAGTATATTTCCTCTATGCTCTCCGCAGATGAAAATGATACTTTCGCTTTTGCTGTTGTGGCAGACGGAAAGGCTATGGGTAGCATTGGCGTATTCCGGCAGACAAATATACACAGATGTACGGCTGAAGTGGGATATTACATTGCTGAGGAATACTGGGGAAAAGGCATTATGACATCAGCCTTAAGGGAAGCGTGTGACTTTGTTTTTAACAACAGTGATATTATCCGCATTTATGCGGAACCCTTTGCTTATAATAAGGCTTCTTGCCGGGTGCTGGAAAAGGTGGGATTCCAATGTGAAGGGATACTTCGAAACAATGCTGTGAAAAATGGTAACATACAGGATATGAAAATGTATGCATTGTTAAAAAGAAGTTCCCTTTAGTTTGTTTTTATATAGGGACATATTCTTGATGATAACTTCATATTTTGTATTAGTAAAGGAGAAGAAGTTATGAAAAGATGTGTTCCATTAGAGGCAGCGGCAGAAGCAGTATGTAATCAGAGCGCAATACCGCCGCTTATTTTTGAACTGCCTCCTGCTCAGGGCAGGGAAATATTAGAAATGGCACAGGATGCACCGGTTTATCAATATCCGGCGGATATTTCCAACTGTGAAGTCAGTACCGGGAAACGGGGTAATATACCGCTATATTTTGTGCTGCCGAAAGGCAATACCCCTATTCACAATGTGATTTTTTACATTCATGGTGCAGGCTGGGTATTCGGCAGTTTTCATACTCACGAAAAACTTGTAAGGGAACTGGCAGCGAGGACGAACTCATTATTATTATTTCCGGAGTATACCAGATCTCCGGAGGCAAAGTATCCTGTAGCTCTCGAACAGTGTTACGCAGTGCTTTCGCATTTGTGGGAGATAGTCGGAAAAAACTATCCGGAGGCAGGAGAATGTGGCAGGTTGACAGTAGCAGGTGACAGTGTGGGCGGAAATATGGCGATTGCTATGGTTTTAATGGCGCAGCAAAAAAACGGCATACCTATCGATAAGTTACTTTTGTACTATCCCGTTACCAACGCATATTTCAACACGCCTACCTATCGGCAGTTTGCCTGCAACTATTATCTGTATCGTGCGGGAATGCAATGGTTCTGGAATCAATATATCTGCTGTCCGGCTGACTTTGACCAAATTACTGCTTCGCCCCTCCGGGCAAATCTGGATCGCTTAAGTACATTTCCACGAACTATGATTATTAATGGGCAGGCAGATGTTCTGCGCAGCGAAGGCGAAATGTTTGCCAGAAAACTGCTCTGCGCAGGCGTAGATGTGACGGCCCTGCAGATTCAGGGTACAATCCACGACTTTGTTATGTTGAATGCATTGGATCAGACAAACGCCTGCCGGGCGGCAATGGATGTATCAACGGCATGGGTGATGAAAGGTTAGTGGATAATTTATTTTAACAACATAACAGTGAACAGGGCGTTTCAACAGACGGTAAAGCTGTTGGAGCGTCTTTTTGTTGTTTAAGAAAAGCAGAAAGAATTTTACAGTTACATAGAACAGAAATTATGTTATACTAACCATATAATTTCAGACAATAAGGAAATCTAAGTTTGTCTTACGGTAAGGAATCCTGTTATTTAGAGGTGGAACTATGGGTGACAAAAAACAACGAAAGGAAAAGACAAATGTAATGCGGCTGCTGGAACAGAAAAAAGCGGCATACACCCCACACTATTACGGAGATACAGAGGCCGTCAGCGGTGTGGAGGTGGCGAAGATACTTGGCCAGAACCCGGATAAGGTGTTTAAGACACTGGTAACGACAGCAGGGAGCGGTGAGCATTATGTGTTTATGGTGCCGGTGGAACGGGAACTGGATTTAAAGAAGGCAGCGAAGGCAGTACGGGAGAAGAGTATTGAGATGCTGAAGGCAAAAGAGCTTCTGCCGCTTACCGGCTATATCCATGGCGGCTGTTCGCCAATCGGAATGAAAAAGCAGTTTAAGACCGTTATCGACCAATCCGCTGCGGATTTTGACACGATTATATTCAGCGGCGGTAAGATTGGATATCAGGTGGAAACTACCCTTGATGAATTAAGGAAAATTGTTCGGGTGGAGTTAGAGGATATCAGTATTACAGAGGATTAAAAAGTTATGAAAACAGAATGGGATAAATGTCCGATTTTATGTTATACTAGCCATATCAAAGGATAAAGAGGTATCAGACATGTTGGAATTAAATACAGGCCGTCCTTTCGACTGCACAGGAAGACTGGAAAAAGAGATTAGAACCTATGATTTTTTGGATAACCTGGGAATTGATTACAAGAGAGTTGACCATGAACCGGCAATGACTATGGAGGTCTGTGAAGAAATCGACCAATCACTACAGGCTGTAATTTGTAAGAACCTGTTTTTGTGCAACCGTCAGGAGACGCAGTTTTATCTGTTGATGATGCCGGGAGATAAGAAATTCAAGACAAAGGATTTATCAAAGGAATTGGGCGTATCCCGCCTGTCCTTTGCAAACGAGGCTTATATGGAAAAGTATCTTGACATTACGCCGGGTTCGGTCAGCGTTATGGGACTTATGAATGATACAGAAGGGAAAGTCCGGTTAGTGATTGACAAAGAAGTCCTACAGGGAGTGGAAATTGGCTGCCACCCCTGTATCAATACATCAAGCATTAAATTTTCGATAAAAGATCTGACAGAGAAAATCATTCCGGCGATGCACCATGATTATACAGTGGTTACTTTGCCGGAATATGAGGAAGACATATGAAAAGCAATATGACAACTCTGTGCTATATTGAAAGAGAAGGCCAATATCTTATGATGCACAGGGTAAAAAAGGAAAAGGATATCAACAGGGATAAATGGGTTGGAGTCGGCGGGCATTTTGAGGATAATGAATCTCCGGAGGAATGTCTGCTGCGTGAGGTTTCAGAGGAGACGGGGCTTAAACTTTTAAATTACCGTCTCAGGGGAGTCATAACCTTTATTTCCGACAGGTGGCAGACGGAGTACATGTTCCTCTATACAGCCGACAGCTTTGAGGGACAAATCGGTAAATGTGATGAAGGTAATCTGGAATGGGTTGATAAGGATACTGTGTATGAACTTCCAATTTGGGAGGGAGATAAAATATTTTTCAGGCTGTTAGAACAGGAGTCGCCTTTCTTTTCCTTAAAGCTGCGTTACATAGGAGAAGAACTCGTAGAAAAGGTGTTAAATGGTGAAAGCATATAAACATCTGTCTGAAAATTATTGGTACGGAATCTCAAAATAATCCATAATCAACTTAAACTGATCCTGTGCAGTTAAGCATGTATCCCGCAAATACCCCTTTTCTTGATTCCATTCTTTCAAGCCGCGGTAATAGTACAGTTTAGTCTGCTCCGTTATGATGAAGGGAATAATATTATGCTTTAGGCATTCCTTAAACATGAGAAGACGGCCTATCCGTCCATTTCCGTCTTGAAAAGGATGTATTCTTTCAAATTTCACATGGAAATCCAGGATATCTTCAAAAGAAACTTCTTTTTTTTGGTTATATGCATTGAGCAGAGATTTCATTTCCATTGGTACATTGGCGGGTTTGGTGGTCTCCATTCCCCCAACTTCATTTGGAAGTTTTTTGTAATTTCCTACTGCAAACCAGTCTTTTCTGCTGTCATTGGTTCCATTCTTTAACACAAGGTGCAGATTCTTAATAAACCTTTCGGACAGCATATGCGTGGCTTCATCTATGATAATGTCAATGCACCTGAAATGATTTGCTGTCTCTATTATATCATCTACCCGTATGGTTCCCCCTGTATCGCCAATGGTGTTGGTCTCAAATATATATCTGGTCTGGTCATGCGTAAGACTGCTGCCTTCCATATGGTTAGAATTGTATGTCAGCTCAATCTGTATTTTATGATAAATGCCGCCCGACAGTCTGGTTTCCTGTTCACGCTTTAATACATCTAACAGGGTAACTGTCTTAGAAACAGATTTAGGTATTCTGTCCGGCTTTTTGGCATTTTCCGGAATATTCCAAGTTTTTCCTGTCATAAAGGCTCCGGGAATGCGTTCATTTGCACAATAATTGCGTACGGACCGTTCCGATATACCCCATTTTTTAGCCGTTTCTGTCACTGATAAATATTTCATACGCCCTCCTAAACTTCTGATAATAATATTATATGCCTTTATCGGCAATTTATCAAGAAAATTATTGCATATTTTCATTTATTGTTTGCCGAATTGATACCATATTATTTGACAATGTAGCAATATTACACTATGATAAATAAAATTCAGTTATAAAATTGACATTAACGGACGAAAAAATAAATTTGCAGGGGGATAAAAATGAGTTTTTTATTTGTGGCGCTTGGCGGGGCGATAGGAGCAATGGGAAGATATGCAATAAGTCTTATCCCTAACAGAACAGAATTTCCCATACTGACATTGATAACCAACATTGCCGGTGCAGTGTTAATAGGATTTATTGCAAGTATTGCCGCTGACAACAACAATTTGTCATCAAATGCAGTTTTGTTTTGGAAAACGGGTGTGTGCGGCGGATTTACAACATTTTCTACTTTTTCGCTTGAAGCATATACATTGTTTGAAAACAAGGCGTATTTACAAGGGGGAATCTATGTTGCACTGAGCGTTGTTTTCTGCCTTGCTGGCATTTATCTTGGAAGGAAATTAGCAATGATGATTCGCTTTTAAAATGGAAGATGATTTGTGGGAGATGGTTTTCTCGTAAAATCAGCATATTAGAAGTAAAGGATAGAAAAATGGGTATAAAAATAGTTACATTTGCATTGATGGCAATATTTTACACCTGCTATTTTGCTAAAATGATTAGTCAGAAAAAACAGGGCATAAATACTGACCAATTGGGAAAAGGGAAAGAAGGCTTTACAAAATTTATTGAAGTCACCTTGAAAGTCGCTACATATTTACTTCCGGTGATGGAGGCTGTCAGCATTATATTTTGTGATGGAACAATATATATGGCTATGCAAATTGCAGGGGTTATCATTACAGCTTTGGGTGTCTTTGCTTTTGTTCTATCTGTAATACAGATGAAGGATAACTGGAGAGCAGGGGTACAAAGAGAGGATAAAACAAATCTGGTAACAACAGGTATTTATTCCATCAGCAGAAATCCGGCTTTTTTAGGATTTGACTTAATGTATATAGGTATCCTGTTTTCGTTCTTTAATTGGTATCTTTTTGGGGCTACCATTTTTACCGTTGCGATTTTTCATTTGCAGATTGTAAATGTGGAAGAGGATTTTTTAATGGAAGTTTTTGGAGAAGAGTATCTTGCGTATAAGAAAAAGACTTGCAGGTGTATATAGGAAGAAGATAATGCAGAAAAAGAATTTAATTTTCAGATACATATTATTTATCATAGGCTTATTTATTGCCTCAATGGGTGTGGCCTTTTCCACAAAGGCGGGGCTTGGAACATCACCCGTCGCCTCGGTTCCATATTCGATTTCTCTAATCAGCACTCTGTTTTCCTTTGGCGGCTGGCTGAATGTGTGGAGTGTAATCCAGATAGCTGTGCAAATAATTTTATTGCGGAAAAATTGCAATCCCGTTGAAATTACAATCCAAACGGTTCTCGCTTTTGTCTATGGCTACCTGACAAATTTTTCCTGTTTTCTTCTGGAAGGATTAAAAGCAGAAGGGTATGCTATGCAGCTTTTGTTTATGGCAATCGGCTGTTTTGTCCTTGCCTTTGGGATATGGCTCCAGTTAAAAGGGGGAGTGGCTATGCTTCCCGGCGAGGCCATGAACCGGGCAATCAGCAGGGTTTCCGGCTGGAAATACGAAAATATCAAAATATTTTTTGATGTGTTTTATATCATAATTTCTGTTATAATCTGTATAACATTTATCGGCAGGCTTGAGGGCGTCCGGGAGGGAAGTATCATTGCAGCGGTTGTGGTAGGGAATATAATCAGGATATATAATTACATTTATAGAAAAATTACCGAAAAGAAACAGCCAGGAAGAGAGGAATAATTATGGGATACATTTATTCTGTTGAAGAGGCTACCCAAAAACTATACGCAGAACTTACAGAGGCAACAGGATTTAAATATTTAAAGAGCCAGCAATGTTTAAAAAAGACCGTCAAGGATTTGGTATTTGAAATCCAATTTTTTACATCAAAGTGGAACCAGTCTCACAAAAGGGTAGAAGTAAATGCCGAATTCAGGCTATGGTGCAAAAGATATGGGAAACTGCCAGTGGATAATGTAATAGCTACCATTGCCTATCAACCGAAACAGTCTTTTTCAGATGATGGCTACTGGTATGATATTTCTACAGAAGAGAAACTGTCTGCGGCATTTAAGGAGTTAAATGACAGAATACAAAGTACGGCAGTAATGTTATGCGCCCGCTACGAGGAGGATTATAATGCTGCAACGGAAGAACTGTTCAGGGAACATTTTGACGAATACAATGTTTATCTGGATTTTATAGCGGATACACTGGGCATTTCCGTAATAAAGGAAAAAGCGCAGGAACTATATGATAATCTGTCAGAGGAAATGAAAAGACAGGCTGCGGATTATAAAAATGGCGCAAGAGACAGAATGTGGATGATAAATCGGGGAAATCTCAAATATATCATAGACAATGATTTAGTAAGGCTGTAGTGTGAGGATTTTATGGTAGAATCATATATGGGAGGTTTTAATGGAATATATAAAAGCAGAGTTAGAAAATTTAGATGATGTTTTTTGCATTGTACAAAATACGATTAGAACAATTTATCCCAAATACTATCCCAAAGAGGTTGTAGATTTTTTCTGTGAACTTCATAACCGGGAGAATATTGCAAAGGATATAGAAAATGGAATTGTAGGTATTCTCTTGGTTGATAAACAAATTATCGGAACCGGAAGCCATGACGGCAATCATATCACAAGAGTGTATGTTTTGCCGGAGTTTCAGGGAAAAGGATATGGCAGTTTTATTATGCAAAGTTTAGAAGATGATATTTCGTCAAAATATGATACTGTGGCGTTAGATGCATCTCTTCCGGCTAGTCATTTGTATGAGTGCAGAGGCTATTATACTGTTAAACATGAAAAATGCCTTGTAGAAAATGATGCAGTTTTGGTTTATGAAGTAATGGAAAAAGAATTGTAGAAAATAAATGGAGGCGTTTCATATGTCATTGCAATATAAAAAATTGACTGAAAAAGAACTTGACATTTTTATTGAAATGAGAATCAATCAGTTGCGCGAAGAGGGAGCAAAAGAAGATATTGATTTAAGACCGGCATTGCAAGATTATTATAAAAAGCATATGGCTGACGGAACATTTGTATCATGGCTTGCAATGGATGGAGATAAAATAGTTGGAACGAGCGGAATGTCCTTTGTAGAGAAACCGCCTTACTTTGGGTGTCCAAGCGGAAGAATTGGACTCTTGTCAAGTATGTACACAAATCCCCACTATCGGAGAAAGGGAATTGCAATGGAACTGCTAAATCGAGTGGTTGAGGAGGCAAGAGCGTATGGTTGCGGTACGGTTCAGATTACGGCTTCTCAAATGGGCGTAAAATTATATACGGCATACGGCTTTGTTCATAACGAAAACTTTATGCAATACAAACTATGAAACCCGATATATTATCAGGAGATACAGGAATTATCTAAAATATGGAGAAAAAATTACGGATAAGAAAAATATATATGTCCACAGTCAACCGGAAACTGGAACTTTTAAAGGGAATCCTATGTGTATTCCTGTTATTTGCCAATAATACGATTTATATTTATCTGAACAGATTTCTCCATGGCAGGTATAGCGATAATGCGGTTGTATATATTATGAAACTCAGTACCTTCATAATGGTTTTCGTTATCATAATTTACGGGATTATAAGCTGGTTTAAATATATTGCTAAAAATGGTGAAAGCCTGATATTGCTTGGTGTGCCGAATGAGGAAGTCCTGTTTCTTTACTGTATGCAAAGGTTTGAATTGCTGTTTGCAGTATTTTTTTGCGGCGCCTTTTGGAGAGAGTATTATCAGATAAGTATAGGCAGAAGCATTATCGCAAACGGATTAAACGGCTGCCTGTTTTTATTGGTTCTTATTCTGGCCTGTTTTATAAGCCGCTATAAGCCTGCACAGATCATATTTTATATTTGTGCAGCGGGTTTTACGGTACTTTTTGCATTGAAAAAAGTAAATTATGAAAATGCATACAAATTACTGATGTGGGAAAAATTTGATACAGCCTGTATAAATGTCTTCTATAAAATGACAATCTTAAAAATCCTGTTATTGCTGCTTCTTTTGTTCATAATCAGACAATTACTTAAATATCAGGGGATAATGCCAAAATCCGGCGGCAGAAAAAACAATTATAAAAATAATACGTTTGGTGATTTGCTGCATAAAATGGGAAACCATTCCTCTTTTCGGATAAAATATTTGTGGTTATACAGAAATAAAGAATTTTTATTGTGGAAGATTAGTTCCACGCTGTTTTTCATTGTGTTCTGCGGGCTGTATGAGACAGTCACAGTAAAAATTTTGGCGGGCTATATAATTGGTTTGCTTAGTGCAGATTATCTCACTGAGCTTTACCGGTTTGAAAGAAAACAAACGCTCATATATTGTATGTCCGAATATTCCTTTAATGATTTGTTAAAGGCCCATGTGAAATCCGGTATGCTTATAATTGGAGATAATGTATTTGCGGTATTATTATGTAATGGCATTGTAGATGCGAAGGTTTTCGGGGCGGTTTTGGTTTTGTTTTTTGCGTTCTTTATGATGGGAGTGTTCCTGTCTACGCTATTGTATAGAAAATATCCACATAAGCTTTATTGCACAAATTTTATCCTGTTATTGATTATTATGCACATTCCCGTATTAAATGTTGGAATATGGGCTGTAAATTATGTTAAGGGCAAAGAGAATTGGAGCAAGTTAAAATATGAAGAATAAATTAGACATTATTAACCTGTCAAAATTATATCGCGGTGATTTGGGAATCAAACATATTTCATCAAGTATGGAATCAGGAGAGATTGTAGCTTTCGTAGGGCCTAACGGGGTGGGTAAATCGACGATTGTAAAGTCTGTTGCCGGTTTGTTAAAGGCTTCTGAAGGGGAAATATATCTGAATGGCATTTCTACATCAGAGCCGGCCTGCAAAAGGCAGATAGGATATATGCAGGAGGATTTGAGCTTTTATTATAAAATGACCGTATATGAAATCTTGGATTTTGTATGTCAGGTCAAATTGCAGGACAGGTATCATGAAACAATAGACGACTATCTGTTAAGATATGAATTGTATGACAGGAGAAACGATTGTGTAAATAAACTGTCCTTAGGAATGACAAAGAAACTGTCTATCATTATGGCACTGCTGGGAGAACCCCGGTTGATTATTTTAGACGAGCCGACGAATGGCGTAGACACCATGGGACTTTTACAGTTGAAGCAGGATATAAGGAAATGTGCAGAAAACGGCGGCATTGTCATCATTACCAGCCACATCTTAGATTGGATTGAAAAAATAAGCACCCGATGCATTTTTTTGAAATCGGGTGAAATAGTGAAAGATATGCATACAGAAGGCTATGATTTAGAGGCAGAATATGAGCGGTTATACGCTGTTATGCCGGCGCCGCCGCACCAAAAATAAGTTGTCAATCCAATAAAAATGTGCAATAATTCCTATAGAATCTAAAGAAAGAGAGTATATACGATGACACCGATGATGGAAACCTACTGCCGGACAAAGGAAGAATACAAGGATTGTATCCTTTTTTACCGGTTAGGGGACTTTTATGAAATGTTTTTTGACGACGCCCTGACGGCTTCAAGAGAATTAGAGATTACCTTAACCGGCAAGGACTGCGGTATGGAGGAGCGGGCTCCTATGTGCGGCATTCCCTATCATGCCTATGAAAATTACATGAACCGTCTGGTAGAAAAGGGCTATAAGGTAGCAATCTGCGAACAGGTGGAAGACCCCAAGACCGCAAAAGGTCTGGTGAAAAGAGAGGTTGTCCAGATTGTTACTCCCGGCACGAACTTAAGCGCGGGGAGCCTGAATGAGACAAAGAACAATTATTTAATGAGCATTTATCATAAAGAACGGTTTGGCATTTCTTTAGCGGATATTACCACAGGCGATTTCTTTACCACAGAGGTGGATTCCCTTTCCCGCGTTATCGATGAAATTTCCAAGTTTTCCCCGGTAGAAATTCTGGTAAATAATGCGGTTCCCTTGAAGGAGCAGGGCAGTATTGGCATTAGCCTGTCTAATTTAAAGGACAAGGAACATACCATGATTTCCGTTATGGAAGACTGGTATTATGACGGCGATATGGACGAGCGGCTGATTAAGGAGCAGTTTCATGTTGCCAATTTAGAAGGGCTGGGGCTTAAGGATTATCCGGAGGCAGTCTGTTCGGTGGGGTGCCTGCTGTATTATTTAAAGGATACGCAAAAGGGGGCCATTGACCATATCAATCACATCAGCACCTATCATGTGGAAGATTATGTGGTGTTGGACAGCGCCTCCAGACGGAATTTAGAGCTTTGCGAGACCATGCGGGACAAGAACAAGCGGGGCTCCCTGCTCTGGGTATTGGATAAGACCAAGACTGCCATGGGAGCCAGAAACCTCCGCGCCATGGTGGAGCAGCCCTGTATCCGGAAGGAAAAGATTGAGCAGCGGTTAGACGCCATTGAGGCCCTTAACAACGCCTTGATTACCAGAGATGAACTGCGGGAGTATTTGAGCGCCGTATATGATTTAGAGCGGCTGATGACAAGAATCACCTTAAAGACTGCCAACCCCAGAGATTTGATTGCTTTTAAAAATTCCATTGCCATTTTGCCCCATGTAAAAACAATTCTTAAGGAATTTGACGCCGGACTGCTTAAAGAATATGGGGAGTCCTTAGACGAGCTTACGGATTTATGGGAGGCCATTGAGGCGGCGATTGTGGAGGAACCGCCCATTCTGGTTAAGGAGGGCGGCATTATTAAGGACGGCTACCATAAGACGGTGGACGAGCTGAAAAATGCCAAAACTGACGGCAAAAGCTGGCTAATTGACTTAGAGTCAAGAGAACGGGAAAATACGGGAATTAAGAATTTGAAGATAAAGTTTAACAAGGTATTTGGCTATTATTTTGATGTCACCAATTCCTATAAGGACTTAGTGCCGGAGCATTTTATCCGCAAACAGACGCTTGCCAATTCCGAACGGTATTCCACAGATGAACTAGAGGAGATTGCAGGCAAGATTTTAGGCGCGGAGGACCGGCTGTTTGGCTTGGAGTATGATTTGTTTGTCGAGGTGCGGGAAACGCTGGCTAAAGAGGTAAAGCGGGTACAGAAATCTGCCAAAATCATAGCCGATTTAGACGCGCTTGCCTCTCTGGCATATGTGGCGGAAAAGAACCACTATGTCCGTCCCTCTATCAACGAGGAGGGCAGGATTTCCATTACGGAAGGGCGGCACCCGGTAGTAGAAAAGGTATTAGACAACGATTCCTTTATTACCAATGACACCCTGCTTGATAATGATGATAACCGGGTTTCCATTATTACTGGCCCTAATATGGCGGGAAAATCCACCTATATGCGGCAGGTGGCGTTGATTGTACTGATGGCGCAGATTGGCTCCTTTGTACCGGCGGCTGCGGCGGATATCGGCATTGTAGACCGGATTTTTACCAGAGTGGGCGCTTCGGATGATTTAGCCTCCGGCCAGAGTACCTTTATGGTGGAAATGAGCGAGGTGGCTAACATTTTACGCAACGCCACAAAGAACAGCCTGTTAATCTTAGATGAGATTGGACGGGGAACCTCCACCTACGACGGCCTTTCTATTGCATGGGCAGTGGTGGAATACATAAGCTCCATGGATTTGTTGGGGGCAAAAACCCTGTTTGCCACCCATTACCATGAACTGACGGAATTAGAGGGGAAACTTCCCGGCGTCAACAATTACTGCATATCCGTAAAAGAGGCCGGTGACGATATTGTTTTTCTGCGGAAAATTATAAAGGGCGGCGCCGATAAGAGCTACGGGATTCAGGTGGCAAGGCTTGCGGGAGTGCCGGAGGTGGTCTTGGCAAGGGCGAAGGAGATTGCCGCGGAATTGTCGGAGCACGATATTACCGTTACCGCGGCGGCAGACATTATGCCAAGGATATTAGAAAATACGGAAAAAGACCGGAAAAAGAAAAAAGGAGAAACCGAAGGACAGCTTTCTTTCTTCGGCAACGCAGAGGAATCCAGCGTGGTGGAGGACATCAAGGCTTTGGATTTATCCAATATGACGCCCATGAAGGCCCTGCTTTATCTGAATGATTTACAGGAACGGCTGAAATAATCTCATATTACAGAAGGACAGATATTTTATGAAAAAATTATGGAGTAAAATAAGAGCAAATGTAAAAACAAATTGGATAAACTACAGTATATTATTTCTTGTAATTGCGCCTTTAATTTTAAATATCGGTTTATGCGTTACAGATATTATATATGTAAAGTTCGGATTCGGTTTGACAGCAAAAGGACTGAATAATCAGGAATGGCTTGATTTTTGGAAGACATATTTATCAACCTTGATTGCGTTTGGCGGAGTATTTGTTGCATGGAAATCCTCTTATGATGCCCGCAGGAAGGAAATCAGGAAGGATCAGGCGAAAGAATACGGTGAAAATTTAGAAGAAGAAAAGCACACATTGCTTAATGTATGTCAAAGTTTTGATATGGATATAGTCTATAAAAGCATTTTGGAATTGGCAGGTACCGATGCAAAAACAAACGATTGCAAAAAAGCGATACATAGCGCCAGAGAGCGGATTCTTGATACGCAGGTAGAGTTTGAATTATTAACAGATATTGCAGACGATTTTCAAAAATGTGAAAAGTGTGATTTTAATCCCTGCCTTGATAGAAAAATTATGATTGCAATCAGGGATTTATATTATGAAATGGAGAAATTATATTGCGAAATGCTTGATAAGTGTGATGAATATATCGAAAATTTTGAAAATCAGAGAATAAATGAGGAAAAGTTTAAAAATCTGTCCGAAATTATTGCAGACTCAGCAAATTCGATTTCCCAAAATATGAAACCCAGATTAATAAAATATTGTAAGATATATATAGACCAGAAAAAGAGACACAAGAGAGAACTGCTTCAAAATGGAGAGATTCAATATGTAAAGGATTTGGAGTCTGACGAAATGTTAGAACAGAAAAAATAATCAGGAACTATTTCAATAAATACACCTATTGCGATGAGCTAAAATTAGTGCAATTTTTATGGTGGCAGGAATTTTATTAAAGATAAATAGGAATTTTGTGTATGTAATTATTAAAAATATAAGGAGTGAAAAATAATGGGAATATTTAATAAAAAGAAGAAAAATATAGATAAAAAACAAAATACACAAATTGATATTCAAAAAGTATTTGAAGCTAATTTAAAGTATATTTCTAATATTGAAAAAAATATTGATGTTATAAAAAGGCAATTTGTTAAAAGTGATACAAGATTTTATTTAACAATTGGAAAAATTAATTGTCCTACAGGTAGAATAATTGTTGCAGATCCTCTTGCGTATTTACCATCAAATGAATTAAGTCCAGTTCTTAATATTCAGGTGCCAGTTGGAGAATATCCAATCGAAATTTCCATTTGTAGAAGTAATGAGTTAGGTGTTCGTATGTGTACTGCTAGATTGAAAACAAAGAAAACAGAAGCAGTATTATATAAGTTAGCTAATCCTACCAAAGAAAGTGCAGCATTTGTTGGAAAAGATGGAGTATTAAGTGGATTTCCAGTTGATGCAGGTATGATTTCTATTTGCGATGAACAAGTTGCAAAAGAATATAAGGATTTTATAAATGATTGGCATAAGGATAATCCAGATGGAAATCACTATGATGATTATTTTGCTGAATTTTTCAAAGAAAGTTATGAAAAACTACCACAATATCAAAGACCAGATGGTGATTTCATAGAATGGGAAAATCCAAAAACAAAAAATAAATTGGTTATGGTAACTAGTGGATTTGGCGATGGATTTTATCAAAGTTATTGGGGGTATGATTCAGATGGCGAAATTTGTGAATTAATTGTACCATTAATAAATCCAGATTTATTTGATCTATAGACAAAGGGAAGGAGCTTTTGAATTATATGGGAAAGTTATTTTCAGTTATAGGCTATTTAATTTTAGTATTTATAATATTATCAAATTATCTCAATATTCAATTATCAAATACAAGCGTAGTTTTATTAGGGATTGTTAGCGCAATTTTTATGGGCGTGGGGATTTTTATTAAAGATAAAAACATAGATAAATAGTAATAAATATGAAAAAGTTTGAAAGAGAGAAATATATTATGTGGGAAGAATTAGGGATTAGTTACGGAACAGCAATTATTATTTTAATTGTATAATAAAAAATTTGAAAAGTAAAACAAATAGTAATTTGGTAAAAAAAGACTTGACAAAAATTAGATAGTCAATTTGAAAGTAGGTAAATATGAAAAAGAAAGAGTTAATTATAATTAGTATTCTCACAATATTATTAGCATTTATGGATATAAGTGGATTACCTAGTGCATTATTTATAAATATCGAAATTTTAGATATTACACCATTTTATTGGACTTTAATGGTTAATTTTATAATTATTGGAGTAATTGCATTTTTTACACTAAAGTATCTTTGCCCTAATTGGAAGTTAGGACTTAATAAAAATGGGTTGAAAAATGGAATAAAAAAATATGGAATAGTTGGAATTGTAGTAGGTATTATATCAGGAATTGCATTTTATATAGGATTAAAACCTTTTAATTATAGTCCAACAATATGTAAAGTTTTAATTGAGGGAATTATATATTATATAGGTGTTTCAATAGTTGAAGAATTATATGTGAGAGGTTTATTATTAAATCTTATTGAAAAAATATGTTATAAAAAGAAAAACAATACTATTGTAGCAATTATTCTATCATCGGTTATTTTTGGATTAGGACATATATTTGGAGTTCTAGGACAACCAATACTTATTATAATTACAAAAGTAGTATGGACTATTGCTATGGGCTTATATTTTGGAGCAATATATAAGAAAACAAATAATTTGTGGTTACCAATTATTCTGCATTTTATAATAGACGTGTGTGCATTACCATATTGTTTTACAAGCATTACAACTTATCCTAGTATAAGTTTATATATCATTTTACCAACTTATATATTACTTGGAATATATAGTTTTTATATTATGAAAAGAGCAAGATAAATTACAATTTGTATGAGTCAGATAAATAGTAATTTGAGAGAAGAAGTAAATGTTTTATAATGCAAAAAATAATAATATAAAAATAGAACAAAGTGATATGGATTATGTAAGTTTTGGTATAGGAAATAAAAATCTAATTATCATACCAGGGCTCGGAGATGGATTAAGAACTGTTAAGGGTATGGCTATTCCACTTGCATTTATGTATAAACAATTTGCCAAAGAATATACGGTTTATGTGTTTAGTAGAAGAAATCATTTAGCAAGCGGCTTTACAACAGGAAATATGGCACAAGATATAGTTGCGGCAATGAATTTATTGAATATATCAAATGCTGATATATTAGGAGTTTCTCAAGGTGGAATGATAGCACAATGTGTGGCAATCCGCAATCCGGAAAAAGTAAATAAATTGGTTTTAGCAGTAACATCTTCAAAGACGAATGAATTGATAAACAGCGTTGTCGGAAAATGGATTCAGTTAGCAAAAAGAAAGGATTTTAAAAATATATTTATAGATACAGCCGAAAAATCTTATAGTGAAAAATATTTGGAGAAATACAGAAAATACTATAATATTCTATGGAGATTTTCTAAACCCAAAGATTATGAAAGATTTATTATTCAAGCTAATTCTTGTTTAACTCATAATGTATATGGTGATTTAGATAAAATTAAATGCCCTACATTCGTAATTGGAGGGAAACAAGATTGCATTGTGGGTGTAAATTCTTCAAAGGAAATAGCGGACAGGATTAGCAATAGTGAACTATATTTATATGAAGAATATGGACACGCAGTTTATGAAGAAGCAAAAGATTTTAATGAAAAAGTCTTAGAATATTTTAAGCGTTAAATTGGAGATTTATGAAAGGATTGGAGATACGAACATGGCTTTTGATTACAAGAAAGAATATAAGGAATTTTATATGCCAAAGAACAAACCCGGCATTATAGAAATACCTGAAATGAATTACATAGCAGTAACAGGAAAAGGAAATCCAAATGATGAAAATGGTGAATATAAGGATTCCATAGGCTTACTTTATGGAATAGCCTTTACGATAAAAATGAGTCACAAAGGGACGCATAAAATAGATGGATATTTTGAATATGTTGTTCCGCCATTAGAGGGCTTTTGGTGGCAGGATGATATGAAAGACGGCATTAATTACAGCAACAAAGAGGCACTGCATTTTATATCATTAATTCGATTGCCTGATTTTGTAAAGAAAGAAGATTTTAACTGGGCAATTCAAGAGGCAACGAAAAAGAAAAAACAGGATTTTTCAAAAGTTCATTTTTTAACTTATAATGAGGGCGTTTGCGTTCAATGTATGCATATTGGCAGTTATGATAATGAACCTGCAACGGTTAATTTAATGCATGAATATATGAAAGAAAATGGCTATGATTTAGATATAACCGATACCAGATATCACCACGAAATATATTTAAGCGATCCAAGAAGATGCGATGTAAGTAAACTGAAGACAGTTATAAGACACCCGATTAAAAAAATATAGTAATACAAATCGGTGTTTACAAAGGAGGATAAATGAATGGGATTTTGGATATTTATGTTGTTGATGGATTTACTTATTCCATTGACAATGATTGCTTTGGGTAAACTGTTCATAACAAAATCTCCCCGCAATATTAACCCCGTATTTGGATATAGAACAACGATGTCAATGAAAAACAAAGATACATGGGAATTTGCGCATAAGTATTGCGGAAGGCTATGGCTCAAATGCGGATTGGTATTATTACCATTATCTGTTATCCCCTTAATATTTGTGTTTGACAAAGGAACGGATATAATCGGGACTGTTGGAGACATTGTTTGTATCGTGCAGCTTGTTCCGCTTATTGGGGCAATTTTCCCCACAGAGGCTGCACTGAAAAAGACATTTGATAAAAATGGGATTCGCCGTTAATTTCCCGTTTGACGGGAAGTTGCGGAGAACGAAAAATCGCTATTTGTGGAGGAGAACATAATGAAACAATATATCGTGGATGCATTTACTAATAAGCCTTTTTCGGGCAATCCGGCTGCTGTCTGCGTTATGGAAAGCTGGCCATCTGAAGAAACTATGATGAAACTGGCTATGGAAAACAATCTGTCAGAAACTGCTTTTATTGTGAAAGAAGAGAAAGGCTATCATCTGCGCTGGTTTACACCGGGCACGGAAGTTGAGCTATGTGGTCATGCGACGCTGGCATCATCATTTGTGATTCTTAACTTCTATGAACCAGATAGCAGCAAAGTAAAATTCAACACGCTCAGTGGTGAGTTGACGATTCAACGTGAGGGAAATCTGTATGAAATGGATTTCCCAGCTTACGAATTGAAAGAAATTCCAGTTACGGATGCGATGGAAAAGGCATTTGGAGTGCGTCCAGTTAAAGCGGTACTTGGACTTGATTTAGTCTGCGTTTTTGATTCTGAAGATACTGTTAGAAATATGAATCCGGATCAGATGCTTTTGACGGGCATTGAGGGGCGAATTCAAAATGCTACAGCATACGGAACAGAAACAGACTGTGTGTCTCGTAGCTTTTGCCCGAAATTAAATATTGCGGAAGATCCTGTTTGTGGTTCAGCACATTGCCAAATTGCTGCATTCTGGGCAAAACAGCTGAATAAAGAGAAAATTTATGCTTACCAGGCATCGAAGCGTGGTGGTTATCTGCATTGTAGAATAGAGAGAAACAACCGGATTATCATTAGTGGAGAAGCTACCTTGGTAGCGGTTTCCGAAATTGTTGTTGATATATAACTTCCCATTTGTCCGGAGTGGAACAGACCGAAAATCGGGATTTAGTGGAGGTTATATGAAAAGAGTAATGTTGAAAGAGCTTAATTTCAAAACCAGAAATGAAGCACTGGCTTTCCTTAAAAAACTATGGGAGCAGCAAAAAGCAGAGTGCCCAATATGTGGAAATGAACTTGAACTGCTACATAAGAAAGCAAAGAAAAGCGTTTGTGATTGGCAGTGTAAGAATTGCAATAAGGCATACAAAGCAATCCATTTACTTGATGAAATCAACGAACATTTTCCAGATTGATAAATTTCCATTTAACGGAAAGTTGCAGAGAACAAAAAATCGGGATTTTTGGGTTGATATTGGGAGACTATAATTTGTTAGTAAGATTGCATTGACAACGAAAGGATTGAAAATATGAAGGGTATATGGAAAGCGATTGCTTATTTTGTTCTGTATTTTGGATTGACAATGATTTTACAAGTGCTGTTATCTATAGTATTTTGTGCAATAGGTGCGGCAAAAGGTCTTAATGATGAAACTTTGATTATGGAATTTGCTAATAATAATATTTTAGGAATGACTGTAATTTCGGGCATACTAACAGTGTTAGTTCTGTATCTTGTTTTCAAACTACGCAAAAAGCAAGTTAAACAAGAATGGAAACTTAATCATTTTGACTCAAAAAATGTTGTTCTAGCATCAGTGATAGCATTTTCATTTTCATTCTTGTTTGCATTATGTACATATAACACATCAATAGAAAACTCATTGATGATATCGAAATCGGTTATTTTTTATAACGAAATAGTTCCATTGTTTGGCACTATAATGATGGTGGTTAATTTGTTGGTAATCGCTCCTATTGCAGAGGAGATTGCACTTAGAGGAATTGTTTATACAAGAGTTGACAAGACAACAAATGCAGTAACCGCTATTATAATAAGTTCCATTTTATTTGGGCTAATGCATTTAATGGCAGGTGGGATTGTATTGGTAATTGGTGCGGTATTGATGGCGTTGGTATTTGGATATATATTCTATAAGTTTAAGTCGTTATGGGTATGTATTATTGCTCATGCCGTTGCAAATTTGCCGGAATTTATCCTCTACAACAAACTTGATATTTCAGGTGGTATATTCTGGGGATTGGTAATATTTTTTGTATGTGTATTTATTATAGGTGTATGTATTATTCAGAAAACAACTAAAAGCGATAATGCATAGTCGCACCCAAATTTCAGTTTATAAAGGCCTTTTTGAAAGAACAGTAGGAGGAGGCGGTTATGGAGTATACAATCAGGAAAATATCAAAGGAAGAATATATTATGCTTTGTCGTCTGTAAATGTAAAGCGAAAGGAAAGTTTTAGTTTAGCTAATATTTTTTGAAGGAAGAAGAAAATATGTATCTGATATCTGCGTATTTTGACGATAACACCAACAACAGGCTCACGCAATATATAAATCAGCTTGCGGCAAAAATCGGGAATACCTATATGACGGATAACCATGTTCCGCCCCACATTACCCTGTCCGCCTTTGAAACCAATCGGGAAACAGAGGCAGTCCGGTTATTGGAAAAAGCAGCGGAGAGATTATCTGTAGGTACTTTACAATGGGTAAGCGTCGGTACTTTTTTCCCCTCCGTTATCTATTTAGCGCCTGTGCTGAATGTATATCTGCAATCCCTGTCCCAACAGATTTATGATAGTCTGATACAGATTCAGGATATCACCATAAGCCGGTATTATCAGCCCTTTTCATGGTTTCCCCATGCTACGATGGGAAAGAAGCTCTCCAAGGAGGAAATGAAGGAGGCGTTTTCTGTGTTGCAGCACCAGTTCGGCGCATTTTCCGGACAGGTTACGGCGTTGGGGCTGGCTAAAACCAATCCTTATGAAGATTTAACTGTGTTTTTACTTGAAAAGTGAGGAGAAAAAATGTATTATTCAAAAGATTTATATTAAAAATACCAGGAGGAATCGAATGAAAAATATTAAAAACTATAAGGCAGAAAAATATTTAAAGAAAGGGCTTTCCCTGTTTAAAAAACGAAAATATAACGAAGTCGAACCGGAAATCTATGAATATAAGGAAGGAGAGGAAGTACTATATGTAACCTCCTTATCGTTTGAACAGGAGCCGGAGTATGAAGAAGGAAATTATGCCGATGATATTTCCCAGTATCCTTTAGAAGATTTATTAGATGAATTTTGTTGCTATATTTCTGATTTTTATGAAGATTTAAATGTTTCCGATTCGAAAGTGTGTTATCTTGAATTTGCCTCTGAGGAAATCGACGATATTAAAGAATTGCGAAGTATCATAGGAAAACATGTATACAACAAGGATTGCGAAGAAGACGGAGAAACCTATGCGAAATTGGTTATCGAATAAAAATGTATCCAATAATCCCTAAAAGGAGATAGCAGATGTACTTGTTTTCAGATAGATAACTGATGATAATAGGAGTTGACAAATGATAAAGATTTTAGACCAAGCAACGATAAATAAGATTGCCGCTGGAGAGGTTGTCGAACGGCCTTCCTCCGTAGTAAAGGAGTTAGTGGAAAATGCCATTGACGCCGGAGCTACAGCCGTTACCGTAGAGATTAAGGACGGCGGAATCTCCTTTATCCGGATTACGGATAACGGGGCAGGCATTGCAAAAGAAGAAGTGCCTGCCGCATTTATCCGCCATGCCACCAGCAAGATTATGACCATAGAAGATTTGTTAAGCGTGCGCTCCTTAGGTTTCCGGGGCGAGGCTTTAGCCAGTATTGCGGCGGTAGCCCAGGTGGAGTGTATTACAAAGACAGCCCATGAGCTTACGGGAATCCGGTATGAAATCCATGGCAGCAAGGAGATTGCAAAGGAGGAAATCGGGGCCCCTGCCGGGACTACGGTTATCGTGCGCAATCTGTTTTACAATGTACCCGCCAGAAAAAAATTTTTAAAAACCGCTATGACAGAAGGGGGATATGTAACCGAGCTAATAACAAAATTAGCCCTGTCCCACCCGGAGGTCTCTTTTAAATACATTATCAACGGCAGTAATAAAATTGCCACCTCAGGAAATGGCAGGCTACAAGATGTGATTTATCATATTTATGGGAAAGATGTGTCTGCCAACCTGTTGCCGGTCAAGCGTTCTTTAAGCGGCATGGCAGTAGAGGGCTATATCGGCAAGTCCTATATATTCAAAGGGAACCGCAGCTTTGAACATTATTTTGTCAACGGCCGTTCTATCCGGAATCAGATTGTAACCAAGGCCATTGAGGAGGGCTACAAATCCTTTATTATGGTGCACAAGTTTCCCTTTACGGCGCTGCATTTTACCTTGGACAGCAACAAGTTAGATGTCAATGTGCACCCCACAAAAATGGAATTTAAGTATGCAGACGGAGAGCAGTTGTTTGATTTTGTAAAAGACAGCGTCCGTCAGGCTTTATTGAGCGAGGAAATGATTCAGGATGTTTCGCTGAAAAGCGCCGAAGAAGAACGGGCAATCACCATTGAACGCCAGAGAAGCAGTACCAGCCATGTACCGGAGCCTTTTGAGAAGGAAGCCAGAGCCATGCGGTATCAGCAGGGAATTGTAAAGCATCAGGAGGAGCAGAAGAAAAATGAACCGCCCGCAGCCGTTAAGGAGGCAGACGGACAAAAGGTTTCCCCAGAGAAAGCAACTACCTTTCCGGACAAGCAGAGCATTTCCGTAAAGACACCCGGTGCGCCTTCCGAACTGGACAGCGTCAAACCGGAACAGCTTACCATGCCCGTAGAGCAATTTTTGTCCGAGAACGCCAGAAAAAAACACCGTCTAATCGGTCAGGTATTTAAGACCTACTGGCTGATTGAATATGAGGACAAGCTTTATATTGTGGATCAGCATGCGGCCCATGAAAAAGTGATGTTTGAACGGCTGATGCGGCAGCTTTCAAAAAAGCAGGTGCTATCCCAGCAGCTTCTTCCTGCAAAGGTACTGCATTTAGACAGCGTCGAGCATAATACGGTGATAGAGCATATGGAATTATTTTCCCAGACCGGTTTTGACATTGAGGATTTTGGAGATGATTCCATTGTGGTGCGGGCGGTGCCGGACGATATTATGGGCGTGGAACCGCAGCTTTTGTTTGACGAACTGTTGAATGCGCTGACTGAGGAGCGGGGAACAATCAGCTTGGACTTTTTTGTGGAGAAATTGTCCGGCATGGCCTGCAAAGCGGCCATTAAGGGAAATACGGAGATTACGACCATGGAGGCAGACCGGTTGATTGATGAAATGCTTTCCCTCGATAATCCCTATAACTGCCCGCATGGCAGACCGACAATGATTGCCCTGACCAAAATGGAGTTAGAACACAAGTTTAAGCGGATTCAGGATTAATTTGGATAGCAGGATGTGAGACCAATGGAAACAAGCGCAGAAAAAAAACCTCTTATTATACTGACAGGCCCCACCGCTGTGGGAAAGACGGAGTTGTCCCTGAAACTGGCCGAGGCGGTCAATGGGGAGATTATATCGGCAGACTCCATGCAGGTATACCGGCGCATGGATATCGGTACGGCTAAGATTAAACCGGAGGAAATGCGGGGAATCCCTCATCATCTCATTGATGTATTAGACCCGACGGAGGATTTTGATGTGGTGGCCTTCAAAGCCATGGCGAAGGAGGCGTTAGCGGACATATACAGCCGGGGGAAAATACCCATTGTGGCAGGGGGAACCGGCTTTTATATTCAGGCATTGCTTTACGATATTGACTTTCAGGAGACAAGGGTTTCGGATTACCGGAAAGAGCTTACGGATTATTATGAGCAAAACGGCGCCCACGCTCTCCACGAACGCCTTCGGGATATCGATCCGGAATCCTATACGGCAATCCATGAGAATAATGTAAAACGGACCATACGGGCGTTGGAATTTTACCACGATACCGGTTATCCTATTTCCCGGCACAACGAAGAACAGAAAAACCGCCTTTCCCCCTATCATTTTGCGTATTTTGTCTTAAACGACGACCGGGCGCTTTTATATGAGCGGATAGAAAAGAGAGTGGACCATATGTTAGAGGAAGGACTGGTAAAAGAGGTGGAAGGTCTTTTGGCATACGGCTGCCGGCTGGATATGGTTTCCATGCAGGGATTAGGCTATAAAGAAATCATCGCTTATTTAAATGGAGAGTGCTCCTTAGAGGAGGCGGTTTATATCCTAAAGCGGGATACCAGACATTTTGCAAAGCGTCAGCTTACATGGTTCCGCCGGGAACGCGATGTGACATGGGTACAGAAGAATGCCTTTTCTTCAGAGGAAGAAATATTGGAATTTATGTTAGATACAATGAAGGAAAAAGGGATCATTTAATTGTTGCAGGAGGAAGAACAGTGAACAGCGCAGATTTACAACAGGCTTATGAAAAAATGGGCATTTCCAAAGAGGTATTTGCCCTGTGTCAGGATGTGGAGGCTTCGTTAAAGGAACGTTTTGAACGGATTGACCGGATAACGGAATGTAACCAGTTAAAGGTCCTTCGGGCCATGCAGAAAAATCGGGTGGCCGAGGCGCATTTTGCGCCCACTACGGGATATGGATATAATGACTTAGGAAGGGAAACACTAGAAAAGGTGTATGCGGATATTTTTGGAACCGAAGCCGCTTTGGTCCGTTCCCAAATCACCTGTGGAACCCATGCCCTGGCTTTGGCCCTGTCAGCCAACTTAAGGCCGGGAGACGAGCTGCTTTCCCCTGTGGGAAGACCTTATGACACTATGGAGGAGATAATCGGTATCCGTCCCTCTAAGGGCTCTCTTTCTGAGTACGGAGTTACCTATAAGCAGGTAGAGCTTTTGGAAAATGGGGAATTTGACTATGACGCAATCAAAAAGGCGATCACGCCTAAGACGAAACTGGCCTCTATCCAGCGCTCGAAAGGGTATCTCACCAGACCTACATTTTCTGTGGCGCAGATTGGGGAATTGATTGCCTTTATCAAGAAAATCAATCCGGATATCATCTGCATGGTGGATAACTGCTACGGCGAATTTGTGGAGCTTACGGAGCCCTCAGATGTGGGGGCGGATATGGTGGTCGGCTCCCTGATTAAGAATCCGGGCGGCGGGCTTGCTCCCATTGGCGGCTATATCTGCGGTACGAAGGAGTGTGTGGAAAACGCTTACTACCGTCTGACCGCTCCGGGATTAGGGGGCGAGGTAGGCGCAACCTTAAATGTAAACCGGGAATTTTTCCAGGGGCTGTTTCAGGCGCCCCAGGTGGTAAACGGCGCCCTGAAAGGGGCTATTTTTGCCGCCACGCTCTATGAACGGCTGGGCTTTGCATGTAACCCTGCGGCGGCGGAAGAACGACATGACATTATTCAGGCAGTCACCTTCCACGATCCGGAAAAGGTAGTGGCGTTTTGCGAGGGCATACAGTATGCGGCTCCGGTGGATTCCCATGTTACGCCAACACCATGGGCCATGCCAGGATATGACTGTGATGTGATTATGGCGGCCGGAGCCTTTATATCCGGTGCGTCCATTGAATTATCTGCCGACGCGCCCATGCGCGACCCCTATACGGTGTATTTTCAGGGAGGGCTTTCCTATCACCACGCCAAATTCGGAATTATGAAATCCTTAGCCCAGTTGGAAAAAAAGGGATTATGGGCGTTTGAAAAAGAATGAAGGAAGAATTGAAAGGAAACTTGTAGAAATTACCGAAATATGGTATTATTATTTAATGCGATTTTCTGCATATCAGGATAAAAGGAGTTTTACGCTATGGCAGTTGGTAATTCACGCAAGAATAATTGGATACTCGTCGTTATTTTATTATGCGGCATCGTTCTTGGAGGATATCTTGGAACCCTTGCCTCTAAGATAAGTTTTTTGAGCTGGTTAGGTTATGGGAATACCTTTGGGCTGACCTCTCCGCTTGTATTGGATTTAGGCATACTGGTTTTGACCTTTGGCCTGACAATCACGATTAATATTGCCAGTATCATTGGCTTGATTATTGCAATTATTGTGTATCGATTTATATAAAGGATGGTGTATGCATGGATTTTCATGACAAGAAAATAATTCCACCCAAATATATATATCTGTTTATGGCATTTATCTGTGTAATTTTACTGTTGCTCTCCATATTGTTTGAGGACAAGTTTTCTCCGCTGAAGGCGGTAACCAGCGCACTGATTACCCCGATGCAGTCCGGAGTCAATGAGGTGGGAGCCTCCATTTACGATCAGGTGAGCTACCAGAAGGACAAGAATGCCCTGTTAGAAGAAAACAAAGGCTTACAGGAGAAGCTGGCCGAATATTCTTCCCAGATTAAGGTCTATGAACAGGAGAACTACGAATTGAAGCGCCTACAGGAGCTTTTGAACTTAAAGGAGCAGTACGGCGATTATAATACCTTAGGCGCCAGAGTCATTGCCACAGATTCCACCAACTGGTTTTACACTTTTGTCATCGACAAGGGCGAGGAGGATGGAGTCAAGGTGGGCTGTAATGTATTGGCCGGCAGCGGTCTGGCCGGAATTGTGACCGAGGTGGGCAAAGGCTACGCCAAGGTGCGCTCCATTATCGATGACAACAGCAGTGTCAGTGCGACCATTTCCGGAACGGAAACGCTTTGTACCGTATCCGGAGATTTATCCCTGATGAAAGAGGGATATATTCAGGTGGGCTATATTAATAAATCCGATCCCATTGAAGAAGGCGCGGAATTGGTGACGTCCCATGTCAGCAACAAATTTCTGCCGGGACTTTTGATTGGTTATATTACGGATGTGACCATGGACGCCAATAACCTGACGGAATCCGCAAAGTGCATACCCGTAGTGGACTTCCGGAACCTGCGGGAGGTATTGGTCATAATGGAGTTGAAAGCCGATTACAAGATTGGCTCAGACAACAAAAATATTTACGACAGCTTACAGTCTACGCAGGATGATAACGGCAGTCCTGTCTCTGCGCCCGGTGAGGAAGATACGCAGGAAGATAACGGGGAGACGGGCGGCGAACCGACAGAGGGGGAAACATCAGAGAACGGGGCGTCTGAAGACGAGACGTCAGACAATGGGACGTCCGGTGATGAACCATCAGAAAATGAGGACCGTCCGTCAAATGACGGAAACGCAGAAAGCGAACCGGAAAATGGGGAATAATATATGAAAAGATGCATTACCATTGGAATCATCATAATTGTATGTTTTTTGTGCCAGTCTACCGTATTCCATTATCTGGAGTTATCCGGTACTGTGCCTAATCTTTTGTTGATTGTAACCATGTCCTTTGGACTGATGCGGGGACGAAGAGAGGGGCTTTTGGTCGGTTTTTTCTCCGGCCTGCTCATTGACATTTTCTTTGGAAAATATTTAGGTCCCTTTGCTTTTATCTACATGACCATGGGTTATATCAACGGATTCTTTCACCGTATTTACTATGTGGAAGATGTGCTTTTACCCATGCTGATGATTACGCTGAATGAAATTTTCTTTAATGTAATTGTATATGCGGTATATTTTTTACTTCGGAACCGGCTGGATTTTGGCAATTACTTAGCGGATGTCATCCTGCCGGAGATGATGTATACCATATTAATCACACTGTTTTTCTATAAGATACTGGTTCGCATTAATTTGCGTCTGAAAAAGGTAAAAGAGGCGGAATAGCAGAATGAAAGAATTCTTACGCGCAATGCAAGAATATATAATTGAATATATTTCCCATCGCCTGTTTATTGTTTCGGTTGTGATGTTCATTCTTTTTTCCATGTTAGCTGTGCGGCTGTTTAAGCTCCAGATTATCGAGGGTGAGGAACATCTCAATAATTTTACTTACAAATCTAAGAAGACCTTGACGGTAGAGGCGTCCCGCGGGAACATTTACGACTGCAACGGCAAGCTGTTAGCCTATAACCAGCTCGCCTATTCCGTTACCTTTGAAAACAGTTCCAAGCTTACGGAGATTGCGGCGGAGAATGGGGTTTCGGAAAATTCCCTGAAAAATTCCATTGTACACCGCACGATACAGATCTTAGAGAAAAATGGCGACAGTATCCGGGTGGATTTCCCTATGATTATGGATAAGGGCGGCAATGTCCGGTTTAATACTTCTTCCGATGCGGAGAAGCTCCGGTTTTTAGCGGAAGTCTACGGAGTGGGCTCTGCGGATAATTTAGATGACAGCCAAAAGGACGACACTGCGGCAGAGGTGTTTGATTATCTGGCCGGAAAGGATTTATTTGCTGTGTCCGATGAATACAGCGGACAGGATGCGTTTAAGATTGTGGAGGTGCGTTACGCCCTCTGGCTAAATCGCTACCAGCAGTATATTCCGGTGACGATTGCCCGCGATATCAGCGACAGCAGCGTGGCGGAGTTAAATGAAAACAGTGCGGACTTAATGGGAATCAGCGTGGTTGTGGATTCCATCAGAGTCTATAATGATGCGGAATACTTTGCCCACATCATTGGTTATATCGGCGCAATCTCTACCGATGAGATGAAAGAGTACAACGAAGAATTGTCAGAGAAGAATCAGTACAGCAATAACGATATGATTGGAAAAACCGGATTGGAGCAGCGGTATGAGAGTACCCTTCGGGGAACCAACGGTATTGAGGAAATCTATGTTGATAATATGGGAAAGATTATCGAGCGGACGAATCAGGAGGATTCTGTGGCCGGTCAGGATATTTATCTGACCATTGATTCCGAATTGCAGAAATATTGCTATGATACGCTGGAAAAAGAGATTGCCAACGTGCTGCTTACCAATATTACGGAAAAGGAACTCAAGGAAGACAAGGATAAAGATGAGGAACAGACCGTAAGAGATAAGCATATTCCAATCTCTGATGTGTATTATGCCCTTTTTGACAACAATGCGCTGGATATTACCCATTTAGGTGCGGCGGACGCAGGCCCTAATGAACAGGCAGTCAATGAACAGCTTAATTCAGAAAGGGACAGCGTATTATCGAGAATCCGGCAGATTATGTTAGAGGAAAATACGGCGATTAATAACCTCGATAAGGAATATACCGCTTATATGCAGTATATCTACACTTATCTCTCCGAAGCGGGAATCTATGACGCCAAGCGCATTGAAAGCACAGACGAGACCTATAAGGAATATGTTGCCGGCAACATATCTTTAGGGACCTTTTTGCAGTATGCCATCAATCAGGGCGCGATGGACATTACGCCTTTTGAGATATCCAGTGATTACTATGATTCGGAGGAAGTATATCATGCGCTGGTAGATTATTTGGAAAAGGTGCTTTCCAAAGATACGGAATTTGATAAGCTGATTATGAAATATATGATTAAATCCAAAAATGTCAGCGGCACCCAGGTAATATATATTTTATTCGAGCAGGGCGTGTTAGATGAGAAAGAAGATAAGGATTATGCCGATTTTACGGCGGGCAGCCTTTCCGATTACAAATTTATCCGGAGAAAAATCAGCAATTTAGAGATTACTCCGGCCCAGCTTGCCTTAGACCCCTGCGAAGGTTCTGTGGTAATTACGGATGTGCATAACGGAAATGTTCTTGCGTTAGTGAGTTATCCCAGCTACGACAATAACCGGCTTACCAATTCGGTTGAACCGGAATATTATGCTAAGCTGATTGCCGATAAGACCAAGCCCTTGTACAACCGGGCTACCCAGCAGAGAACGGCGCCGGGTTCCACCTATAAGATGCTGACAACCATTGCAGGCGTGTCAGAAAACGCCATTCAGCTGGATACCATGATTGATGCGCAGGGAATTTTTACCAAGGCCGACCCGCCGCCAAAATGTTGGCTATATCCCGGAAAACATGGTATAATTGGCATCGAAGAAGCCTTAGAGGTTTCCTGCAACTACTTTTTCTATGAGGTGGGATACCGTTTGGGCGGTGGAGATGAACATTTTTCAGATTCGGATGGATTGGCAAAACTTTCCAAATATGCGTCGCTGTTTGGATTAGATACCAATTCCGGCATTGAGTTAGATGAGATTGATCCCAATGTCTCTGACGAGACCGTTATCCGAAGCGCTATCGGGCAGGGAACCAATTCCTACACGCCGACACAGCTTTCCCGTTATGTAACTACCATTGCCGCCGACGGCACCTGTTATGATTTAAGCATTATCCAGCAGATTAAGACCTTAGACGGAGAAGTCACTTACGATAATCCCCATACGGTTCATGGAACTGTGGATATTGATCCTGCTTTGTGGAATACTGTCCATAACGGTATGCGCCGGGTTGTGCAAAACCATACGCCGGAGGAAATGCTGATTAACCAGATTGATGTAGATGTGGCAGGCAAGACCGGTACGGCAGAGGAGAATCTGGCAAGACCGGCACATGCGCTGTTTGTGTCCTATGCGCCGTTCAACAGGCCGGAGATATCGGTTACAACAGTTATTCCATACGGTTATTCCTCCGGTAATGCAGAGGAATTAGCCGGATTTATATATGCCTATTATTTTGACCCGGAGAAATTGGAAAACGCATCCATTACCGGTAATGTCAACATGGCAGACTAAGCGGAGGCAGATTATGAAAAATACGGTAATTATTAAGGGAAACCGATACGGCATATCCATTGTGATGGATAGGGATATGGATTTTCCCGATTTGTTAGAAGAACTTAAGGATAAGCTGAAACAGTCGGAAAAATTCTTTGACAGCGACAAACAGTTAGCGGTAACTTTTGAAGGCAGGGAATTGACCAATGAGGAACTGGATCAGGCGTTAACTGTAATCCGGGAAAGTTCAAAATTAAATATCCAATATGTCATGGAAGAAAATTCCGATTTAGAAAAGGCCTTTTATCAGCTTAGGAAAAAAGAGGAGAACATGACAAGTTTGCAGGAGGAACCCGTTTTAGCGGATACGCAGATTAATGTTCCCGGATTGGAAAACCTGTCGGAACTTAAGGAGCCGGAACCAATATTTACAGAGACATTGACAGATGCAGCCGGTATGCAGGATAATAATACAGGCTTATTTTATAAAGGCACGCTCCGTTCCGGACAAACATTAGAAACGAAGGATTCTTTGGTTATCATCGGTGATGTGAATCCGGGCGCAACCGTAATTGCCGGGGGCAATATCGTAATTATCGGCGCACTAAAGGGTAGTGTGATTGCCGGAAGCAACGGCAACCCCAACTCCTTTGTGTTAGCTCTTTCCATGGAGCCGATTCAGATACAGATAGCCGATATTATAGCCAGAAGCGCCGATACCAAACGGGTAGGAAAAATAAAACAGGAGACAATGATTGCATTGATTGTGGATAATCAAATCTGTATTGAACCTATCACGAAAACAGCAATACAGAATATTCACTTTTAATAAATTTAGGGAGGATAAAAAATGAGTGAAGTAATTGTAATCACATCAGGAAAGGGTGGTGTAGGTAAGACCACTACAACGGCGAATGTAGGAACCGGATTGGCAAAGCTGGATAAGAAGGTGGTGTTGATTGACACAGATATCGGACTGCGTAATCTGGATGTTGTCATGGGGCTTGAAAACCGTATCGTCTATAATCTGGTAGACGTGGTAGAGGGAAACTGCCGCTATAAGCAGGCGTTGATTAAGGATAAGACGTATCCGAACCTGTTTTTGCTTCCTTCCGCCCAGACCAAGGATAAGACTTCGGTTACGCCGGAGCAGATGAAAAAACTGGTTGAGGAGTTAAAAAAAGAATTTGACTATATTCTTTTAGATTGTCCCGCAGGAATTGAGCAGGGCTTTAAGAACGCCATTGCCGCCGCCGACCGGGCGTTGATTGTGACAACCCCTGAGGTGTCGGCTATCCGGGATGCAGACCGGATTATCGGCTTATTAGAGGCCAACGACATCAAAAAGGCCGACCTGATTGTAAACCGGATCCGCATGGATATGGTAAAGCGGGGAGAAATGATGTCCATTGAAGATGTAGTGGAGATTCTTGCCATTGATTTAATCGGCGCCGTACCGGATGATGAAAATATTGTCATCTCTACCAATCAGGGACAGCCGCTTGTCGGCGACAATTCCCTGGCAGGTCAGGCTTATTTTAACATCTGCAAGCGGATACTGGGTGAAGAAGTCGACTTCTTAGACTTAAACGATTCCGGTTTTTTCAAGAAATTATCCAAGTTGTTTAAAAAGTCTAACTAAAGAGATGGGAGCGGAGATTATGGGATTATTTGATTTATTTAATAAAAAGAAATCGTCTAGCGATTATGCCAAGGACCGTCTGAAATTATTACTCGTTTCAGACCGCGCAAACTGCTCGCCGGACATTATGGAACAGATTAAAAATGATATTATCGAGGTGATTTCCCGGTATATGGAGATTGACGCCTCCGGTCTGGATATCCAGATTACGCAGACGGAATCGGAGGGCGGGAATGGAACGGTTCCTGCGTTATACGCCAATATTCCAATTAAGGATTTGAAGTCTAAATCTGTGAAATAACAGGAGAATACCATGTTAGAAAATTACCAGCTGCGCAACTACAATTTCAAATTATTGCTGTTAGTACTGTTTGCAACGGTATTTGGAACAGTGATTATTAACAGCGCCGACAGTTCTTATCTGCGCAAACAGATTGTGGGGCTGGTAGTCTGTCTGTTGGGTATGATTGTTCTGTCATTGATTGATTACAAATTTATCCGCAAGTTTCAGTTATTGCTTTATGTAATCAATATCGTCCTCCTATTAGCGGTTTTATTGGTGGGCAGCAAGGCAAACGGCGCGCAGCGCTGGCTGGGTTCCCAGGACGTTATTACCGTTCAGCCCTCGGAGTTTGCCAAAATTATTATGATTATATGCGCAGCTCATTATCTGACGGAACATAAAGATACAATCAACACTTTCAAAACGCTGGCAGGTTATGCGCTGCTTTGTGCAATTCCGCTGTTTTTGATTGTGTCAGAGCCGGATTTGTCTACTACGATAGACCTTTTTGTCATATTATTTACTATGCTGTTTGTGGCGGGACTAAGCTATAAGATTCTTTTGATCGGTTTCTTATGCATGATTCCCCTTGCCGGAAGTTTTTTGTGGTACATCAGGCAGCCCAATCCCTTGTTTTTAAAGGGGTATATGGTGCAGCGTATCCTTTCTTTCCTGTATCCGGAAGATTATGTGTCCACCACGCAGTATCAGCAGGATAATTCCGTTATGGCAATCGGTTCCGGCCAGTTGTTCGGTAAAGGACTTAACAATTCCTCCCTGGCTACGGTAAAGGATGCCAATTTGATTTCCGAACAGCAGACAGATTTTATATTTTCTGTGGTTGGTGAAGAATTAGGGTTTGTGGGAAGTATTCTTCTGGTTGTCATTTTGGGCTGGATTGTGGTACAATGTATTAAGACTGCCAGGAAAGCAAGTGATGATATGGGGATGTATATTGCCACAGGGGTTGCAACACTGATAGGGTTTCAGACCTTTATCAATATTGGCGTGGCGACATCACTGCTTCCGAATACGGGAATACCGCTTCCCTTTATCAGTTACGGCTTATCGTCTTTGGTAAGCTGCTGCGCAGCCATTGGTTTAGTGTTAAATGTATCCTTGCAACGAAGAAAATACTAGAATGGAGAGGGTTTTTACTATGAATATTGGATTGATTGCCCATGATGCAAAGAAAAAGCTGATGCAGAATTTCTGTATTGCTTACCGGGGAATTTTATGCAAGCATGAGTTATTTGCAACCGGAACTACCGGACGGCTGATTGAAGAAGTTACCAACCTGACGGTACACAAATATTTAGCCGGACATTTAGGGGGAGAGCAGCAGTTAGGTTCGGAGATTGAACACAACGACATCGACATGGTTATCTTTTTAAGAGATCCGCAGACGCCTAAGTCCCACGAACCGGATATTAATAATATTTTTATGTTATGTGATGTACATAATATCCCGCTGGCCACAAATCTGGCCACTGCGGAGCTGCTGGTAAAAGCTTTAGAACGAGGAGATTTAGATTGGCGTGAAATGTTTAAATAATACAGGCAGGCGGGCTTTTTGCCTCTTCTGTCTCGCAGTTTTGTTTGTTTCCATGCTGTCAGGATGCAGCATAAGTAATTCCTATAACATGGACGCTCCTCTTCATATCGGCTCAACAGATAAGCTGCCGATTGTAAGACCTGCCGGTCTTGCAGCAGAAAATGTGGTAATCCCATATGATGCTTATGTATATGATGAAGCCGGAATGGAGTATGAGGCTGGATTACTGATTAATGAAACCAGAAATCAGGTCATTCAGGCAGTAAATCCCCATAAGAGGATCTATCCTGCCAGCATGACTAAGATTCTTACGGCGATTGTGATTGTAGAAGCTGTGGAAAAGGGACAGATTTCCATGAACGATACCGTTGTGATCCAGAAGAAAATCGAATTTAACGAAGATAACGTAACAGTGATGGGACTTGAACCCGGAGATTACATTACCGTAAATGAACTGATGCATGGTTTATTGATTTCCTCATTTAATGACTGTGCTGTGGCTTTGGCCAGATATGTTGCGGGTTCTGTCAGCAATTTTGTAGATTTAATGAATCAAAAGGCGGCGGAACTTGGCGCGACTAACTCCCATTTTGTAAATCCGCATGGGCTTCATGATAATAACCATTATACAACGCCTTATGATTTATACCTGATATTTAAATGTTTTTTAACAAAGGATATTTTGGTTCAAATTGACAGTAACAGCAAATATCTGCTAACCATGTATCGTGGAGAGGAAAAGATTCAGATGGAAATCCATGCCACCAATGCGTTTTTATCCGATTCTTTTGAAATGCCTACAGGTTATCATATTACCGGTTGGAAAACCGGAACAACGGAAAAAGCAGGCAACTGTATTATCCTGGAATTTGTAAATGACGCAACCAGTGAAGAGTATATTTGTCTGGTATCTAACGCTACGGATCATGAAACTTTATATAAAAATGTGGAAGATATGTTAAAAGAAATTTATTAATGAGCGGGAGGCAGTATTAATGATTGAATTAGTTGCAGGGGAAAAGGGAAAGGGAAAGACCAAAATGCTTATGGCCAAAGCGAATAATGACATCAAAGTGACCGGGGGCAATATTGTTTATTTAGATCAGAACAATAAGCATATGTATGAATTGAGTAACCGGATCAGACTAATTAACGTACCTGAATATAATATACATTCCTCGGATATGTTTCTTGGCTTTATCTATGGCATCGCGTCGCAGGATCATGATTTAGACAGCATGTTTTTAGATAATTTTCTGACAATTGCCTGCATAGAATCATCTGATGATATTGAGTCGATTGTCAAAGAATTATCTGTCATTTCCGATAAATTTGAACTGGATTTTGTTATCGGCATTTCAAAAGCAAAGGAAACTTTATCCCCGTATTTACAAAATCTGGTAACAATTTCTCTTTAACCATAAATAAAAGGGACCGTCTAAGATGTATGCATATCATTAAACGGTCCCTTTTTATTACTGCAATTCACTGTTCATACGACCATAGTAAGAAATAGCATATAATCCGCCAATTCCCACAATCGCATAGATAATTCGCGTAAGAATGGACATTTGACCAAACAGTGTGCTTACCAGGTCAAAATCAAAAAAACCAATTAATCCCCAGTTAATTGCACCAATAACCACAAAAGTCAAAATCGTATAATCTAATGCTTTCATATGATACTCCTTTCTGTATCTTGGAATAGTATTAGTGTTCTAATATTTGATAAAATTTATTCATAAATATTGTAGTTATCAGCCAAAAATGGTACAATTAATTGATATGATTTCTGGAGGTGTCTTTTTTGAGCCGAAAACAAAGACCGGTTTATACTAATGAATTTAAATTCAATATTGGAAATATAATATTTATTATCATATTTATTTATGTGTTAATTCGTATTTTTATGTCTTTCCAAAAGGAATCTCTTACCATTTATGAGGTGCAAAACAGTTATATTGATACAAATATTGATACGACGGCATTAATTGTCCGGGAAGAAAAAATTGTTAATGCAGACAGTTCCGGTTACGTAAGTTATTATGTGAGAAATGGTGAAAAAATCGGACGGGATAAGACTGTTTACACAATAGATGAGACAGGAAGTGTATATGAAAAGATTAAGGATGCGGATACGGATGTGCTTACTATGTCCGACGAAGCCCTGACGGAAGTGCGCACCAGAATATCAACATTTGAAAATTATTTTGATTATTCAAATTATTCAGATATATATAACTTTCGTTATGATATAGAAAATGCGGTATTGGAATTGACCAACGAGGCATTGATTGAGCAGCTTACCTCCTTAGACGACGAGTCTACCAATATATCTACCTATAAGAAGGTGAATACAAAAGAATCCGGAATTATTACTTACTATAAAGACGGTTACGAGAATTTTAATATTAATCAATTCAAATCTTCAGATGTAGACAAAAGTAATTACAAGAAAACCACATTAAAAACCGGTGAGATTATTAATGCAGGAGATCCTGTATACAAGCTGGTAACTTCCGAAAACTGGTATCTTGTAGCGCCAATCACCAAAGCGGAGAAAAAGTCATTAAACAATAAAGAAACCGTTCAGATTAATATTCATAACAGCGCGAAAAATATTACCTGTAATTTTCGCATAACCGAAACAGACGGCAAATACTTTATCATTCTTGCCCTGAATCAACAAATGGTCAATTTTATAAACGACCGTTTTATTGATATTGTTATTTTAATGGAACAGAAAAACGGGCTTAAGATTCCGAACAGTTCCATTACAGAAAAAGAAATTTATAAACTGCCGGAAGAATTTCTATCCAAAGGGTCTGATTCTATGGATAAAAAATTTCTTAATATTAAACAGTTAGACGAGCAGGGCGAAGTAACAGTTAAGCAGATTAAACCTACAATTTATAAGACGGAAGACGGAATGATTTATGTCTCTCCTGACGATTTTTCGGAAAATGACGTACTGCTGAATACAGAAAATAATGAGACGATCGTAATATCACAGGCAGAAAAAGATAAAATCGAAGGCGTTTACTGTATTAATCAGGGAACGGCTGCTTTCCGTTATATTGATATTCAATATCAGGATGACGAATACACCATTGTAAAAGCTGATGTTCCCTACAGCATTGCCTGGTATGATCGAATTGTTCTGAATCAGGCAATGGTAAAAGAGAACCAAATTATCAAATAAAGAGGTGTTAAGATTGGTAGCAGATAATTACAAATTTATACGACAGCAGGTGGATGAGACGGCGCTGTCGTGTGGACGCAAACCGGAGGATATCACGTTAATTGCAGTCAGTAAGACCAAGCCTTTACAGGATATTGAGGAACTGATTCAAATCGGGGTAGCGGACTTTGGAGAGAATAAAGTACAAGAGCTTTGCGATAAGTATGAAAAGGTATCAAAACCTGTACGTTTTCACCAGATTGGCCATTTACAGACCAATAAAGTTAAGTATGTTGTGGACAAAGCTGCGCTGATTCATTCTGTGGATTCTTTAAAGTTAGCAAAAGAACTTCAAAAAGAGGCAGGCAAACGGCAGATTATTTCCGAGATATTGATAGAAGTCAATGTGGCTAAAGAAGATACCAAATTTGGTTTGCACACAGAAGAAGTATTGCCTTTTGTGCGGGAAATTGCCGATTTTCCGAATATTCATGTGAATGGTTTGATGACAATCGCCCCCTTTGTGGAGAATCCGGAAGAAAATCGAAAGTATTTCCGCATTTTAAAGCAATTATCACTTGACATAATATCAAAAAACATTGATAATATTAATATGAATGTCTTGTCCATGGGCATGACCAATGATTATAAGGTTGCGATAGAAGAAGGAGCAACTATGGTGCGGGTGGGGACAGCAATTTTCGGCGCCCGTAACTATACTATATAAAGGAGATTTATCATGGCAAATAGTGGAATGAAGAAATTTATGGATTTTTTGAGACTGACTGACCCGGAAGACGATTATGATGACGATTTATTTGATGATGACGATGATGATGATTATTATGAACCACCAAAGAAAAAAGTCAGAGACCAGTCGTACTATGATGATGAAGATGACGACGACTATGCGCCCAAAAAACCTAAGGCCAGACAGACAAAAGTTTCAGGTCCGAGTAAATTAGTATCTATTAACAGCCGTAATAATAACAGGAGTATGAGTCAAGTGTACGTAATCAAACCGCAGGAATTTAACGATGCACAAAAGGTAACAAGCTATTTGAAGGAAGGAAGAACCGTTGTAATCAATATGGAGGGAATCGAGGTTCGTTCCGCGCAGAGGATTATCGACTTTATCGGAGGCGCGTGCGAGGCTTTAGACGGTTCTTTGCAGGGAATATCCGAGAAGATATTTATTGCTGCACCCCACAATATTGATGTAACCGGCGACTTGCGGGATGAGATTTTAAACGAGGCTTCCTTAGCGCCGGAATTGACCGCTTTCTGATTTTAATGGTTCCTAAATTAGTTTGTGCATATATTTAAGGGGATATAAATGTATTGGGTAGGAGGAGAACCGTATGTTAACACCAGTAGATGTTCAAAATAAAGTCTTTAAGGGCGGTATCGGTTATGACAAAAAGGATGTAGAGACCTTTATGAATGAATTGGCCTCTGATTACAGTGAACTTTACCGTTCCAGTGTAGAATTAAAAGATAAGGTAGCCACATTGGATGAAAGTCTACAGCATTACCGCTCCATAGAGGAGTCTATGCAGAAGGCTTTAACGCTTTCCGAAAAGACCGCGGAAGAGACGGTGAATGCCGCCAACGACAAGGCTCGCCAGATTAATACGGAAGCGGAAAAGAAAGCGGAAGCGATTTTAGAAGACGCCAAGGCGGAACTTCAGGAGACAAAGGAAGAGATTTACCGTCTTCAGCAGCAGCACGCCACTTTCAAGGAGCAGTTTTCCAAGATTTTAGATGCACAGCTTAAGCTGATGGACGGCGAAGTCATTGATATTGATTTAGGTGTTTTTACACCAAGCCAAAATTATGGCGGCGGATACGGTGAATTTTCCGGAGGCGGCTTGGGAAGCGAGGGTGGTCTCGGCGGCTTAGGCGCTGGCGGCGGTTATGCCGGATCCAGTCCTGAGGGACGGGAACGGACCAATCAGGAACCTGCCTTTGACAGAGGAACCAGTCTCAATATGGATCCTTTTGCAGACGCCATGAACGGCGGAGGACGTTTCAGCAGACAGACCGGAGGCGCCTATAACGGCAATGGTTCCGGAAATAAAAAGAAGGCGGCCGCAAATAATGGCACTAAATCCACATTGAATGTAAAGAGTGATAAACCGGGCGCTAATAAGGTTAAGAAGAATTTTGCTGAAAAGTCAGCGCCGGCCAAACAGACGGAAGATACAAAGCCGGATAATACAGTAACGCAAGAGACGGCGCCAAAGACAGCTCCACAGGCTTCAGCGGGCAAAGAACCGCAGCAGACAGCATCCAAATCCGCACCGCATCCGGCTCCGCAGCCGAAAATGGTACAGCCGGAGGTAAAGTCAGAAACAGTTCAGCCGGAACCGGCAGCAACAAAGGTGCCGCCTAAGACGCCGCCTATGCCTCACCAGATTATTCCGGAAGAAGAATCTGTACAGCAGGTCAGCGGCGAAGTGGAAAGTCCTGTAAATGAATCCAATATGTTGGATTCAGAGGATAACTACAGCGAAGGCTTTGATTTTGTCAGTGAAGATAATGCTGCGGCGGCTGTCGAAATGCCGACGGCTGCGGAAGAATCAGACGAAGATACAGTCAGCGGCGAGGTAGAAGATCGCATTAACGAATCCAACATGTTAGATTCAGAAGATAACTACAGTGACGGTTTTGATTTTGTCAGCGAAGAAGACGAGGCGGCAGGAGGCAACGGCGCTGTAGACGAGGACGCCTATGTGGGCGAAGTGGAAGAGCGTATCAATGAATCCAATATGATTGATTCTGAGGATAACTATGACGATGGTTTTGATTTTGTAGTTGGCGGCAATGATTCTGAGGAAGAGGGAATCCCGACTATTAATTCAGGATTGAACATCGATCCTTTCGCCGGCGCTGCGCCGGAGTCCCCCCCGGAAGACGAGGACATTTTAGTCGGGGACGTGGAAGAAAATGTAAAGCAGTCTAACTTAATTGGCAACGCAGATGATGAGGAAGAAGGCTTTAAGTTCCTCTAACGAAAAGGACGGATATACAGATACTATGGAATTAAGAAACAATGTGAACCAGAGAGAGAATAGAACGATTGCAGGGAAGATTATACCTGCAATCGTTTGTTTTGTCATTTTGGTTGGAGTAGATCAGATAACCAAATATTTCATCATGAACAATATGGAATTATATTCTTCCATACCGATAATTCCCGATGTACTCGAAATCCATTACATCCAGAATCGCGGAGCCGTATGGGGGATACTACAGGGCAGACAGATCATCTTTTATCTGTTTACCGGTTTTGCCCTGATTCTCGGCTGCTGGTTTTATATACGCTGTAGCAGGGTACAAAAATTCAGGATGATGCGCGCATTGGACGTGTTAATTATGGCCGGAGGAATGGGAAATTTTATTGACCGGATACGTTTTCAGTATGTCATTGATTTCATTTATTTTAAATTAATTGATTTTCCGGTATTTAACATAGCGGACTGTTATGTTACGATTGGCCTTTTCTGTCTCAGCTATCTGCTGATTTTTAAATATAAAGAGGAGGAACTGGAGGCAATATTTTCAAAGCGGACGGCGTCCGGTGACAACGCCCCCGGAAACGAATAAGAAATTTCCGCAAAATGCCGCCAGCCTATAGAAAACTATGGAGGAACATATGGATTATGCTTTAGAATATCCGGCAATTTCTTCTGAACGGATTGATAAATATATTCATGAACAGATTCCGGAACTCTCGAGGTCCTATATCCAACAACTTATCAAACAGGGAAATATCCGGGTAAACGGTGTTTCCTGCAAGACAAACTATCAGTTAAAGCCGGGGGACCGGATTGAGATTCAATATGAAGAGCCAAAAGAATTAGAGGCTTTGCCGGAAAATATTCCCCTTGATATCGTTTATGAAGACAACTCCATTATTATTGTGAACAAGCCTAAAAATATGGTCGTTCATCCGGCCGCCGGCCATGAATCCGGAACATTAGTCAATGCGCTGCTTTATCACTGCCGGGATTCCCTGTCTACCATAAACGGCGTAATCCGGCCGGGAATTGTCCACCGAATTGACCAGGATACCACAGGGCTTTTGGTCGTCTGTAAAAATGATCAGGCCCATAAATGTCTGGCCGAGCAGTTAAAGGTACACAGTATAACCAGAAAATACCATGCCATATGTTATGGCTGTTTTAAAGAACCAGAAGGAACAGTAGACGCCCCAATCGGCAGACATCCCGTAGACCGCAAGAAAATGGCGGTGAACCGGAAAAATGGGAGAGAGGCGGTTACCCATTACCGGGTGCTGCAAACCCTTCAAAATCAATATTCCTATATCGAATGTACCTTAGAAACAGGCAGAACCCATCAAATCCGCGTACATATGGCCTCGATTGGACACCCCATCTTAGGAGACGCCGTATACGGTCCTGCCAAAAGCAAAATAAAGGGATTGCAGGGGCAAACCCTTCACGCAAAGACCCTTGGATTTATTCATCCGGATACGGGAAAATATGTTGAGTTTGATTCTGAACTTCCAAAATATTTTCAAGACCTGTTAGAAAAACTCAGTTAAACGGACTTTCTAATTAAGGTTCTTATTTTCTGGAGGGCTTTTCTCTTAAGGTAACGGCGTCTTTTGCCTTCATTCTCTGCCATTCATCAATATCTGCATAGTGCTTCTTGGTGGTATTGACATCCTTATGGCCTAACACGTCCGCTACCAGATAGATATCCTCTGTCTGTTGATATAAAGCGGTACCGTAAGTGCTTCTTAACTTATGGGGCGTAATTTTCTTAAGGGGAGTGGTGACAGAGGCATATTTTTTAACCATATTTTCTACGCTGCGGACGGAAATGCGTCTGCGCTGGGAACTTAAAAACAAGGCGTTTTCATGGCCCTCCACAGTGACAATATCCTTTCGGACCTGCAAATAATCCTGAAGGGCTTCCCTGGCTTCAGAACCAAAGTAAACGAAAGCCTCATAGCCGCCTTTCCGTACAACCTTAATACGGTCATAATCAAAATCAATATCCTGAATATCTAATCCCACACATTCTGACACCCGGATACCTGTGCCTAACATCAGGGTAAGCAGAGCCAAATCCCGGACCTTGGATTTCTCATGATAAGCCTGTTGATGGTCGCTTAGCTTATTGCCGTACTCGACATTGTCCAAAAACTGCGCAATTTCGTTAGGATCCATACGAATTATGGCTTTTTCATGAATCTTAGGCATATCCACAATCATTGCCGGATTGGCGTGAATTTTCTTATTCTTATATAAATAGTTGAAAAATACCCTTATGGAAGCTAATTTCCGCTTTAAAGCCCGTTCGCCGTTAGTATATTCCTTGCCGTCCTTAACGTAATATTTCAGATAATCTAAATATTCCTCAATGTCTTCTGATTCAATCTGGTCTATGGCAGATAACGGAATGTCGGCAGGGGCCTTATTCCGGAATGTGGGATTATGGCTGCAAAGAAATTCAAAAAAACTTTTAATATCCCTGGCGTAACCCAAACGGGTACGGGGCGCTTTGATATATTCAATGGAACGAAAAAAAGTAGATACGTATCCGGGAAGTTCATTTAATACCTCGCGCATTAAAAGAACATTGTGAATTTCTTCTTCCTGATGATAAGTTTTATTTGCCATAGCCTGATTTTCCTTTCTTTTTACCTGTTTATTGGTATTATAGCAGACCCTTGTTTTTATTGCAAGTTTTTTCGTTAAACTTGGGTTTTGCGAATAATTGGATTTCTCACTGGAAAATTTTTACACGCTCTCTTCCCTTTGCGCTCCATATACCATGGACAAATTCAAACCACAGCCATCCCTATTCAGGGATGGCTGTGATCACAATGTAGCTTTCTTTGGAGACATACTTTGCGCATGAAATTATTGTAATTTGCCTTTGGCTGGTCTGATTGCAATATCTGCTGGTTTCCTTCATCTTTTCATATTTTATCTGCTGCACAATATAACAATCTTTTCCATGAGACGTTTCAATATACAATCTATTGCCCTTTTTTATCTCTCTGATTCGATTTAAAGCGTGTCCATAAAGCCTTGATGCATGACCGCATATTATATAATTGCCTCCATTTATATATTTCATTGTATCTGAAGCTGTGACCAGACTATATTGCGCTAAATGTTCCATTCTGTCGGTTCCGGTATATACAATTTTTTTTAACTCAATATCCGGTATGGATAAAATGCAATCACCAGTCCAATTCCTGTTCTGGCCGGCAATTTTTGAACTGTCCGGATTTTTCTTCCATATATCTGTATCCGTATTTGCGTGTGGCTTGGCTGACGGATTATCTATATGAGTATATTGCGTCTGTAGGTCGGGCAAAACATCGGGAAACAGATTTTGTTCCATCTCTCTGATTTTCTCTTCCTCTTTATGTTCTAACATATATATACTGATATACTTAGACAGACATTTTACAGATAATATTGCGATAATAACAAACGCAAAAGATATCGCAGCCTTTTTTATCTTACTTTTTCCCATAAGCATAGTATAATATTCTTACCAGACAACTTAACAAAATCAGGCAGAAAATAAGCCCTTCTTTATAATATTCCGAAAATCCCAATTTTAATATCGGGTTATTGGTAATATGCAGTACAACCGTCTCACTGGAAGCTAATGTAAAGCGATATTTATCATTATTAGAATAATAACCATTTTTACAACGGGTTTCAATAAAATAATATTCTCCATAAGGAAGGTTTTCTACCAAAATCTCACCTTTATGATTTGTCTTATATGAACCAATCGGTTTGTCCATATTATTATATAAAGTAAATTCTACATTTTTTAATCTTTTTCCTGTACCTGCATCTGTTTTAATAATTTTAACAGACGCTTTGGATAACCGATTAGTAAACTGGTTATGATTATCAGTTTGAACAGCAATTTCCTGATTATGGTTTCCCTTTATCTCAAAGGAATACAGATTTGTGTCCAAATCATATCCGGTATTGGTTTTTAATTCTTTTAAGTAATACTTTCCCACAGGTAGTTTGGTTGATAATCTTCCATTTCCCTCTTCATCAGTAAGAATATATCCTACACATGTATTCTTTGGCAGTTTTTCTCCGGAAGGAAAAGTATATTCAAAATCCTGATAAACACCAAAAACTATGCCGGCAAGGGGAATTTCATCATAGGTGAGTTCCTTTTTTCCTAATTTGACGTGTTCTCCTAATTTTTTTAAAGCGATTGTGCATCTGCACAATGTGTTCGTCATGGAAGCCTCTAACACCGGAGGCGTAACCGGATTATAAGTATTGCTGTCAATATCACATTCAAAATAAATTTTTTCCGGATTTATCTCATATTCTTCCGGTACGGCAGTTTCCATGGCATAATAATTACCAAATTCAATATTATCATATTTTGCCATTCCCTGCTCATCTGTTACCGCCTTGGCAATAAAAGCGTCTGTATCTCGATTATATAAAGAAAATTCTACATTTTTTAATGGAGCAGGTTTTAGTTCATACCGGACATATTCTCCTAATTCAGAATTTTCTGTGGAAAAGTCAGCAAAAGATTCACCGGTTTTCAGAATATGCAGGTTAAAAATCTGTTTTTGATTGACAATCTCTTTATGACAATAAAACACCTTGCTATTGTCTTTTTGCTTAAATTCTTCCCTGGAAACAGGAATTATGCCATCATTTAAGATGTATCCTTTAGGCGCTTCTAATTCTTTGATATAATAATCCCCATACAGCAGATTTTCATAGTGAATATATCCATCTTCGCCGGTGATTGCTTTTTTAATCAGCTGATCCTTAGAAATCACCGTATGCCCCAATGCATCTTTGATATCTGTACTGGCATATAGTCCAAAACCGGCTCCGGAAAGCGGCTGTTTCCCGGAAGAAGCGTCTTCATTATATTTTAAAACCTGAAGCTGGCAGGATTTCAGGGTATTTAGTAATTCAAAATTTACTTTGCTGTATTTCCCACTGCTATCCTGCTGTATGGAAAATGAATGTATGGCAGGATCCAATTCATACAGAGGATTCGTCTCTTCCTCTTTAAAATAATATTTACCACTTAATAAATTCTGAACTTTTACCATGCCGGAAGAATCCGTAACTAAATCTACAATTTTTTGATCCTGATGATAAGTTAAAACACCTTTAAAGTAGATATCTTCCCCGGCATATAAACCAAATTTAACACCGGATAGAGCAATACTGCCCTCTTTTGCAAATCCATTTTCGGAAAACACAGGCTTCTCACCTGTCTTATGAATAGCCAGTTCTCCTAATATAGGGGAATTTTCCACGTTAAATTCAAAATAATAGTTATTATTGGTAAGTTGGAATGTCGCGCCTTCCCAGTCATTAATATAATGTTCCCCAGGACGCTCTTCGATTATCCGAAAATAACCTTTGGGATTGTTCCCTGATCTGTAAATATTCCCACTTTCATATTGTTGTGCCGCATCATTATAAATTAAATGTTTATAAAATTCATATTGTCCGGTAAGATTATTATATTGCTGTAAGGCAAATACTGCATCAGGTATTGTTTTCCCGGAAATACTGTCTTTTTTATGTAAAACGACATTGCCGATAGATAGAGAAAACGTGACGCTATCCGTAGTTGATGTCGTCTCGGTTATCGGTCCGCCTACTTCCTGGGAAACATGCGTGGAATCTGTACTTTGCCATATTGCGGACAAATACCGGTAAAAGTTTACGGTTTCTGCCAGACTTACCGCATAAAGTCCGGGCGACAGTTGATCAATCGCAGATACCGGCGCCTGAATTTTACATGGGGAATTGTATTGATTCCCCTCTTGTACAAGAGAAAAAATATCCGGTGTCGTTCCATAGGTAAGTATATTTCTTGTATATGACTTTACCGGGGCATTATTATTGTTGTCTTTGCAGGTAATGTCTGGCGTGCTGATGACATCGCCATTAATATACATATATACAGAATCAGGCTCTTTAAAGTTGAACACATATTTGTGAAAATCGGTCGTACTTTCATACACAGTGGCATCGCAGCAAAACTCATAAAATGCGTTGGTCTTCTTTTTAAGAGAACCTGTGTTGTCTTTGAAAGAAATCTGCGAATAATCAATCCCATAGTTTGATTTGCTGTCACCATATTTGTAAATCAGGGCATGTACCACCAATTGTGTCATATAATAATCCAGCATTGTGTTTCCTGTGGTAAATTTACTATCAGCCAATCCTTTGAATGTACTGGCGCCATAGTGAAAGGCTACTGCCAGCTTCGCCCGCAATTTGTTATTGAAAATGCTGTTCTTAACCGCATATTCCTTAGCAAAATCAATGTGTTTGGAATAATCCATGCAATACAGATAGTCCCGCTGACCTGTTGTCCGCTTAACAGAGGTCTTATAATCATTGCCCTTATAGGTGGCAAAAGCGATATACGCAATATTATCGCTTTTGAATAAATATTGCTCATTAACCAGTTCTTTTGGCAAATTATTCTTAATATTGTTATAGGAATAATGGTCAATCTTAATTGCCGCATATGCTGTATCTTCCAAAATAAATACAACAGTAAAAACAATGAATAAAAACAGCATAACAGACCGCATGTGTTTGTGTATATAATTAAATTGAAACATAATTGTCCTTTCCAAGACATTATGTATGATTAAGAAATTTAGAGTATATTGATTATTACATACAAATATATTCTTGTCAAGATAGAATTTTTTTTTAAAAAGATAAAAAAATATATTGCAGGAATAGAATCCCTCTATTCCTGCAACTTAGATATCGCTCTGCACCTTGTGCAGCGGATTTAACATATAGGGTATTTTCAACTATTTATATTAAGAAGATGATAATTAATCTGCGCTATATACCGGAACAAGCAGATAACAACCTGCATGAATTGTATCCTGTTTAAGATTGTTAATCTTCTTCACTTCAGTGATATAATCATCATAATCTGCCTTAGATACAGCATATTCCATTGCAATATCCGTTAAAGTAGTTCCCTCTTCTATTGCGACGGTGGTAAAAGACTTATTATAAGAACGTGATTCATCCGCCTGTACCGATGTCATATGGCCTGCCATAAATGAAACAATAATTAAAACTCCTACAATGATTAACATAATATTATTATGGTTAATTAACTTAAACTTCATAATGATACCTCCCTGCATCTAATCGAATATCTGTTCGCTTTTTAGTATAATAGCAAACATTTGTTCCTGTGTCAATACTTTTTTCGAAAATTTGTTCGGAATAAATGTTTGCTTTTTGAAACATTTTATGGTATTATTAAGAAAAGAGTTTCTATTTGGATATATCCAATCCATATAAATTTATCTTATATCTTATGAACGGCGTTGTCTTACAGACACGCAGAGAATATAAGGGAAAAGGAGATGTACGCCTATGCCGGGAAAGATCAGCGCAAAGCAACAGGAGATTTTGAATTTTATTAAGGATACGATTTTACAAAAGGGATATCCGCCCTCTGTACGAGAGATTTGTGAAGCGGTAAAGTTAAAGTCCACTTCTTCCGTCCACTCCCATTTAGAGACATTAGAGAAGAACGGTTATATCCGCAGAGATCCCACCAAGCCAAGAACCATTGAGATTTTAGACGATATGTTCGGCTTAGCGAGAAGGGAGCTTGTGAATGTTCCCATTGTGGGACAGGTGACTGCCGGGCAGCCCATATTGGCGGTAGAGAATATTGACGGCTATTTTCCGGTTCCACCGGAATATCTCCATAATAAGAATACCTTTATGCTGAAGGTAAAAGGCGACAGTATGATTAATGCGGGAATCTTTGACGGGGATTTAATTCTTGTAGAGGAACAGCCCACTGCCAGAAACAGTGAGATTGTCGTTGCCCTGATTGAGGACAGCGCCACTGTCAAGCGTTTTTTCAAAGAAGACGGGCATTTTCGTCTTCAGCCGGAGAATGATTATATGGAGCCGATTATTGTAGATGATGTGTCCATATTGGGAAAGGTAATCGGCCTGTTCCGCACTTTTTAACGTCGGGAGTTGTATGAGAAAGCTATCTGTTGCTATGATTAGCATAACAGCTTCCGGTTTGAGATAAGCGGTTCCTTCGGCGGCGTCAACTGATAACAAGATCACAGTAGAACCCTTCCCGGTTCTCTTTACAGGTTGCATAACGGTATCTCACTCTGTTTCCTTCATTGAAACGCACGAAGAAAGCGGAGTAGGGATACCGGGTGCGCTCCATAAAGCTTCCCATTACTTCTACTGCGCTTTCCACAGAGAAATTCGCTAATTTGATATCCACGAGATAGTGATTTCCCCTTATCAGCACGCTGTTTTTAATAATATCCTCATGATCTGCCAGCGCTGCATGCAAAATCCCTCTGGTTATATCGTCGCAGACAAGATTGATATTTGCAATATATTCATTCATCATGGCAACCATAGATGCCTCGCCTCATTTCTTTCAACTTAACTAATATATTTCCTTGTCCGGATTGGACTGTAATATTTCCTTAAATTCATCAAAATGCTTCTCGAACAAATCTACCACATCCGGGTCAAAATGCGTCCCGCTGGAACGGACAATTTCTTTATATGTATCGTCTAAAGACCAGCCCTCTTTGTAATAACGCTGGGAGGTCAATGCGTCAAACACATCGCAGACCGCCATTAACCGACTGATATAGGAAATCTTCTCTCCCTTCATTCCCAGATAACCGGTGCCGTCCCATTTTTCATGGTGCTCTAAGGCAATGGTTTTCGCAATCTGCATAATGTCTCCCGGACATTTGGAAAGCAGGGCCTCGCCGTATAAGACATGGTTTTTCATAATCGCATACTCTTCATCGGTCAGCTTATCCGGTTTGTCTAATATCTCCTCCGGAATCATCAGTTTGCCAATATCATGCATCATGGACGCTACAGCCAGTTTATCCACATAATCCGCGGTAAATCCGGAAGCCTTTGCCAAAACCCGCATATATTCCGCCACCCGGTGTATGTGGTCGCCGGTTACTTTGGATTTGCTCTCGGAAATCTCTGCAAAGGCGTAAATCAGCTCCTCCTGACTGTGCATTAAATCCGTATTGGCGTCAATGGTCTTATTCAGCATAACCATATTTCGTTCTACGATATAGTAAGCAAATAAGGTGGTGACAAGAACCAAAACAATTCTCAAAAAGACGCCATAGACCATGGCTTCTTCTAAATCCCTAAAGCCTTCTAATACCCTGTCGCAAATCACATAATAACGGAGCAACAAGGTTGACAACACGCACAGACAGTCAAAAAATGTGGTGGTGACAATTAATTTCTTATCGCAATACAAGGTTGCAATCAGCAATGGGTAAATGACTAAAACAACGAAGTCATAGGAAACAAAGGTACTCAATAAAAATACCACAGCCAGGCAGCACACAATCACATAGTATTTGATCCAATGCTGCTCCAGCTTAAGAACATTGACAATTACAGACGGAATTAACAGCAATAAAATAGAACTAATAAATACAATGGTCACTACATATTTATCACATTCATAATAATCCGTCATAATAAAAAGCCATAAGGAAATCATAAATAATACCGTAATGCGCAGGCATTTGGCGGCAACCTTATTCACTTCCAGCGTATTCCTTCGTATCAATAAATCCCTATCCATATTCTCTCCCAATGCTTGTTCGGCTATCTTTGGTTATTCATGCCGTCTCATAAATCAGAAACATCTATCATTTTTCCGTCAAGCCAGATTTTTTCCAGATTATAAAATAAGCGGTCTTCCTCATTAAAGATATGCACGATGACATCCTGAAAATCCATTAAAATCCAGTTGGCGCTCTGGTATCCTTCAATCTGACGGGGCTTTATGCCTGATTCATGAAGTTTCTCTTCAACATTATCCGCCATGGCCTGTACCTGATTGCGGTTAGTACCGCTGGCGATAATGAAATAATCGGCCATAACAGAAACCTCTGATATGTCAATCACCCGTATATCATTTGCTTTTTTATCCTTAAGTCCTGCTACTGCAAGCTTTGCACACTCCCTGCTGGTCATTGCTTTTTGGCTCCTCTTCTTAAAAATCTATCATCAAGCTGTTGTAATAGTCATAGGTCTGCTGGGTAATCGGGTCTACTGCCGCGCCCTTCTTTCCCAGATACTGCACACAGTTCTTCAAAATATGCATAAGACATAAATCCAGATTCTCATATGCCTCCCGGCGTATCTGCTCCATCTCCGGCAGTATATTGCGGTTAGGTTCAATGTAGTCCGCAATATAGATAATCTTCTCTAAAGCCGTCATCGCCGGTTTGCCTGTGGTGTGGTAACAGATGGCGGATAAAATCTCCTTATCTGTCACGCCGTACTTTTCTTCGGCATAAACGGCGGAGAGCTTGGCATGTAACAGTTCCGGATTGTCGTATTCACACTGGGAAATGGGAATGCCGCGCTTTTCACATTTATGAATCTTCTTCTCATTGGGCACATATTTGGCACAGTCATGCAATAATCCTGCCGTCAGCGCCTTCTCTAAATCCACGCCATATACAAACGCCATGGTGCCTGCGGTATATTCCACGCCTAAAGAATGTTCAAACCGTTTGTCCGTAAGTTTGTTTTTCAGTTTGTCCCGCATTTCCAATCGATTCATGTCACAAGTCCGTCCTTTAACAATCAAACAATGTTCATTATACCAAAAAAAGTACACAATTTCAATGAAACCGCATACTTTTTGTAAAAATTTAGGAGCCTTAATCTATTTGCCTGTATATAATTGGTGCGCTATGATATATTCCCTCACCGTTTCCGGCAGAATTTCCGGAGAAAGTTCCTTTGCCAGGTATGCATTTCCCTGAAGATTATAGAATTTTTCCCGAATCTGGCTGGAAGAACAGGTAAGTTCCGGACAGTCAATCAGAAAAAATGCTTCCTTCCCAAACAGCTGGTTAAGTCGTTGAATTTCTTTATTCATCTCTTCCGGCGTCCTGCCTTCCCGGCAGGCGGCAAGAATAACCGCATGTTCCACAATGACTTCCGGATGTATCCATTTGTCAAAATAATAGAGCGAATCAGCGCCTAAAATAAAGAAAAAACGATGTTCCGGGTATTTGACGCTCAACAGTTCCATGGTCTGGTAAGTGTAGGTTTTGCCCTCCCGCTTTAGCTCCAGTTCACAGGCTTTAAATTCAGGAAAGTCCCGGATAGCAAGCCTTACCATGGCAAGCCGGTCTTCACCGGAAATCAGTTCGCTGTCTGATTTGTAAGCCGGTATATGATTGGGCATAAACCAGACTTCATCCAGGGAAAACTGATGAAAAGCAGCTTTTGCAATTCCGATATGTCCATTGTGAATGGGATTAAAGGTTCCCCCCATAATACCAATCCGCGCCATAGTCTCCTCCTTTAAGGCAGTTCAATTTTCGGCTTTTTGGAATTTCTTCTGTATAATACAATCTTTTTGCCAATTACCTGTACCACCTGGGACTTTGTGCGTCCGGCGACTGTCTCCGCTAATTCCTTTGGATCCTCCATACAGTTTTTCAGCACGCTGAGTTTAATCAGTTCCCGCTTTGTGATTGCTTCGTCCACAGAGGCAACCAGCTCCGGCGTGACGCCGGATTTTCCTATATTGATAATCGGATCCATGGTCATGGCAAGGCCCTTTAAATAGGCTCGCTGTTTACTCGTCATCGTTTCCTCTCCTTCCTTTTGAATGAACGTTTCGCAAGAAAACCTTTGAATGAACGCTCCGCTCGAAATCTGCGTTTATTCAAGGTATTCGAAGTCAATATCTCCTATGCAGACGGTATCGCCCTCTTCCATGCCCAAGGCTTTCAGGGCGTCTATAATACCGTTATCGGTCATAAATTTCTGGAAGAAATGAAAGCCTTTTTCCGAATCTAAATTGGTATAGCCCAACATTTTCTCCACCTTTGGCCCTTCCACATAAAAAATGTGCGCGTCCTCCGGGTCCTGTTCCACTGTAAAAGGCTCATCCGATACATCAAATGAGGGCGTGTATTCCGGTTCAAACTCTATAATGTCCTTCGGAGCATTTTGCACCAGCTCATGCAGATGCCAGAGCAGTTCCTTTAAGCCCTCGCCGGATACGGCGGAAATAGGAAACACCTTCATTCCCTGCGGCTCAAATTCCTCCCGCAAAAGCGCAAGCACCGTCTCCCTTCCGGTCTCGTCCATGGCGTCCATCTTATTGGCGGCAATGACCATAGGGCGGCTGGTAATCTCGATATTATATTTTTTCAGTTCCTCTAAAATCGCATAAATGTCGTTAATCGGGTCCCTGCCTTCTACAGAGGCTCCGTCAACTACATGGAGCAGCACCTTGGTCCGCTCGATATGCCTTAAGAATTGAAGTCCTAATCCAACGCCTTCGCTGGCTCCCTCGATAATGCCGGGGATATCCGCAATGACAAAGCCTGCGCCGTCCCCTAAATCCACTACGCCTAAATTGGGGTTTAAGGTGGTGAAATGATAATTGGCAATCTTAGGCTGGGCGTTGGTGACATGGGATAACAGGGTGGATTTGCCCACATTTGGAAAGCCTACCAGCCCCACGTCGGCAATTACCTTTAACTCCAACGTCACATAAAGCTCCTGGGCAGGCTGCCCCGGCTGGGCGTACTTGGGAGCCTGCATAGTGGAGGTGGCGTAATGCATATTGCCGTTCCCGCCTCTTCCGCCCTTTAAAATCACCACAGGCTCTTTTTTGTCAGCCATATCCATGATGACCTTGCCGCTCTCAAAATCCTTGATTACCGTTCCCGGCGGTACCTTTAAGATAATATCTGCGCCGCTGGCGCCATGCTGTCTTCTCTTGTTGCCCTCTTTTCCGTCTCCTGCGCAGTATTTCCGCACATTCCGGAAATCATTCAGGTTGTTAAGCCCTTCATCTACGACAAAGACGACGTCGCCGCCCTTGCCGCCGTCGCCGCCGTCCGGCCCGCCCGCAGGTACATATAACTCCCGGCGGAAGCTGACATGACCGTCGCCGCCCTTTCCGGAGCGGATAAATATCTTTGCTCTGTCTGCAAACATAATAAACTCCTATCCTGCAAAAAGACCGGAGCAACAACTCCGGTCTTAACATACATTATCCTATTCGTTAACGGACACTGGGTAGATAGAAACCTGCTTCTTATCTCTTCCCTTTCTCTCATAGCGGACAACACCGTCGACTAATGCAAACAGGGTATCATCTTTCCCTCTGCCCACATTAACGCCCGGATGAATCTTCGTTCCGCGCTGTCTATATAAAATATTGCCTGCCTTAACGAACTGACCATCTGCTCTCTTCGCGCCTAATCTCTTGGATTCGGAATCTCTGCCGTTCTTGGTAGAACCCATACCCTTTTTATGAGCGAATAACTGAAGGTTGAGCTTTAACATGTATTACACCTCCTGATTCAAAATTACAATGTACTTCTTACCATACTTCTGCTCAATTGTAGTGATCCCAAGCAGAAAGGACTGAAATAAAAGTTCCGCATCCCTGCCGGGCATATTCTTTAACATGACATTCTGGAAGTTAATCTTACTGCTTCCGTTTGTCTCCATCTCCTCATCCGTAAAATTCTCTATGGAATTTACCAGGTTGATGTATAAAATGGATACCGCACTACACACAATATCCTTTCCTTTTTTGCCAAATTCGGCGTGTCCTTCTAACTGGACGCCGACTATCTTCTCATTCTTGTTCAATACAGTGACAGTAATCATGGCCTTTTCCTAAGCATTGATTGCTTTAATCTCAACCTTGGTAAAGGGCTGTCTGTGACCCTGCTTTTTGTGATAGCCGGTTTTTCTCTTATACTTATAAACAACGACTTTCTTACCCTTACCATTGCCGATTACATTGGCGGAAACGCTTGCGTTTGCCACTTCTTCGCCACATAATAAGCCCTTGTCGCTGCTAACAGCAATAACATCAAATTTCACTTCAGAACCAGCTTCTGCGTTCAGCTTTTCTACTTTAATGATATCACCTTCAGCTACCTTGTACTGCTTGCCACCTGTTGCAATAATCGCGTACATATGGTTACCTCCTATTATCATTACTCGCCAGGTTCGGCGGTGTCTATCAAAAGACACACTTCGGCCTCCCTGTGCGGCACACTAGAACATATTAACAAAAAGATGGGGGATTGTCAAACATTTTTTTCTTCTTTTTCCCATAGTTTCCGTTATTTTGTCACTTTCACGTTCTTATTTCCCTTTCCCTTGAAATACTTCTTATACTTCTTTACCATTTCCTTCGGAACCTTAATCTTTAACTTTTGGCTGGTTCCTTTTAGAACATTCTTGCCGATGGATTTTTTCTTAAGTATTTTCGTCTTTAAGGTAATCTTTGTCAGTTTCGGATCATCTCTAAATGCGTTGGAGTCAATCTTGGTAAGTTTAGTTGAGCGTATAGTGACAGATTTCAAATTAGGACAGCCTGCAAAGGCGTTTTTGCCAATAGATTTCACATTTTTGCCAACGGTGACGGTAGTCAGTTTCCTATCCCATGTAAAAGCGCCTTTGCCCACAGAAGTTACCTTGTAAGTCACTCCTTCATAGGTCACTTCATCCGGCACTTTCACCTTCTTAGACTTGTCCGTCCTTTCAACATACTGTACAGTGGGGTTAGCCGTATTATCAGATGTTACCTTTACTATGGCCTTAACCTTCTTCACAAAAAATATTTCTCCCTTTTCTGCTGGTATTGCCTTTGAATAGGTATGGGTTACAGACAGGTTGGCAGCGTCAATCTCATAAAACGTCCTTTTATGTTCATCACATGTATACCATATGATTTTTCCATTACCTACAATCGGGGCGCAGTCTGACAGATTCCCGGCCAAATCATAAATCGTGCCGATCTGCTGTCCCATACCGTCTATTTCAGTGTAATGCACTTTGTTTCCCTGGCTCCACAATAACAGATAACAGTTAGCCGCAATGGAAACCAAATGGGGCGTGGAAGCGCCTTTTCCGGCAGGATAGTTCGTAATCTGTCTATAGACAACCTCGCCTGTAGCTTTGCTTTTCGATACAACAAATATATTCCTTCCCTCGTCGTCATAAATATCCGCTTTATTCTGGTTTCCGGCCACAATATAAGCGGAATCAGAGATGGCAAAACCGCCTACGGAAGCTCCTGTGGAATTGTCGCCTGTCTCGCCGGTAAAGGAAACCAAAGTATCAAAATTGCATCCCCTATAGCTAAAACCTTCAGATACCGCCTTGGGATATTTAACCCAGGCAATACCCCTTGGGTATGCATCGCCATGATTGATAGCAACTATATGTCCATCCGTATCTATGCCTACAAACTGATTAAAGGAGTGACTGACGTAACCGTAACCTATATTCATAACTTCTGTGTATGACCCAACAATTTTCATATCAGATGTATCCACTTGTATTATTACATTAGCCTGATGGTTGTAGCCGTCTTCTGATGCATACATCTCATGGCAGGTAAGGATTACAAGCTGATTGCCGCTGTGTGTCATCCGGGCAGAACCTGCGTCAAAAGGCATAGATGTGTTAGCCCCATATAAAGAACAGGAGTTAATCCGATTCCATCCTTTGTCATACTGGGTAATCCTGTAAACTTCGACATCATTCGACTCATTGGGATTTTCCTGTCCGGACAGGATATAATAATGATCTTCTGTCTCATAGAAGGCTCCCCAAATTGGCAGTTCCTGCGGCACCCACATAGTGCGCAGCAAATGATAGGCCGTATCGTAATACTCCACCAGATAACCGGATTTTGACTTATCGTCTATTCCTGCCTGTAGACGCATATATCCTCCCGCCGTATTGGTTAAATAAGAGTTTACCGTCTGGGACCAGGTAGAATAATCCTGCGCCTCGACATTATTGCCGGTATAGGTGGCGTACTGAGACTCTCCCGCCGCATACGCCCGTCCGGCCCCGCCATAACAGGACAGGCATACAGAAATAATAAATGTTGCCAGAAACAATCCCATACTATGAAAATGCTGGTTATTCCTCATACTGTCTCATCTCCTTGATTGTAATTATTTTATATAAATATGATACACCATGTTTAAAAAGTCAAGAAAAAGTTAATACAAAAGTCCCTCTAAGGCCTCGTGCAGGGGCCGCCGCACCTTCTTGCGGGTGAGCTCATAAAGCTCAAGCCCGGTAATATCGATGAAATACGCCGGAACCTTATCCTGTTTCAATCCCTGTTGAAGGCAGGAAACCAGCTTATTTCTGTCCTCATCCGATTCCATGTTAATAAAATCAATCATGATGATGCCGGAAAGATTCCGAAGCCTTAGCTGCCTTGTAATCTCACAGGCCGCCTCTAAATTGGTCTCTAAGATATGGCGGGCCTTGTTTTTCCTGCCGACGGACTTGCCGGAATTTACATCAATCACCACCATGGCTTCGGTAGGTTCGATAATCAAAAAGCCGCCGGATTTCAGCCATACCTTTTTACCTGACAGCCGTCTAAGTTCCGTTTCCAAGCCAAGCTGCCTGGAAAGCGAATCCTCCTTTTCCTCATATAAGACCACCTGTCCCCACGCCGTTTTGAGCGTCTCCGCCACCTCCGGCAGGTCTGTCTTCACTTCGTCTATGCGGTCCAATCCGTACTCTTTAAGAATTGCCAGATATTCCGGCTCTCCTTTTCTGATACAACCTGTGGACTTTTCGTAAAAAGCCCTGTTAAGCAAAGTCTCCAGACTTTCACAAAGGCTTTCATATTCGCTGATAATCTCCTCGTTCTCCGCCCACTCACAGGCTGTGCGGAAAATGCAGCCGGGCATCAGGACTTTGTCCTTTCCTTCCGGAAAATCCACTCCGGTGAAAAAGTCCATCCGGGGCAGACGGATACCGGAAAATAAGGGTACTCCTTCTTTCTCCCGCTCCAAAAGCAGGCGTTTTAATTCTGTGCTTTTTGCCTTGTCCGTTATTTTCTTTGATACCCCTATGGCTCTGTTTTTTAAATTCAGGGCAATGTATTTTCCCCCCAGGCTGATATTGCCGGTCACTCTGGCCTGCTTGGCCTTCTGGGGCTCCTGCGTTACCTGGACAAGAATCTTATCGCTTTCCGCAATGGACGGCAGCCCTTTGGGGAGAAACCGATTAAGCATAAATGCGGGTTCCCCGTCAAGGGGGAGATAACCGGTATGGTCACAATCCAAACGGATAAAGGCCGAATTGATATTTTTCACTACCTTTTCCACCCGTCCGATGTAAATGTCGCCAACCCTTATGCTGCCCTCTGTCGGCAGGGGGTGGCACTCCGCTAAAACGCCCTCCTCATAAATCAGGAGAAACTGCCTGCCCTTAAATTGTGTGATTACCGCCTGATTCATTGTATCTTAGTACCGCTCTCCAACAGGGAGACCAGCGCTCCTTCCTCATTTTTCATATAAGTTTCCAATCTGTGGACCTGATACGCCGCCCGGTTATAGGGAATGGACAAAAATCCGCAAAGCGCCTCTGTCACCAGCTCCGGCTTTAAGTTATACTCGCTTCCGGCTGCCAACAGCATATACAACTGATTCCCGTCGGCATACAGCTTATATATGCCCTTCCGGATATCCTCGACCTTTTCGCTTTTTTTGGTCTTTCGCAATATCTCAATCTGCTCCTGTTCCAATAGCTTCCCGGCTCCCCGCAAAAGCCTGTCCCACTCCTCTTCCAGAAATCCCTGCACAGGGGTTACATGGTAATCGGAGGCGGCGACTAAGGACATGGAATTTTTTGCCTTTTCCGGCAGTAAAATAACGTCCCGCACCTCCACGCCTTCCGTCATCTGCGCATTTAATCGTCTCACGAACTCGTCCGAGGAGACAAGCGTATTAAATTGCGCATCAAAATACTCGCCCTCACTGGTGACGCCAAGCGCCAAAGGCGCGGCAAAGGACATCATCTGGTGAGGGCTATAGCCCTTGGAATAGGCGATGTCCAGCCCTGCCCGTTTCACCGCCTTCTGGAAGTAGCGCATTAGGTCTAAGTGGCCGATAAATTTGAAATTGCCGGTTTTGGTGTATTTAATTCTTACGGTCATAGCACACGCCTCCCCCGAATTTGGCGGCCCCGCAGCCGGAACAGGATTCCCGGCAGTTTGGGGTGACAACGCCCTGCTTCGCCTTCTCCCATTCGGAAGCAAGGAACTGCTTCGTCACGCCGATATCAATAAAATCCCAGGGCAGAACTTCCTCTACAGGCCGCTCCCTGGTGGTATAGAAATCCATGGAAACGCCGTTTTTTGCAAAGGCGGCCAGCCATTTTTCATAGTCAAAAAATTCCGTCCAGGCGTCGAAAATGCAGCCGCTTTTGTAGGCGTCATATATGACATTCGCAATTTTCCTGTCGCCTCTGGCAAACACGCCCTCTAATACGGAAACATACGATTCATGGTAATGAAATTTCATGGATTTCGCCTTGGGCTGCTTCCGGAACACATCTTTTACATGATGCGCCCTGTCGCTGTAGGTGTCCCCGTCTAACATGGCCGCCCACTGGAAAGGCGTAAACGGCTTGGGCACAAAAAAGGAAGCCGAAGCGGTAATGGACACTCTGCCGGTCCGCTCCTCTTTGGGAATGTGATCATAGGCCTCCGCTACCTTTTCGCAGAGAGCGGGAATCCCTTCTGCATCTTCTTCGGTCTCTGTGGGAAGCCCTAGCATAAAATAGAATTTCACCTTGTTCCAGCCGCCATGAAACGCCTGCATGGCGCCGTTTAAAATCTCTTCCTCCGTAAGCCCCTTATTGATTACATCCCTAAGCCTCTGGGTTCCGGCCTCCGGCGCAAAGGTTAAGGAGCTTTTTCGGATATCCTGTACCCGTTGCATCACATCTAAGGAAAAGGCGTCGATTCTCAGGGAAGGCAGAGAGAGATTAACGCCCTCTTTCTCCCCTAATTCCTCAATCAGAAAGGCGGTCAGTTCCTTCAGACATTGATAATCCGAGGAACTTAGGGAGCTGAGGGAAATCTCCTCATAACCGCTGCTCTTTACCATATCCCTGGCATACTGCTTCAAGACCTCCACGCTTTTTAGCCTGGTCGGCCGGTAAATCATGCCCGCCTGACAGAACCGGCAGCCCCGGATACAGCCCCGCATAATCTCCAATGTCACCCTGTCCTGGGTAGCCCGGATATAGGGAACTAAAGGTTTGACGGGATAAGGCGCCTCATCAAGATTCATGACTAACTGCTTTTGAATCTTTTCCGGCACGCCTTCCCTCTTTGGAAAAAAGGCCCGGATTGTGCCGTCCTCTTTATAGCTTACCTCGTACATGGACGGTATATAGATGCCAGGTATCTTGGAGAAACGGTAAAGGATTTCCTCCCGGTCAAGGTTCTCCCGCTTCGCCGCCTGATATACGTCAAAGACCTTATCATAGCTGACTTCCCCTTCCCCGATATAAAAGGCGTCAAAAAAATCGGCAATGGGTTCCGGATTATAGCTGCATGGTCCGCCGCCGAACACAAAAGGCACCCCGTTCCCTCTGTCCTTTGCCCAAATCGGGATACCGGAAAGCGCTAAGATTTGTAAAATATTGGTATAACACATCTCGTACTGAAGGGTAATGCCTAAAAAATCAAAATCCATTACCGGAGACTGGGTTTCTAAGGTAAATAAAGGAATATTTTTCTCCCGCATAATCCTGTCCAAATCCGGCCAGGGGGAATATACCCGCTCGCAGTAGGTATCCTCCCGCCGGTTAAACTGGTCATAAAGAATCTGCATGCCGAGATGGCTCATGCCGATCTCATACACATCAGGAAAACACATGGCAAAGCGGATTTCCACATCTGCCGGATTTTTTTTCACCATATTCACTTCATTGCCGATGTATCTGGCCGGTTTTTCAACCTGCATCAGAATTTCATCTGAAAGGGCGCGCTTCGTCATGTCCATTTTCTCTGACCTCTTCTGTGTCAATATCTTTGTCTGTATATTCCGTTTATATGCTTTGGCTGCATTGTCGCAATTATTTTTCCAATATTTTCCAATCCTGCTGCGTGTGGGCAATCTTATTCCATATCCAAGCCGATATAGGTATGGGCAAGATCCTTTACCTCACTGTAAGCCCTGCGCACATAACTCATGGCCTGTTTTACCGCCGGTTCTTCCTGTTCTAACCGGGTAATCTGCGTGCTGATATCCTTCCATGCCATAGCCGCTCCTTTTTTAACATCCTGTCCGCCGTAGAGATAACAGGAAAACAGCATGACGCTGACAACAAACACAAGAATCTTGGTCCGGAAAATGAAACCGGAAAAGGCGCTCCGTTGCCCGTTTTCGGATTGCGCTAACCCATAATAATCTGAGCGGTAAAGCGCGGCGCTCTCCCGCCTTCCCCGAACCTCCTGCCGGTTCATGGCGTGCTGTTTCCGAAGTTCCTCCCGGATTTGCGTATACATCTCGTTCAACTGATAACCGTTCTCCGAAAGCCTGTTTACATCATTATATGTAAAAGTTACAGGTTTATGCCGGTATGCGGTTAATTCTTACGGCTGTGAACAGGGAGCGGTATGCGGTCAATTCTTAAAGCTGTGAATGGGGGCCGGTATCCGTCCGCCCCGGTTGATAAATGCGTCGCAGCTGTATTCATTGACCTTCATAATCGGCGCATAGCCTAAAAGTCCGCCGAACTCTAAAACCTCGCCCACCTTCTTGCCCACTGCCGGGATAATGCGGACAGCGGTGGTTTTCTGGTTGACCATGCCAATGGCCATCTCATCTGCGATAATGCCGGAAATGGTAGTGGCTTTCGTATCTCCGGGAATGGCGATCATATCTAATCCCACCGAGCATACGCAGGTCATGGCCTCTAATTTCTCTAAGGTGAGGGCGCCGCAGGAGGCGGCGTCAATCATGCGCTGATCCTCTGATACCGGAATAAAGGCGCCGCTTAAGCCGCCGACATAGGATGAGGCCATCACTCCGCCCTTTTTGACCTGGTCGTTTAACAGGGCAAGGGCTGCGGTAGTTCCCGGTGCACCGGCATATTCCAGACCGATTTCCTCTAAAATCTCGCCTACGCTGTCTCCGATTGCCGGAGTCGGCGCAAGAGACAAATCAATAATTCCAAACGGAACCCCAAGCCGTTTAGACGCCTCCTTTGCGACAAGCTGCCCTACTCTGGTGACTTTGAAGGCCGTCTTTTTAATCGTCTCGCAAAGAACTTCAAAATTTTCACCCCTTACCTGCTCTAATGCCCGCTTTACCACGCCGGGGCCGGATACGCCTACATTAATAATCTTATCCGCCTCCGTTACGCCATGGAAGGCGCCCGCCATAAAGGGGTTGTCGTCCGGCGCATTGCAGAACACCACAAATTTGGCCGGGCCGATACAGTCCCTGTCCGCAGTAAGCTCCGCGGTCTCCCGGATAATCTCGCCAAGCAGCTTCACCGCATCCATATTGATTCCGGTTTTGGTGGAGCCTACATTGACGCTGCTGCACACATATTCCGTTACATTTAAAGCCTCCGGAATGGAGCGGATCAGCATTTCGTCATAGGGCGTCATGCCCTTAGAAACCAGAGCCGAATACCCGCCGATAAAGTTGACGCCCACTTCTTTTGCCGCCGCATCTAAGGTCTTTGCAATCTCTACATAATCTTTGCTTCCCTTACAGCAGGAGCTTCCCACCATGGCAATAGGGGTTAAGGAAATCCGCTTATTGACAATGGGGATTCCGTATTCCGTCTCTAAATCTTTCCCCACCCTGACTAAATCTTTTGCCGAGGTGGTAATCTTATCATACACCTTGTCGCAGGTATCCTTTAAACTGGTGGAAATGCAGTCTAACAGGGAAATTCCCATGGTAATCGTGCGCACATCGAGATTATCCTCCCGAATCATGGTGTTGGTTTCCATTACTTCATTGATATTAATCATGTTTTTATCCTCTTACTATAATATTTGATTGCGGCCTGCATAACGCTTTTAAGGAATGGCAGTTCCTTATGCATCTCGTCAGGCCGCACCGATATCGGTTAAACGATGAAAGCTGATACGCCGCTTACAGGCGGTGCATCATGTCAAAAATCTCCTCCTGCTGAAGGGTAATGGTCACGCCGATTTCCTCCCCAATCTGCTTTAGCTCGGAGGCAATGGTGGCAAAATCCTTCTGGGAATCCTGAATGTTTACAATCATAATCATATTAAACCAGTCCTGGACAATGGTCTGGGCAATATCTAAAATGTTAATCTGGTTGCCGGCTAAATATTTGCATACCTGAAAAATAATACCTACTTTATCTTTGCCTACTACTGAAATTACTGTCTTTTTCATACAATCATTCTCCTTTAGTCTGTGATACCTGTAATACGATACCATATTTAATGCCTGATTTCAATGTTTGTTTGCCGCCGCAAGCCGATATTTCCTTAGGAACAGCACATAGGCAATCACTAAGGCGGAGGCGGTGATAATCCAGCTTACCGGATATACCATCATCAGCGTAAAAAATGTGGGACTTTGGCGGAACACCAGATAAACCCAGATAATCCGGGTTCCGCATACCCCGGCAAAGGTGACGAGGGCAGGAACCAGCGAATAGCCGTAGCCCCGCATGGCGCCGGACATAACCTCCATCACCGCATTTAAAACTTCCGCTAACAAAATAAATCGGAGACGGACAATGCCAATGGCGGCAATGGCCTCGTCGGGATTAAAAATCCCTAAAAGCGGTCTGCCAAAGGCCAAAAGCAACAGGGAAACCACTGCGGTTATGCCGATATTCATGATTAAGCAGATACGGGTAATCCTGCGGCAGCGGTCCACATCATGCGCGCCGAAATTCTGCCCCACAAAGGTGGTGGCCGCCTGCCCGAAGGAATTGAGCAGATAGTAAATGAGAATCTCAATATTAAAGGCCGCGGCGGAGGCTGCCATCACATCTGCCCCTAAACTGTTGACTGCCGACTGGATACAGATATTGGACAGGGAAAAGACCATGCTCTGTAAGCCCGCAGGCAGTCCGATTTGGACCATATTCTTTAGCTGCCTTCCATAGATTCTGATATATCTGGCCTTAAGGCGGATATCGTCCTGCCGCATGCGCAGCAGCACAAACAAAAGGGTGGCGCTGACTAAATTGGAGATTACCGTTGCCAAAGCCACGCCGTCCGCCGTCATTTTCACAATGCATACAAAGAACAGATTCAGGATTACATTCAGCACCCCGGAAACAATCAGGCACATCAAAGGCGTTTTCGTGTCGCCCTGGCTTCTGAAAATTGCCGCCTCAAAATTATAAAGAAAAATGACGGGCATTCCCAACAGATAGATTCTAAGATACGCCACCGCCATGGGGAATACTTCCTCCGGCACCGACATAATCCCTAAGACCTTCGGGGCAAATAATTCACCAATCAGCGTAATGCAGACGCCGCCGAGAATGGAAAACAGAATTGCCGTATGCACGCAGCGGTGGATTCCTTTTTTATCGCCCCGTCCGGTGCAGCCGGAAATCACCACATTAGCGCCTAAGGCAATTCCCACAAACCCGTTTACCAAAAGGCCGATAATGGCGCTGTTGCTGCCTACCGCAGCCATGGCGTTCTTTCCGGCAAACTGTCCCACTACCGCCACATCTGCCGCATTGAACAACTGTTGCAGCATACCGGTTAATGCCAGCGGTAACGCAAATAACAGCAGCTTGTCTCCAATGCTGCCGTTTAACATATCTATTTTGGACTGTTTCATTTTCATCTCTTCTTTCTGTTTCTTTTTGGTATTTTTTATATTATATGACAAATATTGCAAAAAATAAAGCGGCAAATGCGGAAACTGCATTCATCGCTTTTGAATCTTCCATTAAAAAATCGGGGCAACAGGATTTGAACCTGCGACCTCACGGCCCCCAGCCGTGCGCGCTACCAAGCTACGCCATACCCCGGTAGGTTAAATGAACCAAAGACCGATTCATTTAACCCTTGTATATATTATACGATATTTCCCCATTTGTCAAAAGAAATATGAAAAAAATCTATACCAGCCGGATTTTATATCGTTCCAGCCAATAATTAATCTGCAACATATAGGCAAGAAGCTGCGGCCCGGCCATCAGCTGCCCGTAAAACGGCCTTCCATAGTCCGTAGGGCTTTCCATGTAGTCCTCTACCTTTTTCCGGTCTAAAAGGGTGCAAATCGGCGCATTTCCCTCATGCAAAAGCTTCGTCATCTCCTGCCTTAAACGCGTTTCGTAGGCGGGGTCGTAGGTCTTAGGATATGGGCTTTTTCTCCGGTAAAGCACCTCGTCCGGCAGGTATTTCTCCCCTGCCGCCCGCAAAAGTCCCTTTACGATTCCGTCATGACACTTCATAGACCAGGGCACATTCCACACATATTCGATAATCCTGTGGTCCGCTAAGGGAACCCGCGCCTCTAAGCCGCTGTACATGCTGGTTCGATCCATTCGGTCAAGCAATGTCTGCATAAACCATTTTAAGTTCAGATAGGATATCTCCCGTCTTCTCTTTTCCTCTCCGCTCTCCCCGTAAAGCTTTGGCGTTTCCCGTACAGTCTGCTCGTAAGCCGCCCGGGCATACTCCTCTAGGGGAAGCTCCCGAACCACTTCGTCTTTCAGCAAAAGGGTGCGCATGCCAAAATCCATAGACCAGGGAAAAATATCCGCCTCAAAGCACTCCTTTTTATGAAACCATGGATAGCCGCCAAAGATTTCATCTGCGCACTCGCCGGTCAGCGTTACCTTGTTATTCTTTGCCACAAGCTCGCAGAAATATAACATGGAAGACTCTACATCCGCCATGCAGGGCAGGTCCCTGGCGTCTACCGCTTTATACAGATAATCATACAAATCCAGATGATTACACTCTAAAAAATGATGATTGGTTCCGGCAAACTCCACCATTTTTTCCACCCAGGGCCGGTCCTGGCTGGGCTGAAAGGCGTTTGCCTTGAAATTGATGTCGTTGTCCGTAAAATCAAAGGAATAGGTATCTAACCGCTTTCCCTCTTTTTTCAGCTCCCGGCTGCAAATTGCCGTTACCAGGCTGCTGTCCACGCCGCCGGATAAAAAGGTGCAGATTGGCACATCAGATAGCATCTGCATTTTAACGGCGCTGTATACGAGTTCCCTGGTATGCTCCACCGTATCTTCAAAGCTTTCTTCATGGGGCCTGCTTTCAAGCTGCCAGTAACAGGTATCGCGAAGCCCCTCTTTTCCAAATTCCAGATAGTGTCCCGGCAGTACCTCCTTTATTCCTTTAAATACGCCTTTTCCGTAGGTTTTCGCCGGGCCGAGGCCGAAGACCTCGCAGAGCCCTTCCCTGTCTACCTCCGGCTCTATTCCCGGATAGGAGAAGATTCCCTTAATTTCCGAGGAAAATATCAGGGTATTGTCCCTGACCGTATAAAATAACGGCTTGATGCCGGAACGGTCGCGAAACAGATACAGCTTTTGTTTCCTGCCATCCCAGAGGGCAAAGGCAAAAATGCCGTTTAGCTTTTCCACGATATCCACGCCATAGGCCTGATAGCCCTTAAGGATTACCTCGGTATCGCTGGTCGTGGAAAAGATAATCCCCCGCTTTTCTAATTCCCTTCGCAGTTCCGGCATATTGTAGATTTCCCCGTTATACACAACGGTACACTCCCGCCCCTCCCTGTTATCCGTCATGGGCTGGTGTCCGGTGGATAAGTCGATAATCGAGAGCCGTACATGGGCTAACCCGCAGTGGGGATACAGGCAGTCGCCCTGTTCATCCGGTCCCCGGTGCCGCTGTACATGATTCATTTCCTTTAAAACTTCTGTCCATTTATCGGGTGTAGCTGCATAATCCACAGTAAAATTACTAAAACCTGCTATGCCACACATTTTTATATTCCCCTCTATTCATTATGATGAAAACGCCTGTAAAATCGGCTGGTATTGCAGTCCCTCTAAAGCCATCTCCAAGGTCGGAATCAGCATTTCCGTATGAGCGATTAAGGAATTGCTTTTCTTTACCGGATTATCCTGCCCAAACGGCACGAAATATATGTTCTTTGCATTGAGCAAAAGCCCGATATTCTTCATATTCATGCCAAGAGCGTCATTGCTGGAAACCGAAATTACCAGCGGCTTGTTGTTCCGCAGATGCGCCTTCGCGCTCATGAGTACAGGCGTATCCGTAATGCCGTTGGCAAGCTTCGCTATCGTATTGCCGGTACAGGGAAAAATAACTAAAATATCCAGATACCCTTTCGGTCCAATCGGCTCCGCCCCCTCTATCGTTAAAATGGGCGCTTTGCCTGTAATCTCCTCCGCCCGTTTGAGAAATTCCTCCGGGCTGCCAAAGCGGCTGCTGATGTGCTGGGAGGCGTTGGAAAAAATGGTATATACATCTGCTCTTGCTTCCACCAGCTTTTCCAATTCCACAAATATTTTATCAAAGGTACAAAATGAACCGGTCAGCGCCACGCCGACCTTTTTTCCCGATAAATCCATCATAAACTTCCTTTCCAAATCATTTTCATTCCTTTAAATTCTCTGTATCACAAAATCCGCCAGTCCCTTTGCCGATATTTTCGGGGCATATTTTCCCGGCAGTCCGAGACAGTGCAGGCAGTTGAGATTGAGTTTGCAGGCTGCGGCTTTATCTATGCCGCCGGGATTCGATGCAATGTCAATCACCAGCGCTTCTCTGTCAATTTCCACCAGGATATCCCCGGTCAGCAGGACTGCCGGAACGGTATTGTAAATATATTCATATAGATGGATTTTCTCTTTTAAGTTGTTTAAATGAAGTATATTAAGCCCTACGGCGGCGGCCTTTGCCAGTTCTACCTCTGACCGGCTGCACACCGTTACAAAAGCATTCAGGCCCTTTAACTTATCCGCTAACACACTTCCGCATCTGCCATATCCGATGACTAAGCTCTGGCTGCCATGGATATTGGTGTCCTTATGCTTAAGCGCTTTTAAAACCGCTCCCTCCGCCGTTGCAACCGCATTAAACACTGCGAGGGCCTCATCCTGCATAAAATCATGGCAGATAACATGCTGTTCCCGGCACTGCTCCATAAATTCAGCGGGCAGCATACCGCCAAACACAGCTTTTCCTGTCCGCAGGCAGGAGGTAAAGACTGTTACCTCCATATCCGGTAAATCCTGCGTTCCGCTGATTTTTCCGCATTTTATAAGAGGAATACCGCCTACGATATTCCGGGACTGCTCCACCGCCTCCGGCAGGGAATCCGCATAAACTGCCAGACCGTCATTTTTAGCAATTTTTTCTATTCCATAACAGATTACGCTGTAATTATGTTCCATAAAACAGGACAGCATATGGGCCGTCCTTGCATCTCCGCCAATCAGGGCAATATCGTATTGCTTCATCTGCTTTCTCCCTTTACAATCTGTACCTATATGTTACAGTATGTGGAAAAAAGCGTTTGGTGCCAGTCCTATTCCAATCCCTTTTCATATATAAAATTGGGACATATCAAGTCCCTCCCATGCCAGCAGCTTCTTCTTCAAAGGAATCCCACCGCCATAACCCGTTAAATTGCCATTCATGCCCACCACTCTGTGGCAGGGAATGATAATGGAAATGGGATTATGCCCCACTGCGCCGCCTACCGCCTGGGCCGCCATTTTTTCTATTCCCTGTATCTTTGCCACCTCTTTGGCTATGGCCCCATAGGTGGTCACTTCCCCATAGGGAATATCACATAACAGCCTCCACACCAGCCGGCGAAATTCACTGCCTGCCGGGGCTAAGGAAAGCTCTGACGGACGGGGCTTTTCTCCGGCAAAATACCGATTCAGCCAATCCGTTCCCTCCGCCAGTACCTTTAATTCCGGCTGTTTAACCGCCTGGGGCGACAGGGATTTTGTATAAAAACGCTGTCCGTCTAACCAGACGCCGGTAATGCTGTCTTCATCGCTTACTAAGGTAATCCCTCCGAACGGGGATTCATATCTGGTATAATACTGCATTGCTAACACTCAATGACTGCCGAACAGCAGTCCCTTTCCGCCACCATAATATTAAAATCCCGGTAATCACTGCTGTACGCATTTCCTAAAAGCTCCGCTTTCACCGTCTCAAAGGCAAGCTCCGGATAATTATTCTCCTTGCTCAAATGCCCTAAATAGATTCCCCGGATATGGTCGTTTAATAATTCCCGCACAAGCTGGCCGCCCCGCTCATTAGAAAGATGTCCCCGGCGGCTTAGAATCCGCTGCTTTAACGGATAAGGGTACGGCCCCACCTCTAACATACGCACATCATGGTTCGCCTCAATCAGCATGGCGTCCGCTCCGGACAGGGCGTCTACGATATGTCCGTCAAAATCACCCAAATCCGTCGCTACGGATATCTTTTTATTCCCGTCAGTTAAGGTGTAGCATACAGGGTCTATCGCATCATGCCATGTGCTGACCGCCTTCACATAAAGGTCTGATATCGAAAAGGATTCCTCCGGGCGGATACCATGAAACAGGGAAAAATCTACCTTTCCCAGATTGCTATACCGGCTTACCGCCTCTAAGGTCTTGCTGGTTCCATATACAGGAATACCGTATTTGCGTAAAAATACGCCCAGTCCTCCGATATGGTCGCTGTGTTCATGGGTAATTAAAACGGCGTCTAATTCCTCCGGCTTTACATCAATGCTTTCCAATGCGGCAGTCACTTTCTTTGCACTGACGCCCACATCAATTAAAATATTGGCATGGTCTGAGCCTACATAGATGCAATTACCGCTGCTTCCGCTGTATAAACTGCATAATCTCATATTTTTCTCTCCGGTAAAATATCAATATCTTTGTATCTAAACGGAAATATTATACCATATGTTGAGATTTCATTTCAACTAAAAGATTTTGAAAAAGAATTATCCACGATAAACCATAAATCTATGTTATAATATTTTATTATATGACAGGAGGAATAAACATGGACTCTCTCACGCCCTCTCATGCTGATATCATCGAAACCATTTCACGACAGACCACTTCCTTTCAACTGCCGGAACAGATTAGGGATACTTACAAGATCCATGATTTTTTGAAACGGACTTCCAATAAGGAAATCTATGAACTTACAGATAACAACGGCAATCATTATATACTAAAATACGGAACGGGCGAACAGGCGGCGTGTATCCGGCAGGAGCATAATATTTTAGAACAGCTCTCCCCAATTTCCGGGCTGAATCTCCCCAGATGCGCATACTACTTGGAAGACGAGAAGGGCTGCTATCTGCTGCGGCAGTATATTGAGGGGTGTTCCTTAACAGAATATATGGATAGCCGTCTGTATTTTACAGATGTGGAAATTATTGATTTTATGCTGGATATCTGCAATATCATACAGATTTTACATGAGCAGAACCCTCCGATTATACACAGGGATATCAAACCGGAAAATTTCATTATGCAAAAGGGCACCGGACTGCTTTATCTGGTGGACTTAGATACTGCCAGACAGTTCGCACCGGATAAGTCGAGAGATACAAAGCTGATGGGAACGCCCGCCCATGCAGCCCCGGAGCAGTTTGGTTTTTCCCAAAGCGATATCCGGACGGATATCTATGCTCTCGGAAAGACCATGCTTTATCTTGCCTGCGGCACAACAGACGACAGCGCGCCAACTCAGCGTCCACTCCCTTCCGCCTTTGAAAAAATCATCCAACAATGCTTATCCTTTTCACCGGACAACCGTTACCGGGACGTCCATGCGCTTATGCAAGCCCTGCGGCATGAGCGGCGCAGACTTCTCCGCAAAACTGCCGGAATGCGTTTCCCTGTTGTTATATGCCTGTTGTTCCTGTTTGGCGTTCTTGGTTACGCCATAGGCAGCCGCATACCGGTAAATCATACCGGAAACAGCCGGAATGCCACTGCCTTAACCCCTTCGCATAAGAACTGGGAAATAACTACCGACCCGGAACAGGCCGCTAATGCAGAGATTCCCTTATCCCAGCAGACAGACATCATTCCTTTTGATGTATATTTGTACCGCGATGATGTAGACCAAATCCTTTTAGATTATTACAACGAACGGCCGGAAGACTTGGCAAAGCACTGTGAAGATTTAATCCGCAGCCTTTACGCCGATAAAACTCTAATGCGGACTGCCGGTACCGATTACTCCGAAAAGGGTTATATCGATAAAGACGAAACCTGGGAAATCCCTGGCATATATGTCCGAAATTCCCTGGCATACCGGGATGAAATATTAAAGAAAAAACTGGGTTCCTACACAAAATACTCCAATATATTTTACAGCTGCTTTAACGAGGTATTAAATGAAACCCTTAACCCAGAGGATACCTGCCTGTATCTATATGCTTCCTCCTCTGGCAAAGAGGCGGAGGAGGAATATCCGAATGCATTTCACGAGATAATTATGCATATCCGGAACGCCATAGATAATTCCGAAGACCTGCCTATCCTAATAGAAGATGTTCCCATAGAAGAAGAACCGGAAAATAATCCTTAACGCCGTCTGTTATGCCTTTAGGACAGATAGGCGTTGACATTAGGCTCCACCTTATGCTCTAAAAATACCCGTATGCTGTCCGGCAGTTTATTGGTTAAATCGATGGTATTGCCGCCAATGACCGCCTCGCCATACAGCACCCTCTCCATGATGGCCCGCATATCCGGGTATTCCATACATTCAATGCCGATCCGGTCCCCATAGAAGAAGAATTTTAACAGCCGGCTAAAGCCTGCGGAGGGGAACACCATATCAAATTTAACTACGTCGTTGCCGTCCTCGTCCATAGCCGGGTACGCTTTTATGGCAACCTCCATATCCTGCTGCGCCACAGGAAGCGTCTGGGTATAATATTCATTTAATCCTGCGGTAAGAATTAACTGTTCCCGCCTGCTGTTCTCCCGCCGCTCCTTTCGGGTGCGCTCCTTATAAAAGCATATTTTTACGGCATTGTCCTGCAAGCGGAAGGCGATATCCGTTACTGTATACGGGGGACACTGATACATCCCCTGCAACATATAGGGAAACAGTTTAATGGTGGCCTGGTCAATGTGGAGCCGCCTGCCGTCAAATTGGGACAGCAGCTCCCGCAGCCGGGCTTTTTCCTTTGCCCGCTTTAACTGCTGATTTTTATAATAAGCCAGGTAAGGCATTTTATTTTCCGGCTTTCTGGGCAGGAAGCCCTCATGGAACAGTTCAAAATCCTGCAACAGACGGCGGTAGGCCGCCCCCTCTTTTGCCGCAGACTCCGGCCTGTATAATTCCTCATCCGTCATACAGTCCAAAATGGTACGCACCAGCTTAGAATCCGGGAACAGCTTATCACTGTGGGCGTTTGTGGCGATAATCAGCTTGTGTTTCTCGTCAATAATCACATGCTGTCCGTACATACCGCTTAGCATATAAAGCCCCTTTGGCAGATGCCAGAGCTGGTAGGCGTAACCTGTAGCCAGCTTGTCCGTATCCTGAACAATCTTTGTATCTTTCATTTTGCGGATATAGGACGGATCGATCAGTTGTCTGCCAAGATAGGCTCCGTCATTTGCCAGAAAAATACCAATCTTTAACATTCCCTCTAAGGAAATGTAGAGACCCCAGCCGCCCCGTTCATACCCCTCCGGGCAAAGCTCCCATTTAATATGATTGATGCCTAACGGCTTGAAAAACCGGGGCTTCAAATAATCCATCAGGCTTTCTCCCGTTACCCGGATTAAAATGGCGGACAGCATATAGGTATCCATGCTGTTGTAGACAAACCGGGTGCCCGGCTCCTCCGAACACTCTGTCATTAAAAACGCCTGTACCCAGTTGGTCTCCACCATGGCGGAAAATTCACTGCACTTTGAGCCGGAGCGCATGGTAAGCAAATCCTGTATGGTCATTTCCTTCACATATTTGGGCGTCAGCACATTTTCATACTCCGGAAAAAAGGAGGCCACTAAGTCGTCTTCATGAAGCTTTCCCTCGGATATGGCAAACATAATGCCAATCGCCGTTACGGTCTTACAGGTGGAATTGGTAATGTGGCGAATCTCGGCGCTATACGGGGGACGATAACCGGCAAAGACCAATTTTTCATCCTTGGCAACGGCAATACCGTCTAAAGCGCACATATGGTCGTAGGTCAACTGCCGGAGCATCTGCGAAAGCCGCTTGGAATTAAGCCCCAATGCGCCGGTGTCCTCCTGTTCTAAGGGGATTTCTTCCACATCTTCTATCTCGTGGAATTTTAATTCCGGTATGTCTGACATCTCCACATCCTGAAACCGCTCAATTAACTTTGATACATAATTAATCCCATAAAATTGTCTTGGTATGTTCATCTTTCTCCCTCCGATTTCTCCGTCTTAACAGACGTTAAAAATTCAGTGCCTTCATATAGATATCCTGAAATTCAGGCAAATCCGCAAGTTCATAACATTGTGTCCGGTTCCGAAGCTTCGCATAATAAGACAGCAGGTTCTGTCTCTCCCCGCCTTCTAAAAGCAGCAGCGTTTCCGCTCCCTTTAAAGAAGTGTTGCCGCTTACCTTGATTTTCCCCTTCATCTCCTCTTGCAGCATTTTTACCGTAAAGGCGTCCCGGATATCCATATAAAAGCCAAGGCCGCCGCTGATATATACATTGCCGATGTCTTCCGCCGTTATTTTCGCCCGCTGCATCAGGCAGGAAATGCCGGCATAGACCGCCCCCTTGGCAAGCTGGAAATTCCGCACATTTTGCTGGCGGATGACAAAGCCTTTGTCAATCTCTATTCCCCTGTCAAAATAGGGTTCCCTGATTACGCCTTCGCTGTTAATTAATCCCCTTTTGATACAGGCGGCAACCGCTCTTATGCACTCGCTGCCGTAGGCTGCCCCGGCAACGGCATGGTCGAACACCGGACCGCAGGCGGTGGAGGCGCCGTAACCGGCCTTATCGTTGATTAACAACAGCTCCCCATTGGTGCCTAAATCCACCAACAGGTCATAGGCGGAGGTCTGTCCCATTTTAAGATAAGCCGCCCCGGACAGGATATCTGCGCCCACAAAGGCAGAAAAGCCCGGCGGATACAGCACAGTAAAATTATGCCCTCCCTCCCGGCTTATCGTATCTTCCCCGTATTCTATATCCACAGGAGAAAAGGGCGCCGCAGCAAGCCCTTTTACAGACATCCCCCTTAAAATGTGCAGCATAACCGTATTACCGCTGATTACCACCCTGCAAAGCCGGTCTATGGCGGCCCCAAGATGCTTTCTTAACTGTTCTTCCAATGCCTTTTTTACCAGTTCCGCCATCTGTATTCCGGCCTCTTTGTCCTCCATGCAATGGCGGATTCTCGTCATCACATCTGCGCCATATGTGGACTGTGGATTGGGAAAGGAAAAGGACGCAAGTTCGTTTCGGGAGGTAAGCTCTGCGCAGGACACAGCGATCGTGGTGGAGCCTAAATCCACCGCCGCGCCAATCATATCCTCATTCCGACATTCCTTCTGTGATTTCATGTGCCATATTCCTTCCCCTGTATTTCATTTATGCATTGCTTTCTTTTAATAAATGCTTTTTGGATTTTTCTCCATCGGACGGTAGCCCTTCTCCGCCAGCACATGGATAATCTGCTCCTTATGCTCCGGTCCAAAGGCTTCCATGGTAATAATCAGCTCCACTGCCGCATTCCGGTTTAAGTTCACAAACTGGTTATGCTCCAGCTTGATAATGTTTCCCTGCAATTCCGCAATAATGGAGCTTACATTCATCAGTTCGCCCGGCTTGTCCGGCAACAGAACGGAAACCGTAAAAATCCGGCTTCTGGCAATCAGTCCATGCTGTACCACAGAGGCAAAGGTAATCACATCCATATTGCCGCCGCTCAAAATGCTGACCACCTTCTTATCCTTAAAGGGCAGATGCTTTACGGCTGCCGCTGTCAGCAGTCCGGAATTTTCCACCAGCATTTTATGGTTTTCCAGCATATCTAAAAATGCCACAATCAACTCACTGTCCTCCACAGTGATAATCTCGTCTATATTTTCCTGAATGTATGGGAAAATATTGCTTCCCGGCGTCTTTACCGCCGTACCGTCTGCAATGGTATCCACCATAGGCAGAGTGGTAACTTTCCCGTTTTTCAGAGATTCCTTCATACATGCGGCCCCTGCCGGTTCCACGCCGATAACCTTGATATGGGGATTTAACATTTTAGCCAGGGTGGACACGCCGGTAGCCAGTCCGCCGCCGCCAATGGGAACTAAAATATAGTCTACTGTCGGCAGCTCCTTGATAATCTCCATGGCAATGGAACCCTGTCCGCAGGCCACATCTAAGTCATCAAAGGGATGAATAAACGTAAGGCCCTTGTCCTCTGCCATTTCCAGGGCATACTGGCAGGACTCGTCATACACATCACCGTAAAGGATTACCTCTGCGCCATAGGATTTGGTGCGGTTTACCTTAATCAGCGGAGTGGTGGTTGGCATGACAATCGTGGCCTTTACCCCATAAGCCTTTGCCGCAAAAGCCACACCCTGGGCGTGATTTCCCGCAGAGGCGGTAATCAGTCCCCGGTTTCTTTCTTCTTCTGTCAGGGTGGAAATCTTATAATAAGCGCCGCGAATCTTGTATGCGCCGGTCACCTGAAGGTTTTCCGGCTTGAAATACACCTTATTTCCGCTCTGCTCACTGAAAAAATCACTGTAGACCAGCTTGGTCTGGTGCACTACCTTCTGCACTGTGTTATAGGCTTCCTCAAATTTCTCCATGGTCAACATATCCTGTATCCTCCTTTATCATGTTGTCCTTATTTTTATGTAAATGCCGTATGTCTTATACTGGTATCGGCTATTCCTGTCTTTACTATCCGTTACCCGCTCGGTATTGGCTTCGTATCCTCGATATCCGATTTTATCTGATATCTGCCAGTCCTTTGCTATAATCTGTTATCCCCTCTGTATCTATCACTCTTCCGGTATGAGTATCTCAATATCCGTCCGGGTGTCCATATCCGCAAACAATGCGTTGACATAGGTTTCGGGATTGAATTTCTGTAAGTCGTTAATCTGCTCACCCACACCGATATATTTTACCGGAACATTTAATTCCGACTGAATGGCAATGGCAATACCGCCCTTTGCCGTTCCGTCAAGTTTTGTCAGGATAATGCCGTCTATCTGGGTTACATTGCTGAACTGTCTGGCCTGCTCTAAAGCGTTCTGTCCGGTAGAGCCGTCTAATACGATTAAGGTCTCTAAATGAGCTTCGCTGTATTCCTTCTCAATAATCCGTTTCATTTTAGCCAGCTCATCCATAAGATTTTTCTTGTTATGGAGACGTCCCGCCGTATCAATCAGCAGAATATCCACATCTCTTGCGGCAGCCGCCTTTACCGCATCAAAAGTAACCGCCGCCGGATCGGAGCCTTCATTTTGCGCAATAATCTCCACCCCTGCCCGGTTGGCCCAGGTCTTAAGCTGGTCGATAGCCGCAGCCCGGAAGGTATCTGCCGCGCACATCATAACCCGCTTGCCCCGGCTCTTATACTGGGCCGCTAATTTTCCTATGGAAGTGGTTTTCCCCACGCCGTTGACGCCGATAATTAACATAACCGACTTCTGGTCTTCAAAATCATAGGCAGAATCCTCAACCAACATCTGCTCCTTGATTATATTAATGACTAACTCCCGACATTCCTCCACCTCCCGAATATGGTTTTTCTTAACCATTCCCCGCAGGTCCTCAATAATCCGCTCTGTCGTGTCTAAGCCTAAATCCGCCATAATCAGCGTTTCTTCCAGCTCGTCATAGAAATCATCATCAATAGAGGAAAAGCCCTTGAACAGATTATCAAAGCTGGCGTTAATGCTGTCTCTGGTCTTGGTCAGACCGGACACTAAACGGCTGAAAAATCCCTTTTCTTTTACCGTTTCTTCCTCTGCCGGTTCATCTGCTACTGCTTCTTCCGGTGCTGTTTCCCCAGAAGAAGACGCACCCTCGGTAGCGGGATTTTCTTCCTCATTTTCCGCCGTTTTATTCATTGCCGCGTCGTTTTCATCCTCCTGTCCGGCTCCTGTATCTTCAACGGCTGTTGTTTCCGCTTCTGTATCTTCTGCCGCTGTGTCAGAATCACGACCTTCAACTGTGGCCTCATCTGCATTTACTTCCGCATCTTCTGCAAGTTCCGGCTGTTCTTTCTTATTCTTCTTAAAAAAATCAAACATAACGCGCTCCTTTCCCTTATCTACTCTCCATCTCACATAATGATGACTTTTATATCTTAAACTCATCCAATCCCCGCGAAACGCTCAAGAAACTATATGGCGTTGTATGGATGAAACAATTACCATAAGCAGGTTTTTTTATGCACGCCGGCACTTAGGCGGTGCTTTAGCAGCGCCTTATGTGCCGCTGCGTGTATAAATAAGCGCAAGCGCACCTGCGTTGGTAATGTTCCATCCATACAACCCTCAAAGTCCTAAACGCGTTTCGCATTTATTACTCTATTAATCCTCTAACTCATTCTCAATCAGATTGACGGACACCAGCGTAGACACACCCTTTTCCTGCATCGTGATACCGTAAAGCACATCCGCCGCCTCCATAGTCCCCTTTCTGTGGGTAATGACAATAAACTGGGTGTCTTTGGTAAGTTTATTTAAATATCTGGCATATCTGGTAACATTAGAGTCATCTAAGGCCGCCTCAATCTCGTCTAACAGACAGAACGGAGACGGTTTTAAGCTCTGAATGGCAAACAGCAGGGCAATGGCGGAAAGCGCCTTCTCTCCACCGGAAAGCTGCATCATATTTTGCAGTTTCTTTCCCGGCGGCTGGGCAATAATACGGATTCCCGCCTCTAGGATATCCTCGTCCTCGACCAACTCTAAGGTGGCCTTGCCGCCCCCAAAAAGCTCTCGGAACACCTTGTCAAACATCACCTGGATTTCCCGGAATTTCTCCTCAAACTGCGTCCGCATAGCCGTATCCAACTCGGCGATAATCTGCATCAGGTTGGTCTCCGCCTTTACAATATCGTCATGCTGTCCCTTTAAAAACTCATAACGCTCGGACACCATCTTATAATCCTCAATGGCATTGACATTTACATCCCCTAAGGATTTAATCTTTGCCTTGACTTGGGATACCTCCCGTTTCAGGGCGTCTAAGTCATTCAAGGTATTGTCCTTTAACTCCATGGCAGACTGATAAGTAAGCTCATATTCCTCCCACATATACCGGCTTAAGTTATCCGCCTGTTCGCTTAACTTCTCCACTTGGGCAGACAGCCTGAATGCTGACTTATCCAATCCTGTAATCTCCTCATTTAACTTTTCCCGTCTGCCGAAAAATTCCTTATGCCTTGCATTTAATTCTTCTCTTTCGGCCACCGCTTTTTGCAGATTTTCCTCTAAGCGGACAATCTCTTCCCGGTCTTTTTCGATAAGGGCGTTGAACTGGTTAATCTTACCCACTAACTCCTCTACAGCCTTGCCGGAATTGCTCATCTGGGAACGGTAAAGCTCTAACTCTTCTTTCAGTTTCCCCTCTTCTACCCTGATTCTTCTTAAATTCTCGATTAAGAAATCATCCTGCTGCTTAATGGTATTAAACTCAATCATGAGCTCGGAAACCCGCTCATTGGACTTCTTAAGTTCCTCTCTTTTTGCGGCCGCCTGCTCCTCTAGCGCGGTAATCCGTTCCTCTAACGCCTGCTTTGCCGCCTCCGCCTGCTTGTGATTGTCGTAAAGCTCATTTTTATTCTGGTTAATCTCCTCAATCTGAGCCTCTAACTCCTTGCTCTCCTTATTCACTGAAGCAAATGCGTTCGCCGTCTCCGCAAGGTTTTTGGAAACCTGCTCAATGCTTATGGATACTGTATTTTTCTGTAAATAAAGCTCCTGTAGCTTTAAATTTAAATCTTCTTTGGTATGCTTTAACTGCTCCCGCACCTCATGGAGTTCGCTCTCCTCTTTGGTGGCATTGGCAATCTCGTTATTAATCTCCGCCAGTTCCTTGGTAAGCTCGTCCAACTCCCGTTTCCGGCCCAACAGATTGGAGGAATTTTTAAAGGCCCCGCCTGTCATGGCGCCGCCCGGCGTCAGCAGTTCCCCTTCCTTGGTAACAATCCGCAGGCTCTGGTGGTATTTTTTATTGACTGCAATGGCATGGTCAATGGTATCGACTACCAAGATTCTTCCAAGTAAATGGTCTGTCACAGCGCTGTATTTGTCATGGACCTTTACCAAATCCTTGGCAAGCCCGATGACGCCCGGCTCCTTTAACGCCTCTTTGTTGTTAAATTCGCTGTATTTTCCGCCGATTGTAGTCAAGGGAAGAAAGGTCGCCCGTCCAAATTTATTTTTCTTTAAAAACTGTATCAGGCGCTTAGCCGTATTTTCGTTATCCGTTACAATATTCTGAATACTTCCGCCAAGGGCGGTCTCAACGGCAATCTCATATTCCTGATTGACCTGAATAATATCTGCAACAACGCCGACAATTCCCGGATTGCTGCTTTTCTGCTCCATAACCCGCTTAATGGAATTGCCGTACCCGTCATAGCGTTCAGTGATATTCCGCAAAGCCTCTAACTTGGATTTTACGCTGCTGTACTCATTGTTTGCGCCGGATAAACGCTGTTTATTTTCATTGGTTTCAATGGTATTTTTGTCAAGTTTAGCGTCCGTATCTTCTAATTTTTCCAGAATTTCCGCAACCGTCTTCTCGATTTCGGCAAGGGAGGTATTGTGCTTTTCATATTCCTCCTTATCCTTAAGCTCGTCGGATTTGAACTGTAAAAACCGCTGGTTTAGCTGGGTTTTCCGATAGCTGATGTTTTCGAGCATGGTGTCGTATCTTCCGACCTTTGCCTTTAAATTGGCGTCGTCATTTAAGTATTCAATGATATCTGCCTTGCTCTTTTCAATCTCCTCTAAAAGTCCGGCAATCTCCTCCTCAATGGCCTGGCTTACTGCCTGGGCTTCATCCACCACATCATCAGCGCTGTCCATTTTTTCATCCAAGGCCGCCTTCTTCTCCTGAAATTCCCTCTTTTCCTTTTCCTGGGAAGCCAAGGACTGGTTAATCCGGTCAATCTGCTCGCTCAAATGAATGTCTGTGGACTTGGCGTTGGAAATCTGCTGTTTTAAGACGTTGACCTCGCCCTCGTTCCGCTCTGCATTCAGCTTTAATTCGTGTATCCGGTTCCGGTCGTCCTCAATGGTACGGGCAGATTCCTCTAAAACCGTCTCCATGCGCTCATATTCGCTTTTGGTCTCCTCAAACTCAGCCTTTAAACGCTCGCTGTCCTCGTTGACAATATGTAATTTTTCCTCTTTATCCTTTAAGTCCTGCTCTAACTTTTCATTTTCCATCAGGAACACATTGACGTCGAAACGTTTTAGTTCCCCCTTGTACACCAGATATTTTTTTGCCACCTCGGACTGCTGCTTTAAGGGGCCCACCTGCCGCTCTAGCTCGGCTAAAATGTCGTTTACCCGGTTTAAATTCTCCCGTTCCGCCTCTAAGGATTTCTCGGTTGCCGCCTTATTTTTCTTGTATTTCACAATACCGGCAGCCTCGTCAAAAAGCTCCCTTCTCTCCTCCGGCTTGCCGGACAGTATCCGCTCCACCTGGCCCTGCCCGATAATGGAGTAACCCTCCTTGCCGATACCGGTATCAAAGAACAGGGAATGAACGTCTTTTAACCGGCTGACATTCCCGTTAATCAGATACTCGCTTTCACCGGAACGGTATACCCTCCTCGCCACAGTGACTTCCTCGTAATCCACAGGCAGGGAATGGTCGCTGTTGTCAAGGGTAATCGCCACATAGGCGGAACCATGGGGTTTCCGAAGTTCTGTTCCGGAGAAAATAACATCTTCCATCTTGGCCCCGCGAAGCTGCTTGGCGCTCTGCTCGCCTAATACCCAGCGGACCGCATCGCCCACATTGCTCTTGCCGCTTCCGTTAGGCCCAACAATTCCGGTAATGCCCTTATTAAATTCAAATATAATCCGGTTGGCAAAGGATTTAAATCCATATACCTCTATACTCTTTAAATACATTTCCTTAATCCTCCGTATGGTTGCCCTGAAGCGCTAAAATTGCCCTGTACGCGGCCATCTGCTGGGCGCTTTTCTTTGAAGTCCCCTCGCCTGTGGCAAGGCTTACCCCGTCTACCAAAACCGCCGTCACAAATATCTTATTGTGGTCCGGCCCTTTTTCCTCTATCAGCTCGTAGGTGACAACTCCCCTGCCGTCTTTTTGCACCATCTCCTGCAAAGTCGTCTTGGCGTCATAGAACAATGTCTTATGCTCAATATCCGTCAGCAAAAAGGTGTGAACATACTTTTTTGCCGCCTCCATGCCGCCGTCTAAATAAATGGCGCCTAATACCGCTTCAAACAGATCGCAGAGTATGGAATTTCGGTTCCTTCCGCCGGTAAGCTCCTCACCTCTTGACAGCAATACATAATCCCCAAAGTGAAGCTGCTTTGCCACACTGGACAGGGTAAACTCGCAGACGATAGAGGCTCTTAGCTTTGTCAGCTTGCCCTCCGGTAAATTCCGGTATTCCTCAAACAAAAATTCACTGGTAATCAGTTCTAATACCGCATCTCCCAAAAATTCCAGACGCTCATAGCTCTCCATTCCCTTCCTCTTCATCTCGTTAATAAAAGAGCTGTGGGAAAATGCCTGCCTGATTAAATTCTTATCCTGAAATTCGTACTGTATGCTCTGTTCAATTTTTCCCTCGTCATAATTCAACATACAAACTGTTCTCCATTACTCTCCTAAGAGATATTCCTTAATCTTTCCGTTAATATCCTGTTCCTTAAAAGTACCCACCTGAAACAGGGCGTTCTTAACCTCCTTGTTGGTGGCGTTGCCATGAATTTTTACCACTAAGCCGTTTAAGCCCAACAAAGGCGCGCCGCCATACTGGGTAACATCAAAGATTTTCAGCATCTTTTTAAGCTGCGGTTTTGCTAACGCCGCCCCGAAAGCAGAGATTGGCGTGGAGGTAAGGCCCTCTTTTATCTTTTGAATCAATCCGGAGGCTAACCCTTCGGAAAGCTTTAACATGACATTGCCGACAAACGCCTCCGTAACTACTACGTCAGCCGCGCCATAAGGAAAATCCCTTGCCTCAATACTGCCAATGAAATTGATATCCTTGCACTCCTTTAAGAGTGGAAATGTCTCTTTTACCAAGGCGTTTCCCTTCTCCTCTTCGGCGCCGATATTGACGATCGCCACCCTGGGATTGGGAACCCCGATAACATGCTCCATATAAATGGAACCCATCTTTGCAAACTGTACCAGATTGCTGGCTTTAGCGTCCACATTAGCGCCGCAGTCAATCAACAGGGAAACTCCGTTCATGGTAGGCATAACCGGCGCTAAGGGAGCGCGTTCAATCCCCTTCATCTTGCCGACTAAAACCTGCCCGCCTACTAAAATTGCCCCTGAATTGCCGGAGGATACAAAGCCGTCTGCCTGCCCCTCCTTTACCATGCGCAGAGCCTTCACCATGGAGGATTCTTTTTTCTGCCGGATTGCGTTGACCGGCGAATCATGACAGGTAATCTCGTCCGGCGCATGAACAATCTCAATCCGGTCCGCCGGATACTCATATTTGGCAAGCTCCGCCTTAAGCCTTTCTTCCGGTCCCACGATATATACAAATAATCCTTCTTTTTCCTTCACCGCATTAACGGCGCCTAACACCATTTCTCCCGGCGAATTGTCACCGCCCATAGCGTCTAACGCAATCTTTGTCATTTCCGGCATAAGCATACCTCCATTCTCAACTCTGGTTCAGATAAGCATAACACAACTTATTTACTATATCACAAAAAGCCTGTTTTGACAAATGAAATCCCCGCAGGAATAAATAAAACAAATCCCACAAAAATAAATAAAACAGGACCGCTATGGGGAAAGCAGGTTCTCCATAGCAGTCCTTATGGTTATATCCACATATCTTAGAAATTATTCTTCCGTCTTTTCCTCGGCAGCCGCCTTTTTCTCCTCTGCCTTCTGTTTCTTTTCCTGTTTTGCTGCCAACGCCTTATCCGTAGGCCTTACCAAAACCAGACATACGATTAATGCGATGATGTACAGCACAATGGTTGCATATAACACATGCTGATATCCTACCGGATTGACCTCAACATCATGAATCATCACAGGTTCTCCAAAATGATTGACAATCCAGGTTGCCATCTGGTTACCGGTCAGTCCCGCAAAAGCCCATGCAGACAGGGTAAGACCATGGATTGCACTGATGCTGCCCATGCCGTAATGGTCGGAAAGCAGCGTCGGCACATTGGAAAATCCTCCGCCGTAGCCTGCATTTACAACAAAGATTAAGCAAAGTACCAAAATGGTAAGCAGCGTATTGCCCTCTCCGTTTTCAATACCGTTCGTTACAATGATGATTGCCGTAAAGATAATGGAAAGCGCAAAAATCAATTTGTAAATGGTATTTCTATCCTTCATGGTGTCCGCCCATGCGGAAAATCCCAGGCGGCCTCCCGCATTGAAAATAGCGGAAATCGTAGAGATAATACCAACCACGCTGGCAAGACCGATACATTTTACAATCATTTTCTCCTGGGAAATCAATGCAAGGCCGCAGGTGATATTGATATAAAACATCAGCCAGATACCGATGTAATTGGAAATCGGCTTTGTCTTAATTACAGACATAATGCTCTGTCCTTTTTCCTTTGTCTGCGGCTCGTGCCAGCCCTCCGGCTTCTTTAACAGCAGGTGGCCCACAAACATCATAACAAAGTAGACGCAGGCTAAAATCCAGAACATCTTATAGATGCCGCCGTCGCCTAAGCCGTCTAACATTGCCTGCATAATCGGGCTTGCAATCGCCTTGGCTGCGCCAAATCCTGCAACGGCCAGACCGGTAGCAAGACCTTTCCTGTCCTCAAACCAAAGCATCAGCGTCTTAACCGGGGACAAATATCCGGTTCCAAGTCCGATACCCATGATAAATCCGTAACAGATATAGATTCCCACTAAAGATAAAACTGTACTGGGATGCTGTCCGCCGTAATAGATAAAAAATCCGGTTCCAGCCATACCTAAAGCGAAACAGATTGCCGCAATCAGGGAAGACTTGTGGATATCCTTTTCCACCACATTTCCCAAAAAGGCTGCCGACATACCAAGGAAAAAGATAGCAAAGCTGAATGCCCACTCTGTTGCTCCTTTGGAAAATCCTATGTAGTCTGCAATCTCCTGACTAAAAATTGACCAGCAGTATACGGTACCGATACTACAGTGCAAAAGCAGCGCCGGTATGGCGGCGCGAAACCACTTGTTTGTGCGCCAGCCACCGCTTTTCTTTTCGTTCTCTTCCATGTCTCATCCTCCACATCCTTTGTTTTTCTTCCATAAAAAATGTTCTATCTCCGCATTTTGCGTAAACAGAAACTAAACGCATTTATTATACACCCCTGATTTCCAGCTTTCAATAAAAATTTTATAAATATTATTGCTTTCCTGTCCGGTTTCCGATAAACTGTATACAGACGGTACCGGAATACGGCAGGAAGCTGCAACACGCCTGACGGGCTGTATTAGCCGTACAAAGGAACATGATAACAAGGCTTCAAAAAAGGAGAACAATATGCCAAAAATGCAAATTATGAATACCCCCAGGGAGATTGTGGATTCCAATATGGATAACGCAGTGAAGAAAGCCAACATGGGGCTTTCCAAGATGATTGCCATGGGAATTTTAGCAGGAATGTTTATCGGCGTGGGCGGCGTTACCAGCAATACTGCCACTCATACCATCACGAATTTAGGGCTTGCCAAAACCCTGTCCGGATGTATATTCCCCATCGGACTTTTGATGATTGTATTAGTGGGCGGCGAGCTTTTTACCGGTAACTGCCTTATGGTTATGGCAACGCTTGACAAGCGGATACGGATACGGTTATTGCTTCGTAACCTGATTATTGTATTCTTTTCCAATCTCGTCGGCTCCCTGATAATCGATGTGCTGGTCTACTTAAGCGGCAACTTAAATTACAGCGACGGCGCCCTTGGGGCATACACAATCAAGATTGCCTTGGATAAGGCTACGATTACCCCGCTCCGGGGGATTACCTCCGGGTTTTTATGTAATTTTCTGGTATGCATGGCTATCTTAAAAGGGGCGGCGGCCAAGGACGCAGCCGGTAAGATTATGGCTACCTGGTTTCCCATTTTTGCCTTTATCATCAACGGCTTTGAGCATGTAGTAGCCAATATGTACTATATTCCATTAGGTATCATTGCGGCAGGCAATCCCGCATATACTTTAAAAGCCGAAGAACTTTACGGGATTACCGCGGCCCAGTTGGACGCCTTAAACATTACGGGCGTGCTCCACAATTTTATTCCGGTGACAATCGGTAATGTGTTAGGCGGTATGTTTGTGGGCTTTATGCTTTATTTTATTAATGTGCAATGGGAAAATGATTAATAATATTCTGTTTTTGTCTAAGTTATAAAGTTTTTCTTGTATAACATCAAAAAATATCCTATGATGGGATTGTGAATGTTTGATGAGACAGCGGGACACTGATTGCGAAGACGGAATCGTGATCAGTGTCTTTCTCTTTGCGAATATAGAAATGGAAGGTGATACATATGAACAACCAAAAAGACATGATGGCCTTATCCGCCACCCAGACCGGTAATTTCAATGAACTGGTAAATTACTGCTTAATTTCCGGCGAGATTGACTTAGGGCTTTATACGGAATATGACGTGAAGCGGGGACTGCGCGACAGCAACGGCAAGGGCGTATTAACGGGCCTTACGGAGATTGCAGATGTGCTGTCCTACCGGATTGAGGACGGACGCCCCATTCCCTCCGACGGCCAGCTTTTTTATCAGGGCTATAATGTGTACGATCTGATTAAAGGACATAAGGGAAAGCGCTACGCTTTTGAGGAGGCGACCTATCTCCTGCTGTTTGGAGAACTGCCAAGCAAAAGACAGTTAGAGCAGTTTATCGGCATTTTATCCAGCTTAAGCGAGCTGACCAATCAGTTTGTGCGGGATGTGATTATGAAAAAGCCCTCCGCAAATATTATGAACGCCCTGCAAAAATGCGTGCTTACCCTTTACTCCTACGACAGCAACCCGGACGACATCTCGATTCCCAACGTGCTGATGCAGTCCTTACAGTTAATTGCCAAAATGCCCTTGATTTCCGTCTACGCCTATCATGCGCACATGCACTTTAACCGGGAGACATCCCTAATCATCCGCAATCCCAACAAGGAGATGTCCATTGCGGAAAACATTCTGCAAATGCTCCGTCCGGACGGCAAATTTACGGAGTTAGAGGCAAAGGTATTAGATATCTGTCTGGTGCTGCACGCCGAGCATGGCGGCGGTAATAATTCCACCTTTACCAATCATGTCGTGACCTCTTCGGGAACCGACACCTACTCCGCTACCGCAGCCTCCATCGCATCCCTGAAAGGGCCGAAGCATGGCGGCGCCAATCTGAAGGTGCAGGAAATGTTTGACGATATCAAAGCCAATGTTACAAACTGGGAGAATACGGAGGAAATTGAAAATTATCTGGAAAAAATATTAAACGGCGAGGTCTTTGACCACTCCGGGCTGATATACGGCATGGGCCATGCGGTCTATACGGATTCCGACCCGAGAGAGGTCATCCTCAAGAAATACGCCCTGCATTTAAGCGAGGCAAAAAACATGACGAAAGAATTTAATCTGTACTGCTCGGTGGAGGAAATCGCCGCCAAGCTGATTGCCAAAAAAAGGCGGCTCTTTAAGCCGGTCTGCGCAAATGTGGACTTTTACAGCGGCTTGGTCTATACCATGCTGGGAATCCCCAGAGAGCTGTTTACGCCTATCTTTGCCATATCCAGACTTTCCGGCTGGAGCGCCCACCGTCTGGAGGAACTGGTAAACCATGGAAAAATCATCCGCCCGGCCTACAAATTTGTCGGGGTGCATAAAGAGTATACGGATATCGAGCACAGAAGCTAAAAGGAGGGCCTTTCACCCTCTTTTTTTTGTGTGTCCGGCACCTTTTCCTCCTGTCCTGCATATCCTAATAAAAATATGCTTTTTTGTGTTGTGCAAGGAAAGGATTTAATATGAATGACAGAAAAGCTTTAAAAGCAACCCAGGATAACATTGATACCGGATATCTGCAAATCAACGCCATATCGGAAAATAACCAGATACCCGTACAAAATGCCCGGATTGAAATTGCAAGCACAGGCAATCCCAACCAGACCATCGAACAGATTGAAACCAATGCAGACGGAAAAACGGCCTCTGTTGCCCTTGCGGCTCCCCCCTTGGAATATTCCATGAATCCCACCGACAACCAGCCCTACAGCGAATATAACATTAAAGTTTCGGCGGAGGGGTATGATGATGCGATTATTACCGGCGTGCAGATTCTTTCCGGAGAACTGGGTCTGCAAAATATCCGCATGAATCCCAGCGCCACAAGCAATGACAACTACAATCCTACCATTATCGGCGGCCATACCCTGTGGGAATACTATCCTCCGAAGATTGCCGAGGCAGAGATTAAACCCATAACGGAAAGCGGCGAAATTGTATTGAGCAAGGTAGTAGTTCCGGAATATATTGTGGTCCACGACGGCGCCCCTACGGACACCACAGCCACAGATTATTATATCCCGTATAAAGACTATATCAAGAATGTGGCCTCCTGCGAGATATACGCCACCTGGCCGGAGGAGACCATTATCGCCAATATCCTTGCCATTATCTCCTTTACCTTAAACCGGGTATATACAGAGTGGTACCGGGGCAAGGGCTATGATTTTACCATAACCAGCTCTACAGCCTTTGACCATAAATGGATATATCAGAAAACGGTGTATGAAAACATTTCCCAGACCGTTGACCGGATATTTGCCAACTACCTGTCCCGCCCCAATGTGGCGCAGCCCATTCTCACCCAATACTGCGACGGCAAGCGCGTTACCTGTCCGAACTGGATGAGCCAGTGGGGTTCCAAATATTTAGGCGACCAGGGGTACACCGCCATTGAAATTATACGGAACTATTACGGTGACGATATGTATATCAACGAAGCCGAACAAATCTCCGGTATTCCTTCCTCCTGGCCGGGATACGACTTATCCAACGGCTCCACAGGCGACAAGGTGCGTATGATTCAGGAACAGCTAAACCGGATTGCCAAAAATTATCCCTCCATTCCCACCATTGCCGTTGACGGCATATATGGGAATGCAACGCAGGCCGCTGTCCGGCAGTTCCAGTCCATCTTTAACCTGCCTGCAACCGGAATTGTAGACTATCCTACATGGTATAAGATTTCCCAGATTTATGTGGGCGTGAGCAAGATTGCAGAGCTTACCTGATATAAAAACCAGGGAGATAATAATAATTTTTATCTCCCTGGAAACTATTCTGGTAACAATACTTTATCCTGTCACCACACTTTTCCTCAAATTCCCGTCTTAAGAACGCATATCCTTCAAAAGCTCCCACAATGCGGATGGGTCCCTTTACAGGTCTTTATTCCACCACAATCTTTCGGAAATTCTTCTTTCCGCGTTTCAACACAAAGTCCTCTGCAAAATCCTCTATCACATAGGCGGTAAAAGGATCATTGACCTTTTCCCCGTTTACGGTCACGCCGCCTTGCTGTACCGCCCGTCTCGCCTCTGCCTTGGAGGTGACAAGCTCCGCCTTTACCATTAAGTCAAGGACGCCTAATTTTCCCTCCTCGTTAAAATCTGCCGCAGTCAGGGTAGTGGTAGGCATATTGGCTGCATTGCCGCCGCTAAATAAGGCTCTGGCGCTCTCCTGTGCCTTTACCGCCTCCTCTTCTCCATGAACCAGCTTCGTCAGCTCATAGGCAAGAATTTCCTTTGCCTGATTTAACTGGCTGCCCTCCCAGCTATCCATCTCGTCAATTTGCTCTAAAGGCAGGAAGGTCAGCATACGGATACATTTCAGCACATCCGCGTCACCCACATTTCTCCAGTACTGATAAAAATCAAAGGGCGATGTCTTCTTCGGATCAAGCCATACTGCGCCGGACTGCGTCTTTCCCATCTTCTTGCCCTCGGAATTTAAGAGCAGGGTAATGGTCATCGCGTAAGCATCTTTCCCTAACTTTCTCCGGATTAACTCCGTTCCCCCCAGCATATTGCTCCACTGGTCGTCTCCGCCAAACTGCATGTTGCAGCCGTATTTCTGGAACAGGGCATAAAAATCATAGCTCTGCATAATCATATAGTTAAACTCTAAAAAGCTTAACCCTCTCTCCATTCTCTGCTTGTAGCACTCCGCCGTCAGCATACGGTTGACAGAAAAATGCGGCCCTACCTCCCGCAGCACATCAATATAATTCAGGTCCATCAACCAGTCCGCATTGTTTACCATCAACGCCTTGCCGTCTGAGAAATCAATAAATTTGCTCATCTGCTCCTTAAAACAGTCGCAGTTATGCTGAATGGTTTCCCTTGTCATCATCTGCCGCATGTCCGTCCGCCCGGAGGGATCTCCGATCATAGCGGTTCCCCCGCCGATTAAGGCAATGGGTTTATTGCCCGCCTGCTGAAGACGTTTCATTAGACACAACGCCATAAAATGCCCGACATGCAGGCTGTCCGCCGTAGGATCAAAACCAATATAAAATACAGCCTTACCGTTATTTATCAAATCCTTAATCTCGTCCTCGTCCGTTACCTGGGCAATTAATCCTCTTGCCACTAATTCATCATAAATCGTCATTTTCTTTCCTCGCTTCCCTGTAAATTAAGAAAGTCCCACCTTGTTACAGGTAGAACTTCAAGTTAAACAAAAACAGCCAATAGGGGAATCGAACCCCTGTTTCCGCCGTGAGAGGGCGGCGTCTTAACCGCTTGACCAATTGGCCTTGTCGTTGCGACTTGCTTAGTATAGCAAATGTTTTATAAAAAAGCAAGCACTTTTTTGAAAAATGTGTATTTTTTATAGACTGCGTGTTCCTGCCCACCAGTATGCAGGGCAACGAAGTAGAATCCGTTACCCTGCATATGTTTAAAACTAATATATACTTTACAAATCAAAAATACTCAACTGGCTGGACTCCGGCAGCCCGTCAAGCAGCCCTAACTGGCTCATCTTTTCTATGGTAGACTTGCCAATCTTCGCCCTCTCCCGCAGCTCGTCCTTAGAGATAAACGGTCCCGCCTTAGCCGCCTCCTTAATCTGCGCGGCAGCAATTCCCGCCACGCCGTCCACAGAATCCAAAGGCGGCATAATCTTTCCGTCAATAACCTGACAGTTGACGTCATCTGCCCGGTAGATATCAATGGGCATAAACTCATAACCTCTGGCGTACATTTCCTGTACAATCCGCATATCCTTAAGAGCGTCCTCCTCTGCGCCGGAGCGCTCCTCCTTGGGCTTTGCCAAAATTTCTTTCATGCACTGCTCTAAGTGTTCCCTACCCCGACACATGGTATCATAGTTAAACGCCTTTGCCCGGATACTAAAATATGCCGCATAATAAGCCAGCGGATAATTGACCTTGAACCAGGCAATCCGCCATGCCATCATGACATAGGCCGCCGCATGGGCTTTCGGGAACATATATTTTATCTTTTTGCAGGACCAGATGTACCAGTCGGGAATGTCGTGTTTCTTCATTTCCTCTTCCATCTCCGGCTTCAATCCCTTGCCTTTCCGGACGCTCTCCATAATCTTAAAGGCCAGCCCCGGCTCTAATCCCATATGGATTAAATACACCATAATATCATCACGGCAGCAGATAGCGCCGGAAAGCTCTGTTTTTCCTTCTTCAATTAATGTCTGCGCATTGCCGAGCCACACATCCGTACCATGGGATAACCCGGAAATGCGGACCAAATCCGAGAAATTCTTCGGTTTCGTATCCACCAGCATCTGGATAACAAACTCGGTGCCAAACTCCGGTACGCCCAAAGAACCGGTTGGAATCCCGCCGATATCCTCCGGGGTAATCCCCAGTACCTCCGGACTGTGGAACAAGGACATAACCTCCTTGTCATCTAGGGCAATGGTCTTTGCATCTACGCCGGTCAAATCCTCAAGTCTTCGGATAATGGTGGGATCATCATGGCCTAATATATCGAGCTTCAGCAGATTCGCGTCAATGGAATGATACTCAAAATGCGTGGTAATAATATTGGTCTTCACATCATTGGCCGGTTTCTGAATAGCGGTAAACTCATAAATCTCCCTATCCCGCGGAACCACTACCATACCGCCCGGATGCTGCCCGGTGGTCCGCTTTACTCCGGTACACCCCAGGGCAATCCGCCGTTCCTCGCATTTCCGCTTGTGAATCCCTCGCTCCTCATAATATTTATACACTAACTGCTGCGCCGTCTTTTCTGCAATGGTGCCAATGGTTCCCGCGCGAAAGGCGTGTCCCTTGCCAAAAAGCTCCTCTGTATAGGCATGGGCGTTGGCCTGATACTCTCCGGAAAAATTCAAATCAATATCCGGCTCCTTATCCCCGTAAAATCCTAAGAATGTCTCAAAGGGAATGTCATGCCCCTCCTTCTTAAGCGGCGCGCCACATTTCGGACAAACCCGGTCCGGCATATCGCAGCCGGAACTTCCGGAATAGCTCTTTACCAAATCCGAATCAAAATCCACATAATGACATTCGGGACAGATATAATGGGCGGACAGGGGATTGACCTCTGTAATGCCCGCCATGGTAGCCACAAAGGAAGAACCGACGGAACCCCTGGAGCCCACCAAATAACCATGGTCGTTGGAATCCCACACCAGCTTCTGCGCAATGATATACATAACCGCATATCCGTTGCCGATAATGGAAGTCAGTTCCTTTTCTAACCGACTGGTCACCTGCTCCGGCAGATTAGGCCCGTAAATCTCATGGGCTTTATCATAACAGATTTTCCGCAGGGTATTATCCGAATCCTCAATCACCGGCGGACATTTATCCGGACTGACCGGCTCAATCTTTTCGATCATATCCGCAATCCGGTTGGTATTTTCAATCACCACCTCATGGGCCTTATCGCTGCCTAAATATTCAAATTCTTTCAGCATTTCCTCTGTGGTGCGGAAAAATAAAGGCGATTGGTTATCCGCATCCTTAAAGCCCTTAGCCGCCATTAAAACCGCCCGGTAAATGCTGTCCTCCGGATCTAAAAAATGCACGTCACAGGTGGCCGCTACAGGCTTTCCATAGGTCTCCCCTAACTTGACAATCCTGCGGTTTAACTCCTGTAAATCCTCGTCTGTATTGATATCAGGGTACCGGTCCTCCCCCTTCATAAAGGCGTTGTTGCCGATAGGCTGGATTTCCAGATAATCATAAAACTGCACAATCCGGTCAATCTCCTCCTCCGAAGCATCCTCCGCCACTGCCCGGAACAATTCTCCGGCCTCGCAGGCAGAGCCTAAGATCAACCCCTCCCGGTATTTACTAATCAGGCTCTTTGGCATAATCGGCCGCTTGTTAAAATATTTAACATGGGATTCGGAAATCAGCCGGTTTAGGTTTACCCTGCCAATCTCATTTTTGGCGAGGATAATGCCATGGTATCTGGTGGATTTTTTAATAGTCTCCGGCGAAGCCTCACCAAAAGTATTCAGGTCATCTACATTGGTAATCCCATGTTCCCGCATCAGCGGAATAAAACGCTTAAAAATCTCTGCCGTCGCCGCCGCATCATCTACGGCCCGGTGATGATTTTCCAGTTTAATCTTTAAATATTTGCACACCCGGTCCAATGTGTATTTTCCAAGTTCCGGACATAACACATGAGCCAGCGTCATAGTGTCTAAAATTGTATTTTCCAGCTTTCTTCCCAAGTCATTGGCAAATTTACGGATAAATCCTGTGTCAAAGCCCGCATTGTGGGCAACCAGCACGCTATCGCCGACAAACGCTAAAAAGGCCGGCAACACAGTCTCAATGGAATCCGCTTCTAAAACCATATCGTCTGTAATGGAGGTCAGCTTGGTAATGTGATAGGGAATGGGCATCTCGGGATTTACAAAGCAGGAAAAGGTATCGGTCACCTCTCCGCCCTCAATCTTCACTGCGCCAATCTCTATAATCTTACAAAATTTGGGATTCAGCCCTGTGGTCTCAATGTCAAACACCACAAAACTGCCGTCAAAGTCCTGTCCCTTTGACCTTACCACAAAATCCTTCAAATCATCTACAAAATAGCCTTCCACGCCGTAGATAATCTTAAAAGGATCGTCCTTTTTTATGCAGTGATTTGCCACAGGAAATGCCTGCGCCACGCCATGGTCTGTAATGGCAATGGCCGAATGGCCCCACTCTTTTGCCCGGGCGATAATCTTTCCTACATCCACTACGCTGTCATTATCGCTATAGACTGTGTGCATATGCAATTCCACCCGTTTTTCCAGGGAGTTGTCCATCCGTTTTTCCCTGTAATCCGGTATAGCCTTGATTCCGCCGATATTGTTCAAGGTAATCTCCTTAGCGTAGGCGTCATAGACGGGAACGCCCTTAATCCGGTAAAACTGCTGCGCCTTAAAATCCGCCTTTAAGATATCCCAGTCCTCTTTGGAAACAAATATTTTCCCGCCAATAGAATCTGTGAAATCGGTAATGGAAAAGGTAATCAGCAGCTTTCCGTTCCGAAGCTCCCTCTCCTCTAACTCGAAAATCTGTCCCCGCACCACAACATCTCCGACTCCCTCGGTAATCTCAGAGATAACTATCTCCTCACCCTCTACATTTCTGCCATAGATAACCTCTGGATCAGATATGCGGTTCTTCGTATATGCGGAATATCCGCCGGGACGGTTGCCGCCATCCCTCGCCTTTTGTTCCTGCTTAGGGGCTGTTTTTCCTGCCTCCTTCGCTTTCCCTTTTTGATGCGCCGTTCCGTCGCTGCCCTTTTCCTCTTTAGCAACACCGTCCTGTTTCTCCTGTCCGGCCCCCACCTGCTCCATTATCCTGTGCACCTCTAAATTCAGCTTGTGCTCATTGGCGCGCCGGATAGACTCCTTCTGCTCTTCGGTATAATCAAAGCCGACCTGAATCTCATATCCAAAGCGTTCAAGGTAAAGGCTCTCCAGATAGTTTTTAATCTCCTCGGAACGGTTCTTGGCAAGAAAATTATCGTCTAAGGTCAAAGTGATTATATTGCCGTTTATGTACCATTCCGCATTTTTAACCAGCCGGTAAAGTACGGAAGATTCCTGTTGCAGCTCAAAAAGCAGACTGTCTTTATACAAATCCGTCAACTTGTCAACGTCATACTGTTCCGACAAATAATAGTGTTCCACCAGCTTTACCCGCATCCTGCCCTGGGAGACAAACTGGCCTAAGGCTTCTTCCAACGCATATATATCTTTTTTCTCGATGATATTTCTGCTCTCAATGGTAAATTTAAGTTTCTTTTCTGATTTCTTTAAGGTTGCCGCAGTAATAAAAACCTGCTCAAGCAGGTCTTCCAAACCAGCAGGACAAGTAAATCCCGGAAAGACATCAAAAAATTTTTTCTTTTCTGCTCTATCCGCCATAATCTATGCTCCCATTTATCCCCAATTCTGTAATTCAGTCTCCAACGCGTTTAAAAGTTCATTTTCCGGAACCTTTCGTATAATCTCACCCTTTTTTATCAGCAGGCCTTCTCCCTTGCCCCCGGCAATTCCAATGTCCGCCTCCTTTGCCTCTCCCGGTCCGTTTACCACACAGCCCATAACGGCAATCTTAATATTAAGATTCTCATAATCTGCCGCAAGGTTTTCCACCTGGTTTGCCAGACCGATTAAATCAATGGATGTCCGTCCGCAGGTCGGACAGGAAACCACCTCGATACCGCCTTTCCTAAGTCCTAAGGTCTTTAAAATTAATTTGGCCGACACGACCTCGTTGACCGGATCGCCGGTTAAAGACACCCGTATGGTATCGCCAATTCCCTGATGAAGAATCAGTCCAAGGCCGATTGCCGATTTGATGTTGCCCCGCATTAGGGTTCCCGCCTCCGTAATCCCCACATGCAGCGGGTAGCTGGTCTTTTGCGCAATCAGTTCATGGGCCTTTACGCACATTAAGACGTCGGAGGACTTAATGCTGATTACAATATCCTCAAATCCCTGTTCCTCTAACATATGTACCTTATCCAATGCGCTTTCCACAATTCCCTCGGCTGTAACGCCTTTATATTTCTCTACCAGCTCCTTTTCTAAAGAACCGCTGTTCACGCCCACCCGGATAGGAACCCCGTATGTCTTCGCCGCCTCGACCACCTCACGAATCTTATCCGGACCCCCGATATTGCCGGGGTTAATACGAATCTTATCCGCCCCGTTCTCCATAGAAAGGATTGCCAGACGATAATCAAAATGAATGTCCGCCACAATCGGAATGTGAATCTGCTTCTTAATCCCGGCAAACGCCCTGGCGGCGTCCTCATTATTGGCAGTGGAACGCACAATATCGCAGCCGGCCTTTTCCAGCTTTAAAATCTGCTCCACCGTCGCCTTTACATCCTCTGTCTTTGTATTGGTCATCGACTGTATTAAAATGGGGTTGCCGCCCCCGATTACTCTGTCACCAATGGAAACTACCCTTGTTCTCTCCCGCATATCCCGTACCTCCTCCATAGCATTTACCACGAACGTTCACTACTTGATAATCTTGAAGATGTCCTGAAACATTACAATCACCATTAATCCCAAAAGCAGCATAAATCCAATGGTGTTGACTAACGCCTCCTTGTCGGCAGACATTTTCTTTTTGAAAAACGCCTCCACTAAAAGCATCAGCGTCCTTCCCCCGTCTAAAGCCGGAAAAGGCAGCAGATTCATTACGCCCAGATTCGCGCTTAATAAAATACAGAAATTCACCATATTCAGCACCACATTGATAATAGCAAGGGAAGTATTGCCTTCCGCGCTTTCCTTGGCCTCGTCTATGGTGTCGCTCATCATCGACACAATGCCGACAGGACCGGACAGATTATTAAGCCCCAGCCGTCCCGTCACCAGATATTGCAGGCTCAAAAAGGTAGTCTTAATGTAATAGCGAAGTTCCAGGGCACTATATTTGATGACGGTAAAGAAATTCCCCTTCTGCCTTGCGCCCGAATAGATTCCCATCACATAACCGCTTTCTGTCTTCGTAGGCTGAAAGCGGTATTCCTGTTCTTTTCCATCCCTTGAGACGGTCAGGGTAACCTCTCCTCCGGACTGGTTAAACTGGTTATATACAAGAATTTCCCGATAATTATATATCCTGTGGCCGTTATAACTGGTAATAACATCTCCAACCTGCAGCCCGGCCTCTTTCGCCGCGCTTTTTTCAGAAAAATCACTAATCTGCGGAGAGTCGTAACCGACAAAAGAAATCAGCACAATGCTTAACAAAAACGCCAGAATAAAATTAAACAGCGGTCCGGCAATGACTACGGAAATTCTGGCCCAGACCGGCTTGGTACTGAAAGAATGTTCATCCTGCACATCCTCGTCCTCGCCAAGCATCATACAATATCCGCCCATCGGAATCAGCTTAATCGAATACTTGGTTTCCTTGCGGGTATAGGACAAAAGGGTTGGTCCCATTCCCACAGCAAATTCATTGACATAAATTCCATTCTTCTTAGCCAGCAGAAAATGCCCCAGTTCATGGAAGAAAATAATTGCGCTAAACACAATCAAAGCTATAATCACATTAATTATTGTATTCATGATGTCCACCTGCTTTCAATCGTCTCATAAACCCACCGCTCCGTCTCTAAAATCTCGTCAACGGTAGGATTTTCAATGACCTGATGACGGTCCATACATACTCTTATCATATCATAGATTTCCAAAAAATTGATTTTTTTATTCAGAAACTTAGCCACCGCCAACTCATTTGCCGCATTTAGTACCGTTGGCATACTGCCGCCGGTTTCAACCGCCTCATAGGCATATTTTAGTCCGAGGAAGGTCTCTAAATCCGGTTTCTGGAAGGTAATCTCCGTCAAAGCCGAAAAATCAAGGCGCTTGCCGTCTAAATATACCCGTTTCGGATAGTAAAGGGCGTATTGAATCGGAAGCCGCATATCCGGCGTGCCAAGCTGCGCCATCACAGCCCCGTCTTCAAACTCTACCATGGAATGAATGATGCTCTGGGGCTGGACAACCACCTGAATCTGGGACGGCGCTACGCCAAAAAGCCATTTGGCTTCGATCACCTCTAATCCCTTATTTACCATGGTAGCAGAATCAATTGTAATCTTCTTTCCCATAGACCAGTTGGGATGTTTTAACGCCATTTCCAAGGTGACGCCGGAAAGTTCTTCCCTGGTCATTCCCCGAAAAGGACCTCCGGAAGCAGTCAGCAAAATCTTGTGAACGGCGTTGCCCTTTTCGCCGTTCAGGCATTGAAAAATGGCGGAATGTTCGCTGTCCACAGGCAGAATGGAAACATGACATTCCTCCGCCATAGGCATAATGATATGCCCGGCAGTCACTAACGTTTCCTTATTGGCAAGGCCAATATCCTTTCCCGCCCGGATTGCCGCAATGGTAGGCTTAATTCCCATCATTCCCACCACAGCCGTCACTACAATGTCGGCCTGGTCCGCCGTTGCCACTTCAATGAGACCTTCCATGCCGGAGACTACCTTACAGGCAGGCGATACATCTGCTATCGCTGTCTGAAGCGCCTGTGCATCGTCTTTGCCCCAAACCGCCGCTAACTTTGGATGGAACTCCCGAATCTGCTTTTCCAACAGGGTGATATTGCGCCCGGCAGAAACAGCAATTAACTCTAAATCCTCGTTGTGTCTGATCACATCTAAGGTCTGGGTTCCAATGGAACCGGTAGAACCTAATATGGATACCTTTCTCATGACATCCTCCTAAAAATTTATGCCAGCGCATGCCGGCATATTCCTATGGTCATTCTCCCTCTTATAGTATGCTGAACAGAATAATCAGATAATAAATAATCGGCGCAGTAAAAAGCAGGCTGTCAATACGGTCCACCATGCCACCATGCCCCGGAATCAGATCGCTGTAATCCTTAATCTCATTATCCCGTTTAATTGCAGATGCCGCCAGATCTCCAATCACTGCCGGAATACATCCTAACGCCGCAATAATGCCGCTGTATAGCGGGGAAAGTGAAAACTCAATGAACTGCCGGAATACAATGGCGTACAGATACCCCAGTATAAAGGCTCCGCCTATGCCGCCGATAAATCCCTCCACGCTTTTATTCGGGCTGACCTTCGGGGAAAATTTATGTTTCCCAATGGCGCTTCCCACAAAGTAGGCGCAGATATCATTTCCCCAGCTTGAAATCAGGATAAACACAAAATAAAAAGCTCCGGATTCCATGCTCCGCACCCGAAATACATAGGACAGCAATACAGCCGCATACAAAAATACAAATATGCTTTTCTCTACATGATAATCCTTGTACATGGGAAAACGGATTACATATATGGAAAGAGCCAACAGAATATAAAGCACAATAAAGGGAAACAAATATTGACTCTGCCCAAAATAAAGCAGGAGATAAACCCCAGCTGTGGCAATATAATTCAGCGCTGAAAAAGCCGATTGCTCCATTTTATATAATTTCATAAATTCATAAATGGCCGCTATGGAAACTGCCGCTAAAATAACCGCCGCAGTTAATCCGCCGCAGAATAAGACAACTAAAGTGACAACACCAACGATGAAGCCACCGATTAAGCGCTCCTTCATATGCCCTTATACCCCGCCGAACCGACGGTCCCTTCCATTATAATATCGAATTGCCTGAAGCAGGTCTTCTTTCTTAAAATCCGGCCATAAGACATCCGTAAAATAAAATTCCGTATAGGCCAGCTGCCATGGCAGAAAATTGGATAACCGTTCCTCCCCGCTGGTACGGATTAACAGATCCGGGTCCGGCAATCCCGCTGTGTCAAGGCGGCTGCTGATTAAATCCTCCGTAATATCCGAAGGAGAAAGCGTTCCCTCTGCCACCTCACCGGCTAACTTTGTCACTGCTCTTCGTATCTCGTCCCTTCCTCCATAGTTAATGCCAATGGTAAATTTAAGTCCTGTGGCATTGCGGGTAGTCTCTTCAAGCTCATTAATCTTTGCCACCAGTTTATGGTCTAAGCCGCTCTTATCCCCAATCACACGCACCTGCATGTTATTCTTCGTAGAACGCTCGATACAGTCCACCAGATATTTGGCTAACAGCTTCATCAGGGCGTCTACCTCATCTTTCGAGCGTTTCCAGTTCTCTGTGGAAAAAGCATACACTGTAATGTATTCAATTCCCATGTTATAGCCGTCCTCAATAATCTGCTCTACCGTCTTAGAACCCTGTACATGTCCGTAATTTCTTGGCATATTGCGCTTCTTTGCCCATCTGCCGTTCCCGTCTAGGATAATTGCCACATGCTTAGGAACCGTTAAATTTTCCTCGCGGATTGCCTGTAATATCTTCTCCAAACCTGCCTCCCTGTACTATCGCCGCCTGTTATTATTACACTGTCATAATTTCCTTCGTCTTGCCCTCGGTTGCAGACTCTACCTTATCCACATATTTGTCGGTCATCTTCTGCACCTTATCCTCATAATCCTTTGCCTCATCCTCGGAAATCTCGTTAGCCTTTAACTGCTTTTTAAAGTAATCGTTGGCGTCCCTGCGGATATTGCGGATAGCCACCTTGGCATTCTCTCCCTTTTTCTTAATATCCTTTGCCAACTCCTTACGGCGTTCCTCTGTAAGCTCCGGAAAATTCAGGATAATGGATTTGCCGTCGTTATTGGGCGTAAGCCCTAAATCTGAACACAGGATTGCTTTCTCAATCTCCTTTAACATGGAGTTTTCCCATGGCGTGATAATAATGGTTCTCGCCTCCGGAACACTGACATTTCCCACCTGCTGTAAAGGAGTAGGGGAACCATAATAATCCACTTTTACTTTATTTAAAATGTTCGGGTTGGCCCGTCCGGCCCGGATATTGGTAAACTCATTCTCCAAATTCTCTAAGGATTTCTCCATCTTTTCTTCAAACTGCTTCAACATTCTTTGTTCCTCCTTCTATCCTCTATGCCTCTATGTAGGTGCCGCTAAAGCTGCCCGTCAATGCCTTTACAATACTGTCCGGCTCATTCAATCCAAATAACATCATCGGCATATGATTCTCCATGGCCAGTACAGCCGACGCTAAATCAATCACACCTAACTGCTTATCCACAATCTCTTTCATCTGCATGGTATCATACTTCTTCGCATTGGGATTCGTCTTCGGATCGCTGTCATAGACGCCGTCAATGGCCTTCCCTGACAAAATTACATCAGCGGAAATTTCAATCGCCATCAACACTGTTGACATATCTGTGGAAAAATACGGGTGTCCGGTTCCTCCGGCAAAGAAAACCACTTCCCCGCAATTCAATGCCTGCACTGCCGTATCCTTGTTAAACAATTCCGTCATGCTGCCGCAGACGAAAGGCGACATAATCCTTGTTTTTAAGCCTGCTGTGCGGAACATATCCGCTGTGTAAATGCAGTTCATTACCGTTGCCAGCATACCAATCTGATCGGCCTTTACCCGGTCCATATGTTCTGAGGTCCTGCCCCGCCAGAAATTGCCGCCGCCAATCACCACTGCCACCTGTTTTCCGGAATCTACAACTTTTTTTACCTGTCCTGCCACATCCAAGACGGTCTTTTCATCAAATCCCTGGCGCTTGTCACCGGCAAGCGCTTCTCCGCTTAGCTTTAATAAAATACGCTTGTTCTCCATATTCCCGTCCTCTGCCCGCGCTTAAATATTATGCAAAATAACTCTTTACATCTATGTCAGAATAACTCTGTGAACAAAATCCTTCGATTACCGCGCCGTTGTTAATCTGAACAGAACGGGATTTGATGTTACCCATGATGACTGCCGTAGAATCCACAATAACCGGCCCTTTCACATCAATATCGCCGTTGACGGCTCCTGCAACTACCGCAGACTCCCCGACAATATTACCGATAATCATAGAGCCTACGCCAACCTTCACGCTTCCGTAGGATTTGATATCTCCCTCAATCCTTGCATTGTTTGCGTATAATTCTCCCGCAGTCACATTACCGGTTACCTGTCCGCCAATGACAATCTTGCCTTTACAGCTTACATTACCGGTAATGGTTCCGATAATGTCAATGGAGCCGTCGGTCTCTAAATCACCATTAATCTTAGTTGCTTTTGTCACATAGGTGGTCTCATCATCCGGCTCGCCTACAAACTGGTCGTCATTCACATTTGCTGGCTTTTCCTCTTCCACAGAACTGATTGAAATCACATCATTTTCTTTGCTCATTTGATTCTCCTCCAAATTCTCTTTTATTTCCGGCTGCGTCATCTTAGCCGTCTCGTTCTTTTCCTCTATTGTCGCTGCTTTTGTATGTTCTGATTGTTCTTCTTCCGGTTCTTCCTTAGAAATCTCGGGTTCCGTAACAGTTTCCTGCGCCTTCTTCTCTGAAATCTCCGGTTCTTCCGGAATCTTCGGTTCTTTTGAAATCTCCGGTTCCGTGACAGTCTCCACCGGTTCCGAAGGTCTGGCAGCCTGCGCTGGTCTTACCGGCATACTATTGGCAAGCTGGGCAAGCTTCTGCGTCAGAATGGCATCCTCGTCTTCCTCTGCTATGAACGCCGGAGCTTCTTGTTGAGCGCTCTTTGCAGCGGACTCATCTTCATATACTTCTTCCATCTCTTCCACTTCTTCTGCCGCCGTACTTTGCTCCACATACTCCTCCGGTTCTTTAACGGTCTCCTGTGGTTCTTCAGTAATCTCTTTTTCTTCTGCTGCATACTCTGCAACCTCCTCTGTCACTTCTTCCTGTTCTTCCGGAAGCGTCTCCATGGATTCTGCCGGTTCCTCCTGCTCTCCGGCAGTTTCCTCTATATATTCTGCTTCTTGATACTCAGTTTCTTCATACTCAGCTTCTCCCTCATCCACAGATTCTTCTGCGAAAGGCGCTTCGCCGGAATCCTCCGGTTCTTCCGCTAAAGCCTCTTGCGCTTCTTCCGTCAGCTCCTCTTCCATTACCGTTTCCGGCTCCGGAGCTGGCTGGCTCTGCTTTGCGCCGATACTTGCCAAAAGCTCTTCTAATCCCATATCCTGCCCGGTGGAAGCTGTCTGTTCTTCTTCCGGGGCGTCTTCTTCCGGTGTCCCCTCCGGCTCTTCTTCCACTTCTTCCTCTTCTTCCATAGGCGCAGGCTTTCCTAACTGGTTCAACAGATCGTCTACGGTCATCTGTTCCCCTTTGGCTTCTTCCTCATGTTTCTCTGCCAACTGGCTTAACATCTCTTCCACAGACATATCCATGGTATTGACTTCGGTATCATCCTGCAATAAAGACGCCGGGTCTCTCTCGTCACTGTATAACTCCGCATCTAACAATTCATCAATCTGATCGGACATATCCTCCGGGGCAATTCCCAAATCCTCTCCGGATGGCGCTTCCTCAATCTTTTGCTTAATCGGAAGCTCCTTTGGCGGTCTGGTCGCCTTGACCTTGCGGTTCTCCTTTTCCTCTTTTTCCTCATTCTTCTTAGCCTTAGCGGCGCGCTTTGCCTGACGTTCCGCCTGTTTCTCTGCCTTGGCAGCAGTCTTATCCTTCTTCGGGGTATTCAGTTCCTCTAATACCTCGTCCTCATCATACATCTCGTTGCTGTCAGGCATGAGTTCATTCATTGCCTGCGAAAAATCTGCTTTGAAATCCTTAAAAAAACTCATTTTATCCTCCAAATCTTAATTAAGTTAAGGTTTGCACTGTCTCCATATGCACCTCTGAATATAAATCATCAATCCGGCTCTCTAAGCTCCACACCTTGACTGCCAGAATAACATTCAATATAACCGAGGCAAATAACAGGACAATTGCCAGAAATACGATTACCGACTTCATCCGGTTGACTCTTTTCCGTCTGCGTGCCTGCTCCGTATTCCCTTTGTTCTTCTTGTCACTAGCTGGCATATATCTGCATATCCTTTCCTCCAGGTTCCCTTGCCGAAACCTTTGCACGATTACTAGTTATTATAGCATAGTTTATCCCAAAAGGAAACGACATTTTCATGAAAATAAAAAAACCGGATTGATACAGCGTTCAATCCGGCTTTCTGCCTATATAAATGCTAATCCACCACAATTAATTCATACTCCCGCTGGCCTAACCCTAAATCTGCCGCCGCCTCAATCGTGTGCACGCCGTTTAAGCTCTCAATCCGCTCTAAGAGATGCGCCTGTCCCGGATCCTCCACTGCATTGTACACCAAATCAAGACACGCCTGGTCAATGGCAACCGGATCTGTAGACACCAGTATGCCAATATCCTTCATGCATGGGTCCTCCGCCACAGCGCAGCAGTCACAGTCCACAGACATATTTTTCATCACATTGACATAAAGAATATTCTCCTTAAAATAATCAACGACAGACGAAGCTGCATCCGCCATGGATTCCAGAAACGAATCGTGGTCAGAACCCCAGAAATTATCCACATCCCCTACGCCATGAATATATTTCTTGCCGTAAGAGGAGGCAATGCCAATCGAAAGCTGCTTTAACGCCCCGCCATAGCCGCCCATGGGGTGTCCCTTAAAATGAGAAAGCACAAGAAGGGAATCATAGTCGGCTATATTCTTTCCCACATAGTTTTTCTTAATCTTCCTGCCATTTGGAATATCCAATTCCAAATCCGGTCCTGAAGCGTCTAACAAATCCACCTTGAAATACTTATTCCAGCCATGAAGCTCTATGGTCTTCCAATGCTTTTCTGTGGTATCGCGTCCGCCGTCATAGGCCGTATTACATTCCACTACGGTACCGCCCACATGCTCAACGACCGGTTTCCAAAATTCAGGCTTTAAAAAGTTCTGGTTGCCAACCTCTCCGGAATGCAGCTTAATCGCCACCTTTCCCGGCAGTTCTTTTCCTGCCATCTGGTATAATTCTACAACCTTGTCCGGCGTAATCGTGCTTGAAAAATATACATTCGGTTTCATATAATCTCCTTTCAAATTCATACTGTTAAGTAATACCTGTTACATCTTACATATCTATTTGCCGAAATATCCGGCAACCTCTTTTAAATGATTAACAATCGGTAAATGCTGGGGACATACATTTTCACACTGGCGGCATTCTATGCAGTCACTGGCCTTTCCCGTACTTTTAATCATGTTGTCATAGTATTCCCCCTGAGGAGTCCAGCCCTTGGATTCCACCTCCTGTTTGTCTGCATTATATAAAGAGAAGCATTTCGGAATGGGGATTTTCCTGGGACAGCCAGCCATACAGTATTCACAGCCGGTACAGGGTATAGCAATCGTCCCGTTAATCATATCCACAGCTTTTTTAATTATCTCATGTTCCTCCCCGGTCAGCGGCTTAAAGTCCGCCATGTAAGAAGTATTATCCAACACCTGCTCTAAATTGCTCATGCCGGAAAGCACCATAAAGATATTCGGAAGGCTTGCCGCATAGCGGATAGCCCAGCTAGACACAGAGGCTTCCGGATTATAGTCTTTAAAGAGCTTCTCCACCTGCTCCGGCACCGCTGCTAAAGTGCCTCCCTTTACCGGCTCCATAACAATAATCGGCATATTATGTTTTACCGCCACATCATAGCATTTGTGGGACTGAATGGCATTGCTCTCCCAGTCCAGATAATTAATCTGAAGCTGCACATATTCCATTTCCGGACGCCTGTTAAGCACCTCGTCTAACAGCTCGGCGTTATCATGAAAGGAAAATCCGATATGGCGTATCAGCCCCTCTTTTTTCTTATCCTTAAGCCATTGAAAACAGTCCAGTTTTTCAAAGACTTCAATGGAGTGGGCGTTAATGTCGTGAAGCCAGTAGTAATCAAAGTATCCGGCCCCGGTCTTTTCCAACTGGGCATTAAAAATCTTATCCCGGTCCTCTTTCTTTTCCAAAAAGCCTGCATGCAGTTTGGTAGTCAGCGTAAAGCTGTCCCTGGGGTGCCGTTTAACCAGCACTTCTTTGACTGCATTTTCACTCTGGAAATTACAATACATCCACGCCGTATCGAAATAGTGAAATCCTCGTTCTAAATAGGCGTCTACCATAGCTTCGGTAAGGTTTAAATCAATCTTTCCCGCATCATTGGGGTCCAATGAGGGAAGACGCATTAAGCCGAATCCCAAATTCCTGTTATCCATAACCCACACTCCTTTTCCTTATAAATATCCTTATTTTAACATACTTACAGAAAAAAAAGTAGTATAAAATGGATTTATTGCAAGTCTCTTTTTATAAAATTATAATTCCTTTTTATCCTTTTTCTTAACTAAGAAGCGAACTATGATACATATAATTAGTATACTTCCAAAAAACCCACAACCTAATGTAGAAATCAAAGAATTTTTTACGATATTATAGAATATAACTTCTCCAAAATAACTACTGCTAATAATGAATGAGAAAATTTTATATTCTATCTTTTTTTCTTTTACAAAAGTACTTAATTCAATTATCCCAGCAACAATAATTACTATTGTTAAATACAAATCATTCACTACCTCACCTACTCTTCTTATCTACTATTTTATTATTCTTTATTCTTTTATATATACTAATATAAAATTCTTCATTATCATTATTTATATCTTCAAAAAATATTTTTATATCTTTTCTTTCTTTTAATCCAATAGTTAACACCCCAAATTTAACATTCATTGTAGACATAGTGTTATATGTTATATAATTAATATTTTGAAGTTTTATCTTTTTTTCAGTTTTTAAATTTCTAAAGATTATTTCATTTTCAGTTAAAATTATTTTTCCATCTCTCTTAAATATATAGATAAGACAGGGGAATATAATATAATCTATAGTTAGTAATCCAATTCCAAAAAACAAATATGAAAGTAATGTCCATTCTCCTACAAAAAGGAAATTATTTATGACAAGCCACAAACAATTTATAAGCACAAAAAACAAAATTCGTGCGTTAAACAATTGATACTTATAATTGATTTCTTCTATCATGCTCTTCCTTTCACGATTTACAGCGCCATACTGTGCTTCCATATAAATGGAGGCACAGAGATGCTAACTTATCACTTTAGCCGACAATAATCAGCCAAAACAATACTATTTGAACTTCTAATAATTCCATTAAAAATTGTTGTTTTAAGCATACATCCGAAAATTTTTCATATATATCAATATCTATTTTATTTATTACAGACAAAGCATAAACACTTGCCGATTTTTCATATTTACATATAAAATATAATTGAAAAAATGCAAATATTAACAAAACAATACCAATAATTAGAACTATAACTTGAAATATTGAACTATACAGAAATGTCAATGCAATACTCAAGATATATAATGGTAAAAATACCATTCGTTCTATTCCTTTCATTATTGAAAAAAAGAAAATTCGATTTGAATTATCGTCTTGTAAATGTCCTATTTCATGATTCAGACAAAAAAGATCATAATTCGAATATATTTCCTTTTCTTCATATCTAATTTCTTTATTTAATGCATTATATGCATAAAATTTCCCTTTTTGAAATTTAACATCCTTTCTTACTGACCCCGTTTTATAAACTATTTGAATTATATCTTCTTTGTTTATTTTATCTCTTGTCAATAAGTTTCTATATTTTCTCATTTTGATAATTACATTTTCAAGATATAAACTTGTCATAATGTAAAAACAACAAATAATTATATCCATATTACATATTTATTCCTTTTCAAGTGTAATAGTTGTCTTTCTTTTCTCAAAAGTTAGTATGTGAAATGATGAATGTCAAGGATAAGTCCGTTTTCGGTATTTTAAGTCCGTTTTTGGTATTTTATATCTGAAATTCTACTGTACATATAAATTCATGTTCTGATACCTTGCAATGAAATTCTCCGTTATTCTTTGCAACCGTTTCCCGTACATTTTGCAAGCCAATACCGTGGCTCTTAGAATCCTCCTTATTGGTCTTAAGCGCACCACCCCCTGCAAACCGCATACCGGCTTTATCTGCGCTGTTTGCTATCCTGATTTGTATGTAACGCTCACCGCCTCTGAACTCAATATGAAGAAATCTCTGTTCCTCCGGCTGCTGCTTTACCGCCTCCACTGCATTTTGGATTAAATTGGAAAAAATCGTACAGATATCTATATCCGAAAGCGCCAGACGGGCATCAAAGCCCCCGGTTATGGTAATCCATGAGCAATCTTTAAATGGCGCAAGATAATAATTTAAGATTGCATCTACTATATTATTGCCGGTGACAAAATTGTGGGAACGAATGCGTTCCATATTCTCATATAAGCCGTCAATGTAACTTTCCGCCTTTTTATAGCTCGTTTCATGAATCAAATCCTTCAGACAGATTAGATGCTTGGACATATCATGCCTGTACCGTCTGGTCGCCTCCTCTTTTTCCAAAAGCATTTCATAATATTGTACCTGCTGCTGTTGCAGCTTTTCTTCTGTTTTCAACATTCGTTTCATCTTTTCATAATTAAAGCGGGTATAAAAAACAAAGGTCATTAAAAATCCTATGCTCAATATAGATAAAATCGTCAACACCAATCCAAAAGAATAATATCTCTCGTTGCTGCTCCGGCTGGTCACATAGTTAAACCCAACCATTATGAATAATAATTCTGCAACAACAAAGACCAGGACAATCATCATTACCGTCTGCAAATGATTCAGCCGTTTCTCTTCAAAAAAATATCCTTTAAAATGTTTTTTAATCAAAACTGCGGCCATTACCACTAGAAAACTTATGATACTGCCAAAAAAGCTCTGCGTTTCCTCCGACCAATTCCACCAGTAATAGGAGCAGGCTCTTATCATGGCGGCAACAAGCTCATTTACATAAATCAATATAGCCATACAGACCGGAAACCATCCTATTTTCTTATGTTCCGGGCGTTTTACTGTCATAAATGGAATGATAATGATTAAGAGAAATATCAGCAATTCATAGTCTAAGCGCGGCAGACTGGTTGTAAAAAGTATCAGACAATAACCAATAGAAAAAAACACACCCAGCCATCTGCGTCTTATCTGACCTCCAAATAACAGCATAAGTCCGGTCATGTATTTTGCTAATTCAATTCCAAATTGAAATATTAACTCTGTTTTTCCTATCATATTCGTTACCTGTAGTACAAATCAAATTCTCTGTATGCTTTCTCAAAGGCAGTTTGATTTTTTCTGGAAACGGGCAGTTCCTTTTCTTTTAAAAAGACAATTCCCTTTTTATAATCATTAACATAATACAAATTCACAATATACTGGTTATGAATTCGGAAAAAGCATCTCTCATCTAACTCCTGCTCCATTATGCGCAGAGAGGTTTTCTTCCGGTACAGGATACCGTTTACCGAAATTTCAATATAGCTGTCAACGGAGGCAAGGTAAGCGATATCTCTCTGTTTAAAGGAATACATTTGCCGGTCTTTATAAACCTCCACTTCCTCCATTCCAATAAGGCGGTTACAATATTCCGTTACTGCTTCCTCTAATTCCGGCATCTCATAGGGTTTGGTGATAAACCGCAATGCCTGTAGCTTATATCCCTCTTTCATCCGTTCTACCATACCGCTTGCCATAATAATCTTGCATTTTGGGTTTTTCCTTCTCAATGCCAACCCAGTTTCAATCCCGTCCACCTCCGGCATCTCAATATCCAAAAACACCAGGTCAAATATATCCGCGCCAGCCAGTAAATCCATTCCTGATAAAAAACAATGTATTTGGCATGGAACATTTTTTTCGGACATCAATGTCTGTACCATCCTTTTCAACTGCTCAAGCATTTCTTTATCATCATCACAGATTGCGATTTCGATTGCATTTTGCAGTTTCATGGTATCCCTTCTTTCTTTGAAGCATCTGTTCAATATGTGGTAAAATCACTATATCAATTATACATTTTTACCACAAATCCTACAAGCAATATCTGTTTACTTTTCAACGAATTTTCCACTGGTAATTGCACTGCTTAGCGCCTCTAAAAACCTCCCCGCCGCCTTGGACTGCGTCTGGTACTTTTTCCAGACTAAGGCCATTCCCACTGTCCGTTCCGGGGAAAAGGGCCGGAAACACAAGGCGCGCCCCTTTACATTGACCAGCTTGTCCAATGTCACCACATATCCCATATCCTCCATTGCCATAATGGAGGCATTGTTAATCAGGTTGTATGTGGCAACTATATGCAAATCCGAAAAAGGCTTGCCGAACCAATTATAAAGCTGGGGCTCGTCTAATATCTGACGGGATAAAATAAGGGGCTTGTCCCATAAATCTTCCGGACTTATGCTCTCCTTTTTGGCAAGGGCCGAATCCCGATGCATCAATACGCCCCATCTGTCCACAAAAGGCAGTTTAAGATATTCATATCTGGACTGGTCAATCCCCCCTAACAGCAGGCAGAAATCAAACAGCCCCTTATCTAACCGCTCCTGCAAATCCGCCGTATCCCCGCTGACAATATGAAAACGGATTCCCTCATATTCCTCCTGTAACTCCTTTACCACCCTGGCAATATGGTGTATGGCGTGGGTTTCCCCTGCCCCAATATAGATATCCCCGGCAATGGCCTCCCCTGATGTTCTCATTTCCTCCCTGGTGCGGTTGGCAAGGCTTACAATCTCCTCCGCCCGCTTGCGGAAATATACGCCGTCTTCTGTCAGCGTCACCTTCCGTTTGCCCCGAATCATAAGCTGCTTTCCAAACTCCGCCTCCAAATCCTTTAACTGCCGGGATAAAGTAGGCTGGGTTAAATGCAGATATTCCGCAGCCTTTGAGATATTCTGTTCCCTTGCCACCGCCAGAAAATATTCCAATACGCGCAGCTCCATAACAACCGCCCTCCTTTACTGTATTGCTGTAATTATTATACTCTTACTTATTATGCTTATCAAGCATAATAAACTATTCATTATAAGCATTTGCTATTTTCTTAAAAAATACTATAATAGCAGATGAAAATAACAATGCAAAGAGGTGGTTCATACGACTGGGGAAACAGAAACTGAAAAGCTAATCCAAAACCTGAAAGATGCTGGCTGCAGCCAATCCGAAATCCGGCAATTTATGGCAGAGGTTGAGAGCGGCAGAACCAAACAGGCCCTAAAACTGTTAGCCGGACATAGAAAACTTCTTTTAGACCAGTTCCATAAGAGCAAGAACAGCATTGACTGCTTAGACTATCTAATCTTCCGCATGGAGCAGGAAAGTCTTTCGCAAAGAAATAATTAATCAGTGACAGGAGAAAAAATATGAAAACGATTAAACAGGCATTTTATACGGGCGAGCGTCCTTTATTCGGGGAATGCGGCCTTACCATACAGGACACCATTTTCGGCGAAGGGGAATCTCCGCTTAAGGAAAGCTCCGACATTAAACTTTATAACAGTATGTTTAAATGGAAGTACCCCCTGTGGTATGCCAAAAACATATACGCCAAAGACTGCACCTGGTTTGAAATGGCAAGGGCCGGCGTTTGGTACACCAATAACATCATTTTAGAGGACTGCCGGATTGAGGCGCCGAAGAATTTCCGCCGCTGTGACGGGATTACCCTTCGGAATGTCTCATTTTCCGACGCCGCAGAAACCCTGTGGAACTGCCGGAATGTGCAGTTAGAACAGGTGGTGGCAAAGGGCGATTATTTTGCCATGAACTGTGCAGACCTGACTATCGACAACCTGACCTTATACGGCAACTATTCCTTTGACGGGGTGCGGAATATGGAAATCCGTAACTCTAAGCTGTTGTCGAAGGACGCCTTCTGGAACAGTGAAAATGTTACCGTCCGCGATTCCTTCATTTCCGGCGAATATCTGGGCTGGAATGCAAAGAACCTGACTTTGATAAATTGTACTGTGGAAAGCCTTCAGGGCATGTGCTATATTGATAACCTTGTGATGAAAAACTGCAAGCTGATAAATACCACGCTTGCCTTTGAATATTCCACTTTAGAGGCTGACATTACCGGAAATATCGACAGCGTGATGAATCCTTCCGGCGGCTCTATCTCTGCCGACAGCATTGGCGAGCTGATTTTGGAAAAGGATAAGATTAATCCCGCTAAGACAAAGATTATCTGCCGCAGCAATCCCTGCAAGGAGGTGTGCTGATGAACTATGATTTTGACACTCCGGTCAACCGTTTCGGAACAAACTCGCTGAAATGGGAGATAAAGGATAATGAGCTTCCCATGTGGGTAGCGGATATGGATTTCCAGACGGCTCCGGAAATCCGGGAGGCTATGGCGCAATGCCTTACCCATGGCGTGTTCGGCTACTCCATTGTCCCGGATGCGTGGTACGAAGCCATTCAGCGCTGGTGGCATACCCGCCATGGATTTTTGATGGAAAAGGACTGGCTTATCTTCTGTACCGGCGTTATCCCCGCCCTCTCCTCCATTGTGAGAAAGCTGACTACGGTAGGAGAAAATGTAGTGATTCAGACGCCGGTATACAACATTTTTTTCAATTCCATTGTAAATAACGGGCGGAATGTCTTAGAAAGCCCGCTTGCATATGACGGAGAACAATATTCCATTGATTTTGCGGATTTGGAAGAAAAGCTGTCCCTTCCCCAGACCACCATGATGATTCTGTGCAACCCCCACAACCCTATCGGAAAAATCTGGGACAGGGAAACCTTAGCCCTCATCGGACAGCTTGCCGCCAGATATCATGTACTGGTGGTCTCCGACGAGATACACTGTGATTTGACAGATCCGGGACGGGATTATATTCCCTTTGCCTCCGTCAATGAAGAATGTAAATACAACAGCATTACCTGTATCGCCCCCACAAAAGCCTTTAACCTTGCCGGGCTTCAGACCGCAGCGGTCTGCGTTCCCAATGAAGTCCTGCGGCACAAGGTGGACCGGGGACTGAATACGGACGAGGTGGCAGAGCCCAATTCCTTTGCCATTCCGGCTGCCATTGCCGCTTTTACCAAAGGCGGCGGCTGGCTGGACGCCCTTCGCCAATATCTATACGAGAACAAACTGACGGTGGCTTCCTATCTGGAAAAAGAACTTCCTGACATCAAACTGGTTCCCTCAGAGGCGACCTATCTTCTCTGGTTAGACTGCGGCGGCATCTGTGAAAATGCATCTCCTTTGCAGAAGTTTTTGCGGCGGGAAACCGGATTATATGTCTCTAAGGGCATACAATATGGTAAATGCGGGCAGTCATTTCTGCGGTTAAATATCGCCTGCCCCCGCGCTGTCCTTATGGACGGTCTCAACCGCTTAAAAACCGGAATCCAACAATTCAGGAGTAAGGCAGGAACAGGAAAAACAGGAGGAAGAAAGCATGAAGCAAACTAATTTTTATATTACTGCGGGTGATACCACCTTTACCGCTGTATTTGCGGATAATTCCAGTGCAGACGCCTTTCGCAATCTGCTTGTCGGCGCCCCGCTTACCATTTCCATGAAGGACTATGGCAATTTTGAAAAGGTAGGGGAAATCGGCCAGACCCTCCCGACAAATGATGAACAGATTACGACAGAGCCCGGAGATGTAATCTTGTATCTCGGCAGCTCAATCACCATCTATTACGACACCAATTCCTGGAACTTTACCAGACTTGGCAAAATAGAAAACGCCACAAAAGACGGGCTTTTATCTGCTCTTGGCAAGGGAAATGTCACCGTAACTTTTTCCCTGTCTAAGCCCCAATGAGCAGGAACGATTACCGGGAACTGCTGCCCTCCATATTTGCTCTCGCATGGCCTACCATGTTAGAGCAGCTTGCGCAAACCGCCGTACAATACATTGATACGGCAATGGTCGGCTCCCTTGGCACACAGGCGACTGCGGCGGTAGGCGCAACGGGAACGGTCAACTGGTTAATCGGCGGCACTGTCTCCTCTATGGGTATCGGTTTTCTGGCTTATATCGCGCAGGCAATCGGCGCAGGCGACAATCAGCGTGCAAGGGCGGCGGCAGCCCAGGCTGTCAATGTGGTACTGCTTGCAGGCTTGTTTTTTACTGCCCTTCCCCTGCTCTTGTCCGGTGTAATCCCCGTCTTAATGCAGGTGGATTCCGGTATCAGAGACATGGCCTCCCGCTATTTTTTCATTTTGTATATCCCCATGCTGTTCCGTACTGCCAGCATGATTTTCGGCACCCTGCTCCGCGCCGCAGGAGACACCAAAACCCCGATGCGCATCGGGGTTTTGGTCAATGTGATCAATATTGTATTAAATTATTTTCTGATTTATCCTGTACGGCCAATCAACATCCTGGGAAATAACTTTACTATGGTTGGCGCAGGTCTGGGAATCGAAGGCGCCGCCATCGCCAGCGCCATCTCCTACACCTTTGGCGGTATCGCCATAAGCGGTATGCTCTGGCGGCATAAGAAAATCTCCCCAAAGGGGCAAAGTCTCCGGCCAAGGGCCGATATCTTAGCGCCCTGTCTCCGGATAACCCTTCCAAATATGCTGCAGCGTTTTGCCACCTCCTTTGGATATGTGGTCTTCGCCTCCATGATTAATTCCCTGGGGGAAATATCCACTGCGGCCCATACCATCGCCAATACGGTGGAATCCGCTTTCTATATTCCCGGCTGGGGTATGCAGACGGCGGCAGCCACCCTCTCCGGCAACGCCTGGGGTGCCGGGGATAAGGAAAAGCTTGGGCGGCTTTCTAAAGTCATATTATCCTTAGAGGCCTGCCTGATGCTTGTCTCCGGCGGTCTGCTGTTTGCCTTTGCGCCCGGGCTTATGCATATATTTTCCCATGATGAACAGGTAATCCTGTTAGGTACTACCGTTCTTAGAATGGTAGCCGTATCCGAGCCCTTCTACGGGGTGCCTATCGTTCTGGAAGGCATTATGCAGGGCGTGGGAAACACCCTGCCTCCGTTTATCTACAATGTGGCAGGCATGTGGTGCGTCCGGATAACCGGTACCTTCCTCTGCACACAGCTTTTAGGCTTCGGACTGGTATCCGCCTGGGGCTGCATGATTGCGCATAATCTGGTGCTGTTTGTATTGTTTACCATACACTACCGCTTTGGAAAGTTTCCGGTATGAAATCCATAGACAAAAGGCTATTTTTCCGTAGTATTATCCTTATCATACTTAAGTTCCAACGCATCTATCATATCCTGACAGGTGTAGTTACCGTAATCTATATTCCGCAGCCTTTTTTCCATATCCGGCAGCGTAATATACCAAAAATAATAGGGGGTATCGAACAAATCAACTGTTTTCACCCCGTCGGTTTTCCTGCCTGCAAAGGTCATTGATTTCGTTTCGCCTTCATTGGTCCAAAAGCCAAAATATACCGTCCCCTCGTCCCCCATATGCATAGTAAGCCCCATTGCATCTTCTAAAGCTGCAAAACTTGCAGCCGCATCATCACAATCGTAGCTATACATATCGTCATTATTTAAATCAATCCATGTAGTGAAGATATAATATGGCTGGGAATACTGACCTTGCTGCTTATGGTAAAGCACAAATGAAATAAAATCATTTTCAGTATTTTCAGGATTTTTATACGCATTAATCACCATATATTGTTCATCATTTTCAAAATCCATAATTTTTTCAGCCGTATCATATCCCGCAAAATATTTACTGTCTTCAATAAGGCTTGTGTCCTTTGCTGCATCTTTGGCAGAAGAATACCATTTGAACTTTTCGTTATCCCCATCTGTACCAGACTCCGGGAAATTTATTAAGGAAACTCCCATACTTTGCGGAATATCACTAATATCTGCTTTGGGTTTTGTAATGATAAAATAAATGATTAACGCAAGCAGTATCAATGCCATAACAGCTATGATAATTCCTATTACTTTTACTATGGTTTTGACTTTCTTTTTCATACATATTCTCCCCATATCCCTGGGATTCTTATAATAATGGCGCAATCAGCCGCATAAATTCTCCGGTTACCTTCGTGACGACTTTCTCCTTTTTCAGGGTTTCATCATCTACCCGTTGGCATTTTGCAAGGGTTTCCTGAAAATCTTTTTCAATATCCGCAATGCAGTCTGTCTGATAAAAATATGTCCCGCACTCAAAATGATGATACAGGCTCCGATAATCTAAATTAATGGTTCCCACCACCGCCTTAATATCGTCGGAAATGAACATTTTGGCATGGACAAAACCGGGCGTGTACAGATATATTTCCACGCCGGATTCAAGCAGCGTATGGAAATAAGTCTTTCCCAAAGCATATATCGGCTTCTTATCAGGAATCCCCGGCATGATTAATTTCACATCTACGCCCCGCTCCGCCGCAAATTTCAAGGCCGCTAACATAGGATCGTCTAAAATCAGATAGGGCGTCATAATATGCACATAGGAATCCGCCCGGTTCAATATATCCCGGTACACCTTTTCCCCCACCTTGTCATTGTCAAAGGGATTGTCCCCATAGGGAACCACATAGCCTTTTTCCTCAGAGAAGGTTTCAGAAAGCCCAAGATAGCTTTGGTAATCCGGCTCCTTCTCCCAGCGGGACAAGGTCCACATATTCAAAAACATCAAAGTCAGGTTATCAACCGCTTTTCCCGCAATCCGGACAGCCGTATCCTTCCAGTGCCCGTAACGCTCAATCTTGTTAATATATTCATCCGCCAGATTGACGCCGCCGGTATATCCCACCTTGCCGTCGATCACAAGAATCTTCCGATGGTCCCGGTTATTGTAATGGGTGGAAAGAAATGGTTTGATGGGCGAAAACATCTGACATTGAATCCCGTATTCCTCTAACATTTTCGGATAATTATAGGGGAGCAGGGAAATGGCGCAGGTGCCGTCATACAACACCCTTACATCTACCCCCGCTTTGGCTTTCTCTGCCAGAATATGCAGGATACTGCCCCACATTTTGCCCTCGTCAACAATAAAATATTCCATGAAAATGAACTTCTCAGCCTGCGCTAAATCCTTCAGCATATCAGCCCATTTATATTCCCCTAAAGGATAATAGGAAACCTGATTGCCTGTAGTCACAGGAAAGGTTCCGCTTTGGTTCAAATACTTTACCAGCGCCGCCGTCTGGGGGCTTTCCTCCTCCAACGCCGAAAAGGTGTCCATATCCTGCGTAATCTCATCTTTATGGATATCAATAAGCGTAAGACAGCCCTTAGAAACCGCCCGGTTTCCGATATCATACTTGGTATACAGATAAAACAATGTGCCAAATACAGAAGTCAGGGAAACCACCAGTATCCATGTCAGCTTGGCGGTACTGTCCATATCGCTGTTAATCAGCGCCACAATGACAATTAAATTAAACAGGGTTACGCCGCCCATAACCCCGTTAATCATTTCTGCAAAATAAAGCTGCACCACAAGGAAACAGAGAATGGCAAAGGCAAAAAGCAGAAGAATAATCCCCGATCTGCTGAAGATAATCCTAAGAAATCCTTTTTTTCGTTTTTTCAGTAAGTTCAGTTCTTTTTCCATTGGTGCTTGCCCCTTTTTGATTCTTCCTGTCTGCATATCACTTTGTCATATCTGATTCCCGCCACGCCTGCGCCCGGTTCCAGTTCCCGCCGTCAATTCAAAACTATAGTCAAGCAGATTATATATCATATTCTCGTCTACGCTGCCGTCTAATAAAATGGTAATCCAGTGATTTTTATTCATATGGTAGCCGGGCAGTATTCCCTTCGTCATCTGCAAAACGCCAATCCTGTCCGGTTCGCATTTCACATTAATAATATCAACCTTTTCCGAATCTGACAAGCCCAATTTGTCCCCTTCCACCTTCATAACAATGGCATACCACTTGTTGTTCTCTATATGCCTTAAAACGGCAGAATCCGGGTCTCTTGCCCAGAGATATTCCGGTTTGGTCTTATAAATCTTATCCGCATATGCAAATATGGTTTCCCTGTTCATTGCGCCACCCCTTTAAACAACCATAAAAAGCGTTCCGATTCCAATCAGAATACAGCCAATCAGGGTTTTCACAGTAAATTCCTCATGCAGAAATATAAATGCCAATATGAGGGTAATCACAACGCTTAATTTATCAACGGGCACCACTTTCGACGCCTCACCCATCTGCAAAGCCTTGTAATAACATAACCATGAAGCTCCGGTTGCCAGTCCGGAAAGAATCAGGAAGATCCAGCTTTTCCGGCTGATATCATGGATTCCCTTCTGGGCATGGGTAAGAAACACCATACCCCATGCCAACACAACCACAACTACTGTCCTGATTGCCGTTGCCAGATTTGAATTTACACCCTCAATGCCCACCTTTGCCAGAATCGCAGTGAGCGCAGCAAAAACTGATGACAAAAGAGCAAATAACAACCACATAAAAATCTCCTTGTCTTGCGCACAGTCAGCGCTATTATATCTTAAAATGAATTTCCTTCAACTGTAACGGCAGGTTTCCATGATAGATAAAATATACCGGATATACGCCGTCGGGAAAATCCCCTGTTTCCCCGCTAATTTTCCAATCTCCAGCATTTTCACTCATATCCAGGGAAATTCTTGCAGCGGCCTTTCCATTTTCGGCAAGCCGTACTTCAAAATAAGGCTCGCTCTTTTGGCCTTGCTGTCCTTCCTCCGGCGTCAGACCGGCCGTCCCCTGTCTTTTTGCATCCTCTGATATCAGACCAGCCGTTCCCTGTCCTTCCAAATCCGCTATAACCGGATTATCATCCGCACACCGCTCGTCAATCCTGACCGGTGCCTGACTCACTACCCGGACAGCCTCCGTCTCCGGCCGGTAGGTTACGCCAATCTCTTTTACGCCGGAAAAAGCAAAATACTTAAATCCAATCAGGGTGCCGTCTTCAATCTCCCCGATAAACCGTTCCTCGCCGATATTCGTCACATTGGGAAAAGCAGCGGAATAAATGCTGTTGCATCCATGGGGCATCCTCCCGTTGGTAATATTGCAGGCAATCACCGCCGGATATGTCCTCTCTGCCGCCAACGGACCGTCATTCAGCCCGCAGCTTGTAATCTCCACCTGGGGAATACTTCCGTCCGGGGCAATCTGTATTTTCTCTGCACAGACCTGTCTGCTGTAATCGGATTTGTGGGTAAGGCGGTGATAGAACACATACCACTGGCCGTTTATCTCCACAATGCTGCCATGGGTGGTTCCGGTCATATTGAGCTTATCCTTTTCCGTCCTCCCGTTCAATCCTATATCCCCATTAGATACAATGGTTCCCCCAAAGACAAAATCCCGATCCGGATAGTCGCTTACCGCATAGCACAGCTCATGGTTTAACAGGGAAGAATAGATAAAGTAATACCGATTCCCTACCCGGCGCATAGAGGCCGCCTCAAAGAAGGGGTGCTGTTCAAAATCCGTCCCTTTTACCTTATAGGGAATAATATGTTTTGCCTCCTCCTTTACAGTAAGCATGTCCTCCTCTAACACCAGCATATTCGGACCCATAATACTGTCCTTATAGCTTAATATCTCCTCCCGGCTGCGCCCGAACATCTCCACTTCCCTTTGAAGCAACTCCTCATTTTCATAGAAATCCGGCTCCTCCTCATACCCATACTGAGTGCCATAATAAATGCGGATTGTGCCGTTATCATTCATCGCCGCCGGATCAAAGCAGACATATTTCATCATGGGGGAGCCGTCGGGATTTCGCACATACCCCAGAAATTCATACTGTCCCGCCGGACTATCACAGACCGCTACATGAATCGCACCCTGATATCCTCCTACGCCGTAATCCCCGCTCATGCAATAGTACAGATAATATCTGCCGTCATTGCCCCTTACCACATCCGGGGCGTACATATATTTCATCTTTTCATAATCCGGGTCCTGACTGGCCCGGTAGGTGACGCCTTCACAACGCCAGTTAGTCAAATCCGTTACCGGCGCGGAATACACCACATAATCTTCCATACAAAATGTATAACCGCCCTCCCGGTCATGGGAGCCATATATATACACCCTGTCCCCAAAGACATGGGGCTCCACATCCGGAATATATTCCTTTAAAGGTAAAAATGGATTAAATACCTGCTTTTTCATTGACAATCTCCCTTGCAGTTTTTTTAATCTAATTCATCATGCCCGGATTCACATTTCATTCGGTTTCACTCTCCGGATACAACTCCTCGTAAATCCTGTCGGCATCATAATCCGGTGCATATTTTGCCGCCACCTCACAGATGTGCTGAATATACTCGATGTCATCTTCTTCTAATTCCTCCGCAATCATCCCGACGGATTTGTTCTTTGTCAGCTTGCGGCAGATTTGGGATATGATTTTCCGGTTAGCGCCCTCAATGCTGCCAATCGTCCTTCCCTTAAGTTCACCCTCAAGCCTTCCCTCATCCTCCGCTTCCTTAAGCTGCCTGCGGTATTCCGTTTCCCATGCATACTCTAAAACCTGTCCACCCATAAATTCGTCCACCCTTCCTTTCATTGCCGTACGTTTAACAAATGCCTGTTTGCTTACGTCCCACATTAACTGCAACAGCAGTACTTTGTCATACTCCCTTAGAATGTGCTCTTTCACCTGGCGGTTTAGCTCCTTCTCAATTGCCTCCAAATCTCCGCCAAGCAGTTCTTTCATGCGGTCTTCGGCCTCTGCCTTTTCTTTCTCATTTTCTATGCTGTCTTCCGTTTCTTCCGGTTTTGGTTCATACTTCAGTATATAATAAGGCAGCATCATATACAACTGTTTTTCAAAAATTTCCTTCAGGGAATAATCCGGATTTTTTATAATGGGCACCCGGTACACCGCCTCTTCCCCGCCCGGCAGGACCAGTTTATAGGTAAACTGCTCCGGAGTATTTTCGTTGCTCCGCAGGTAAAGCAGGGCGGAATTTTGCACCCGTACCACATAGCTTCCTGCCTCTTCCCGCTCCACAAAGTTAACCGCATCCATCCAGTCGTACTCAAAAAGGCGGATGGCAATGTCCCCGTTCGGGTTGCTCTCACACTCCAAATGATACCGCCTGTCCCCCACCTTAAACTTAGAATCCGGAAGCCGGTCCTTAATCCGAAAGCTGTTGAATATGCTGGTCTCTACGTTGTACAAATATTCCACTTCGTCTTCCATGCTGTAATGGGTTCCAAAGAACTCATTTACCATAGGGATATTCCACTTCGGAACCCGAATACTCATGGTCTTAAAGACATTGTCGTAGACATGCGGGTTGCCATCTACGGGTCCCATGATTTTAAAGCGTTCCCTCAGCCGCTCCTCATTCTCTATCCTTTTTTCCTGTGTCTTCTTATCCGTATGTACGTCCTCCATGTTTGTATTTCATCTGCGCATCTGATAAGAATATTCTACCGAAAATAGACAAAATATGCAATTAAATTTTCTGTGAACTTTTCATGTCATGGATTTCATAAATACAATGGGCATTTCACAATTATACTCAATTTGTGACAGAGGTGTTCCAATTATGAAATTCATGTCAGAAAGCAATAAATTTCCATTCAAAACTATATCAAAATGCTTCTGCGACACAATCTTTTTTCTATTTAAAATAGATTTATAAAATACAGTTTTGATTTTGCACATAAAATATGGACCGTTTTCCAAAAATGGAATCCGGCCCATAAAGGCAGTAAGGAAATACTGCATACATAGGTTTTATCATGCTTTCATAAATGGTAGAACAATCCCTGCTACTTTGTCACCTTCACACGCTTATTGCCCTTTCCCTTAAAATAGGTCTTATACTTTTCAACCTGCTTTTTGGGAACCTTAATCTCCAGCTTTTTATTCGTTCCCTTTAAAGCGTTCCTGCCGATGGATTTTTTCGTAAGTTTCGTGGTCTTTAAGGTCAGCTTGGTAAGATTTTTATCGCCGTAAAAAGCATTTGCCCCAATATTTTTAAGTTTTGTGGATTTAACCGTAACGGATTTCAGGCTGGTACAATTCCTGAAAGCCTCCTTACCGATAGCGGTTACATTTTTACCTATGGTAACACGAGTCAGTTTCCTGTAATTTTTAAATGCCTTAGGCGCAATCTCTGTTACTTTATAGGTTTTGTCGAATATCTTCACAGACGCCGGAACCTTTATGGTGGACGCACTCGGCGCAGCCAACGGCGCCGCATAAGCCACTTTATTGCCGGAAAGCACTTTAAATTCCGCCTTTCCGGCAGAATCCGCCACGATTGTCCCCACTGTCACCGGCCGTTTTCCTGTATCTGATCCGGGCATATCTCCGTTAGCATCTGATTCCGGCAGAGTCCCCGGCGGATTAACCGATGGTATATTCGGTGTAATCAGCGGTGTGTCCGATTCATCCGGCAATTCTGTTTCCTCCTTTTGTTCCGGGTATTTGGCCTCCACCCGTACATTTAGCACTGTCTCTTTTCCTTCCTCATATACATGGGTACCAGTATCCTCGTTATACAATCCGCTGTCAGAAGCATATATGCGAATCTGCGCGGTACCCTCTTTTAAAGCATGGATCGTTCCGTCCTCATCTACAGTCAGCACTCCGGTATTGCCAGCTTCATATGCCACCGCCTCCGTATGGTTTTCCGGTTCTATGGCAATATCTAACTGCTTTTTATCCCCCGGATGTAAGACAAGCTCACCGGATTTCAACTCGGATTCCAATACGGAACTTAAGCTGACAGACTGAATGGGAATCACCATATCCACCGCATCTACCCGGAATCCATAAGCGTTAACCGCTTCATCGGAAACCAAAACCATTGCGCAGCAGGCATAAGGCACCCTGACTTCCTGACCGGCTAATTCTGTCCCCGTATAACTTCCGATTACATGGATTGCACTGCCGTCCTCCGGATTTTCTCCCTTTGTAACCGCATCATACATCTCCTGCATGGCGGCGCTGTCTTTCCTTTCCATGCCGAATATATACAGATAATCACATTCTTCTTCAAACGCTGTATTCTCATTAAAATGAAACACATTATAGCCTGCACTTCCGATTAACCGTTCATCCTGATAAAGAAATATCCTCGTCATATTATCCCCATACCACAGGTATTGCAGTTTATTAGCGTCATTTTCGCAGTCAACAGAATCAATCTTACCCTTTACATAAAATATTACAGCTTCTCCTGCCGATAGTCCTTCGCCGGTTTCCGGCGTCACAGTGATACGATACAATCCTTCCCGATAGAGTACAAAAGAACCGTCTGCTTTTAGGGTACAGGCGTCTTCTTCCCCTGCGCCGATATTGCCCTCTTCCTCTAAATATTCTATACGGCAGGTTACATTCCGTCTATAGGCGGCCGGTTCCACTGTATAATCCAGATGAACCATATTTCCAAGAAGTACTTCTAATGGATTGTCTTTGGTTGCATAATTTTCATCCCTAAGAATCCGGATAGAATCCAAATCTCCTGCCGTCACAAAAAGGGTAGTATCCGCCTCCCTGCCGCCATATTTTACCGTAACCTTACTTTTCCCTATTTTTTTGGGAATTACCCTTCCCAGATCATCTATCCGAGCAATTGAGCAATCTTCCACCGTAAAGGAAAGTTTGCCCGTTTCGTTGACCGGTTTGCCGTCTGACAAAACCGTTATTTGGGCGCCGTTGGCGTCAATCGGCACCGTATATTCACTTTCTTTAAATTCCAGCGTAGTTCCTTCTTCGGTGTCGCTGCCCTTTGTCAGCGCCTTAATCCGCAGATTGGAATTTTCATCCGCCGATATGTCGGTCCAGTCACTTCCGTTCTTAGAGGTAAAGGACTGCCCTTCTTTTGATGCGCTGTCCGCTTCAAGCCATGAAAGGCTGTAATCCCGGTCGCAGTAAAAGAAAGTTGCCCTGCCGTTTTTCGTCTGCCGCACTACCACAGAGAAAGAATCCCCCGCCTTCAACCATACCGAATTTTTCAGAGAAACCGTATGATACCCCGGTTTTTCTATAGTTCCGGTAAGCCCGCTTACCACCTTGTCCCCGCTTGCCGGATTACCGGGCTTTGGATTCCGATATACGGTCACTTCATAATCGGTATCATCCTCTATGGTATAGAAAGACACTGCCTTCAATTCTTCCGTCAACTGCGCCTCATATACATTCGCTTGATAGATCGAGCCGTCATATATTTGATCAACGGAAAGGGTACCGTCATACTGGTAGATGTGGTCATACTCCTCTGCCTTTTCGATATCATAAAATACGGCATTATTGAGGCTTTCTTCGTCATAGGAAATCCAGAAATATCCGGCGTCGCCCCAATTTTCTCCCCATGAGTTCTTAATCAGCCACGCGCCGTCCCCGTTCGGTTCATACTTAAAATTCTCTTTTGAAAAGCTGTCGTCCCAGCCGACAATTGCAACCGCATGTCCGCCTACCTCAAAATCATCCACCGGATTATAATAAGTACATGGCTCTTCATCTTTCGGATTGTCATGCATATATGCTTCATTCGCCGAGGCATAAGAAACCACACAAGCCCCCTTTTTCATAATCAGCTCTTTTAATTTCTCCGGCTGTTCGTCGATTGATACCATATCGGCTCCCGTCAGGATATAATCGTTGTTCTGGTAACAGGCCGCATCATTTAATTGGACGCTGTCATTCTCATAAAGCTGCTCTAGCAATGTGGCATACGGATATTTTTCTTCGCTGGCAAACCCGACTCCCTTTGCCATGCCAAAGATGGAAATCCAACTATTCCCGCCATGATTATAATATGCTTCGCTGCCAATCTTTTCCTCTACATAATTGTCATCGCCCAAAGTCAGGGAAAGTCCGTCCACCGGCTGATTGTACATAAAATAAGCAAGCTGCCATTCGGAAAGGTCTATCGAATCTTCGCCGCTTTTCTTGTGGGCCGACAGATAACCGGCCTGGGCCGACTCCAATATGCCAAATGTCCAGCAGCACCCAAGAATACTCTGATTCTTTACCGATGAGATTACCCCTTGCGTACGGCTGTCATATTTTTCCGGTATCGCCACCGCCCGGTTTCTTCCAATTTTGTAGCTGGCTTTAGAGTTTGCGGTCTCTTTGTCAAAATATTCAGCAGGATATATAAATGTGGTATCGTAGGGAGGAAGCAGCTCATTGTACTTCTCCGTCAGTTCATGCCCTTTTAACCCTTCTAAATTCACCGCATCGGTATCAGTCTTACGCTCTGCCTGTACCGATAAAGGCAGGAACGCAATCAATAATAACGCCATACAGTTTCTATATATCGCATAAAATACTCTTTTTTTCATGTAAGCCTCCTAACCTTCCGCTGTCTCCGGAAAAAAATATGTAAACGCTTTATAACCTCTTGTATCTCCCCGCATTTTACCATAAATTTCGCTTGAATACAATTCCGTAAACCTATCCATACAAAGTTTTTTCTCAATTAAAAAGGAGCAGACTCGCTGCTCCTTTTCCTAGTATATTTTAAATTTGTTCCATATGCGAAAACGTATCACACTTACATAATGCTTTCATAAGTGCGTTTCTATTGATTCATCTGCGCTGCAACCTCGGCTGCAAAATCCTCATTTTTCTTCTCAAGACCTTCGCCTGTCTCAAAACGAACGAATTTCTTAAGTGTCACAGCAGAGCCGACCTCCTTGGAAACTGCCTCTAAATACTTGGCAACTGTCTCCTTGTTCTCAGCCTTTACATACTCCTGCTCTAACAGGCAGACTTCCTTCAATTCCTTGTTAAGGCGGCCCATAATCATCTTCTCAATGATATTCTCCGGCTTGCTGGCGTTCTTCGGATCGTTCTTAGCCTGCGCCATCAAAATCTCTTTCTCATGCTCCTTGTAATCCTCAGGCACTTCATCCGTAGATACATACTTCGGATTCAAAGCGGCAATCTGCATAGCCACATTCTTAAGCGCCTCTTTTACAGCGTCAGAGTGGTTATCTGTCTGCGCCTCAACTAATACGCCAATCTTACCGCCTGCATGAATATAAGATACCACAATGCCGTCCTCGGAAACCACCTTCTCAAAACGGCGGATATTCATATTCTCGCCAATCTTTGCAATCATGGCTGCTAACTTATCGCCAACTGTCATTGATGAATCTAACGCCCAGCTTTCTGCCTTAAATGCCTCCACATCAGCCGCATTGGAATCGGCAACCTGTTCTACAACCTCTTTTACATAGGTCTGGAATACTTCGTTCTTTGCAACGAAATCCGTCTCTGCGTTTACCTCCACAATAGCGGCAACCTTGTCGCCATCCTTAATCGTGGTTGCAACAATACCTTCGGCAGCAATTCTTCCTGCCTTCTTCTGTGCGGTTGCAAGACCTTTCTCACGCAAAAACTCAACTGCTTTATCAAAATCACCGTCTGTCTCGGTAAGGGCTTTCTTACAGTCCATCATACCGGCGCCGGTCTGCTCTCTTAACTCTTTTACCATACTTGCTGTAATCGCCATTTGTTATCGTCCTCCATTATCTATTGATTATTCTGCTGCTGCCTCAGCTTCTTCTGTCTCTTCTACACTTTCTGTAGCAGGCTCTTCGCTGTCTTCCGCAAAAGCATCTTCACCCTGATTAGCCTCAATTACCGCGTCTGCCATCTTGGCAACGATTAATTTTACTGCGCGGATAGCATCATCATTACCGGGGATTACATAATCCAGTTCCTCCGGATCACAGTTTGTATCTGCAATACCAACCAAAGGAATACCCAGAGAATGTGCTTCCTGAATACAGATTCTTTCCTTGCGGGGATCTACCACGAAAATCATATCCGGAATACCGCCCATCTCTTTAATACCGCCTAAGTTCTTCTGCAGCTTATCCATCTGCTTGCGGATATTGATGACCTCTTTCTTCGGCAGAACCTCAAAGGTTCCGTCCTCTTCCATCTTCTCATACTTCTTTAAGGTTGCGATACGCGTCTCAATCGTCTTCCAGTTCGTCAGCATACCGCCTAACCATCTCTCATTCACATAGAACATTCCGCAGCGCTCTGCCTCTGTCTTGACAGAATCCTGCGCCTGCTTCTTCGTTCCCACAAATAAAATCTTACCGCCCTCTGAAGCACACTTCTTAATTGCCTCGTAAGCCTCATCTACTTTGCCGACTGACTTCTGCAAGTCAATAATGTAGATGCCGTTACGCTCGGTATAAATGTACTCCGCCATCTTAGGGTTCCATCTTCTTGTCTGGTGTCCGAAATGCACACCTGCTTCCAATAACTGCTTCATTGAAATAACGCTCATAAATATACCTCCTAGGTTCTTCCTCCAGCGGATTCTTCCTCCCAAAAACATTCCGCACCTTATGCTTCCTGCACCCATTTGGGAAATCCACCGCTGTGTATTTTTTTACCGCCTGCCATTATAGCATACCCCTGCCGATTCCACAAGAACTTTTTTCATTTTCTCCCAATAAACCCTCCCCTCCTATATTATGGCCTTCTTCTTTTAGGGCCCGCCTTCTCTTATCCGCCAATTTTATTTGTAAAACCGCCGCAAGATAATCCTTTCCCATTTTCCCGCACTGCCATCGGTTTTAAGAAATCCTGCTGCCGGGGTCTCCTGCATATTAGATTGCACGTGCTTACGAAGAACTCGCACCGGGAAGGGGTGACTGGGAAACATTTGCAGCCCCTTTGAAAACGCCGGTACTTGCGAAGGCCCTAAGATAAATTTGCTGTTAAATATAATTAACAGGGCCTTCGCTTATGTACCGTTGCGTTTTCGACAGAGCGCAAGCGTGGCTGCATAATGTTTGCCCAGCACCCCAAACCCGGTGCTCAAACACTTCTTCGCACGTGCAATATGCAGGAGAGCCCAGCAGCGGATTTCTAAAAAACCGCGTGTCGGGAAAATCGGGATAAGGATTACCTTGCGGCGGTAATTTACCTCCATGGGGCGGATAAGAGAAGGCGGGCCTCCGAAAATATGTCCATAATATAGGAGGAGAGAACTTTATTCCTGGAGCATAAGTTCAATGTCGGTGGCAATCTGGGCCTTTAATTCGTTAAGGTCTGAAAATTTTTCTTCCGGACGGATATAGAATAAAAGCTCTGTCTGAATCCACTTTCCGTACAGGTTGCCATGATAGTCTAAAATATGGGTTTCCAGTCCGGTCTGATGTTTTCCCTCCACAGTGGGCTTCTGCCCCAGATTACTGATTGCCTTATAATAATTTCCGTCAATCATAACCCGGCTTGCATAGACGCCGAACGAAGGCACTAACTTCTGTTCCGGTATGCTCTGGTTAATTGTAGGATACCCTATGGTATGTCCCAAATGGTTGCCATGGATTACCTCACTGTATACAAAATAAGGATTTCCCAGCATTTCATTGGCAATATGGAAATGGGATTCGAGCATGTCCCGTATCACCGTTGAACTGACTACTTTGCCATGCAGTGTCCGTTTTGTCAGAGCATTTACCTCAAAATGGTGCTCCGCCCCTAAAAGCCGTAAAAGACCGACATTACCGCTTCTTCCCCGGCCAAAGTGGAAGTCTTCCCCCACATAGACGGAACGGACGCCCAACTGCTTTACCAGACATTCCTCCACAAAAACCTCCGGCGGGCAGGCGGCAAACTCCTTGGTAAACGGATACTCCAGCAAAATATCAATTCCAAGCCTTGCAAAATAATAGGCCTTTTCCTCCGGGGTATAAATTACCCTGTGGGCGCCGCCGGTAATCACATCCGTAGGAAGCTGTCCAAAAGTAAAAACTAAGGTCTTTCTTCCCTTCCGCCGCTCTGTCAAAAGATTTTCAATCAACATCTGATGTCCCAAATGGATACCGTCAAATTTTCCCAATGCTATTGCGGTTCCCACCGTATGAAATTGTTCTGCCTCATCATTTCGTAAATAAATCATACTGTCTTCCCCTTATATAAACATCTTATCTGCCTTCCAGGCATGTAATTCCTGCTCGTAGCGGTAAATCGCCATAAAACAGCCCTTATCGTCATAGACAAGGCACCGGTTATCGCCGTTAAGCTCCCTATGATTATCGGCAAAATCCTTTGCTTTCAATATATTGCCATTGCGCAATTTTTTATTTCCTTCTTCCGTTACCTGCACTTTTGGCATGGCCGGAAATAAGGAATCAATGGAAAGAATATGTTCCCCAAGTGCGCCCTCCGCCGCCTTACGCTCGATTTCTCCCAAGGTAAGCGCTTCTGACGCCAAAAAGGATTTCCCTGTTTCCGGGCAGGATACGCTGTCACGAATCAGCTTTTCCATTACCCCGCCGCATCCTAACCGCTTTCCTATATCCCTGCATAGGCTTCGGATATACGTCCCCTTCCCGCAGCGTACCCTGAAGGTAACCCGGGGAAGTTCTATGGAAAGTATTTCAATTTCATGAATCACTACTTTTCTCGGCGTTCTCTCAATTTCCATTCCCTGCCTTGCCAGTTCGTAAAGTTTTTTTCCATTCACCTTAATTGCTGAATACATAGGCGGAATCTGTTCATATTCCCCGACAAAGGATAAAACAGCCTCCTCAACCTGTTGCTCGGTTGCCGTTACCTCTTGGGTTTCCAATATCTTACCGGAAATATCCTCTGTATCCGTTGTCTTCCCTAACAATAAGACCGCTTCATAGCTTTTATCCTTATCGGTCAGCATCTCGCATAATTTGGTTGCCTTTCCGAGACATACCACCAGCACGCCTTCCGCATCCGGATCTAAAGTTCCGGTATGTCCTATTTTTTTCTGTTTCAAAATTCCCCGCAGCTTTGCCACCACATCAAAGGAGGTAAAGCCCGGCTCCTTATATATATTGATTACACCGTCATACATACCGGCTCTCCGTTTTCCTTTATATTTTGTATCTGCTGCACCAGTTAAAATGCCGTTTTCAGCTGCACCCGCTAAATTGCCGCCTTCAGTTGTTGTTCCATCATGCCGGTTATCTTTTCTATAATGCTCTGCTTATCCCCGGACACCTCACAGCCGGCAGCCCGTATATGCCCTCCGCCGCCTAAGGTACAGGCAATCTTACTCACATCCACAATCTCATTTGAGCGCATGGAACATTTAAATGTGCCCTGATTGGGATACTCATACAGCCAGAGGGCGCACTCTACCCCGTCCGTAATCCGCAGGGCGTCTACAACCCCGTCTGTATCCAGATTGGTAGCTTCATATTCATCAAATACATCTTTCGTCAGACAGGAGACAATAATCTTGCCATCTGCGCACAGATATGCCGCGTCTAAGGCTTTTGCCAGCATTTTGTTCTGTTTAAAGGTCTTCCGGTAAAAAGTTCCGTCAATAACCAGAGTACTTCTGGCTCCCTTTTCTATCAGGACGCCGGCAATTTCCATAGTCTGTCTGGTTGTATTATTGAATTTAAATACTCCCGTATCATGAACAATTCCAAGATAGAGACATTCCGCGCATTCCATCCCTATTTTATCTTCTTCAAACAGGGTAAATAATGCCTCGGCCGTAGCGCAGCACTCGGTTTTCAGATAACAGAGGTCTCCAAAGCCCTGATTGCTGACATGGTGATCCACACATATCCTCCGATTGGCCGAATGATAGTAGGAGACAAATTCTCCATGGCGGTCTAAATCCCCGCTGTCCAAAGACAGACACAGATCATAGGCAATATCCTGTTTTTCATGCCGGATTTTATCTGCTCCCCGCAGGAACATAAACTCCTCTTTAAAGGCGTCTAAATAAATATCCACCCGCTTATCCGGGTAATTGTCAAGTACATAGTTATAAACGCCAAGACAGGAGCCCACGCAGTCGCCGTCCGGCCTTAAATGTCCCAATACCACTATGCTGTTTGCCGCCTCTATCTCTTTTATAAAATCATTCATGGCGTCCCTATTCCTCCGGTTTTTCCGAATCCTTCTGTTTGCTTATGACATCATCAATTTTCTTTGACATATTAATCGCATATTCAATGGACTGGTCTATAATAAAGGTAATCTCCGGCGTATTCCGCAGATTAATGCTGTGGGCTAATTCCCGCCGGATATAGCCTGTGGCACTCCTTAATCCCTCTAGGGTATCCGCCTGGGCCTTTTCATCTCCCAACACAGAAATATACGCCTTACATTCCTTTAAATCCTGCGTCACCATAACCTGCGTTACCGAGGTCATGGGGTGGATTCTCGGATCTTTTATCTCCCGGCTGATAATCCGGGAAAGCTCCTTTTGTACCTCACCATTAATGCGCGTGCCTTTAATATTTGTGCGTTTCATGCTATCTGGGTACCTCCACCATTTCATAGGCTTCCAGCTGGTCATCCTCTTTTAAGTCATTGAAATCTTCCAGAACAATACCGCACTCGAAACCATTTTTTACTTCCTTCACATCATCCTTAAACCGCTTTAAGGACGCCAAAGGCCCGTCATATATCTGCTCCCCGTCTCTTGTAACGCGGACAGAAGAGGAACGCTTAATCAGGCCGTCCAATACAAAGGAGCCTGCAATCGTGCCCACGCCGGAGGCCTTAAATGTCTGGCGTACCACCAGATGACCGGTTATCTGTTCCTCGTAAACAGGATCCAACATACCCTTCATCGCTGCCTCAATATCCTCAATAGCATTATAGATAACCTTATAAAGCCGTAAATCCACTTTCTCCCGCTCTGCCACGCTCTTGGCCTGAACATCCGGACGGACATTGAAGCCGATAATAATCGCATTAGAGGCTGAAGCTAAAATGACGTCCGACTCGTTAATGGCGCCGACACCGGCATGGATTACCTTAATCACGACTTCCTCGTTGGAAAGTTTAAGCAGACTCTGTTTCACTGCTTCCACCGAACCCTGTACATCCGCTTTCACCACCAGATTTAATTCCTTCACATTTCCTGCCTGAATCTGACTAAAGAGATCGTCAAGGGACATCTTTGACTTTGTTTCTGCCAAAAGTTTTTCCTTATCACAGGCAATATAAGTCTCAGCCATGGAACGGGCCTCTTTTTCGTTCTTTGTGGCGACGAAAATCTCGCCTGCATCCGGCACGCCGTTTAATCCCAAAATCTCTACGGGCTGGGAAGGACCTGCTTCTTTCACATTCTGTCCCTTATCATTAATCATGGCCCTGACTCTTCCGTAGGAACTTCCCACAGCTATGGTGTCGCCGACCTTTAGGGTTCCCTTTTGTACCAGCATGGTAGCGACAGGTCCCCGGCCCTTGTCAAGCTCTGCCTCTATGACAATTCCTCTTGCCTTCCGGTTCGGATTTGCCTTTAACTCTAATACCTCGGCTGTCAGAAGAATCATTTCCAACAGATTGTCGATACCTTCCTTCGTATGGGCAGACACCGGACAAAATACCGTAGAACCGCCCCAGTCCTCGGCAATCAGTTCATACTCCACAAGCTCCTGTTTAACCCGCTCTACATTGGCGCTTTCCTTATCAATCTTATTGACTGCCACTATAATTTCAATGCCGGCAGCCTTGGCATGGTTAATAGCCTCCACTGTCTGCGGCATAACGCCGTCATCTGCCGCCACCACTAAGATTGCAATATCCGTAGACTGGGCTCCCCTCATACGCATAGCGGTAAATGCTTCATGGCCCGGCGTATCCAAAAAGGTAATCTGCTGTCCATTGGCCTCAACGGTATAAGCGCCGATATGCTGGGTAATTCCACCGGCCTCGGCGGAGGTAACAGAGGTCTCCCTGATGGCATCAAGCAGCGAGGTCTTACCATGGTCAACGTGTCCCATAACACAGACAACCGGCGGGCGCTCCTTCAATAAGGCTTCATCCTCCTCTTCTTCTTTTAACATCTCCTCAATGACGTCAACCTTAACCTCTTCCTCTGCGATACAGTTATATTCTAAGGCAATCTCCGCTGCCTTTTCAAAATCCAAATCCGTATTGACTGTGACCATCTCTCCGGCTAAGAACAGCTTCTTGATTAGCTGGGAAACCGGCGTTTTAATCTTATCTGCCAATTCCTGTACGGTCAGCGTCTCCGGCAATTCAATGGTTCGGATTACCGGCTCCTCCGGCTCCTTTGGCTTTTGCTTAACAACCGGTTTCTTCACCGGCTTCGTGCCTTTTACGGTAAAATGCTCATCTTTTCTGCGGTTTTTCTTTCTGCTGTCGCCATCTTCATAAAGAGAGTTTTTCTCCCGTTCTTTCCGGTCCTTATCCTTATGCCGGTCCATACGGTCCCTGTCAATAGAAGCCCGGTCCATTGGCGCGGAAATAGAAAGTTTTTCCTCCCGCCTGTCATCCCGTCTTCCATTACGGTTCCCGCCAAAATCCCGGCGTTCTCCCTGGGGTCTGCCGTTACGGTCGCCTTCTCTGCGGGGGCCGCCAAATTCCCGTCTGTCGCCCTGCGGTCTTCTCTCGCCTTCCCGGCGCATCCCGCCAAACTCCCGTCTGTCGCCCTGCGGTCTTCTCTCGCCTTCCCGCCGCATCCCGCCAAATTCCCGTCTGTCGCCCTGCGGTCTTCTCTCGCCTTCCCGACGCATTCCGCCTGGCTGCGGTCTTCCATCTTCCCGTCGCACTCCGCTTCCTGCCTGTGGTCTTCCGTCCTCACGACGCATTCCGCCTGGCTGCGGTCTTCTCTCGCCTTCCCGGTGCATTCCGCCTGGCTGCGGTCTTCCGTCCTCACGACGCATTCCGCTTCCTGCCTGTGGTCTTCTTTCCCCTTCCCGGCGCACCGGATTCTGGGAAACGCCTCCTTCCGGACGCCGCGCAGGCTCCGCCTTGGCTGCCGGTCTTACCGGCTCTGCTTTTGCCGCAGGGTTTGCTGCCTCCGGCTTTGCTGCGGGTTTTGCTGTTGCCGGTTTCGCTGTTTCTGCCTTTGCTGCGGATTTCGCTGCTTCCGGCTTTGCCGCCGGTTTCGCTGCTTCTGCTTTGGCTGCCGGTTTTGCCGTTTCTCCCTTTACTGCTTTTTTACCGGAAAAACGATCCCGTACCTTCTGCGCTTCCTCCTCGGTCACTGAACTCATATGGTTCTTGACTTCCACGCCATTTTTTTTCAATATCTCAATAATCTCTTTGCTGTCTTTTTCCAGACTTTTTGCTAATTCATATATTCTAATCTTCGCCAATTACTGCACCTCCAAGTGATCTATACTATCAATCTGTTTGCCCAGGGCTTTTGCGAAGCCCTCATCCGTTATGGCCAGCGACGCCCTTGTCTCTTTGCCGCAGGCATTGCCAAGGGAATCCTTATCTGAATATTCCCTGTACTCTACCTGATAGTAGCTGCACATATTACGGAATTTCTTTTTGGTATTGTCCGACGCGTCTCCTGCGACTAACACAAGCCTTGCCTTACCGCTTTTTACTGCCTTTTCTGTGGAAAATTCCCCGGTTGCGGTTTTCCCTGCCTTAGTCGCCAGTCCTAACATGGACAACACTTTATTTTTGTTCAATGTCCATCAACTCCTTACTTAAAGTCTCGTAGATGTCCGGTCCGATGGACATTTTAAAAGAACGCTCCAGACCTTTGGTTTTGACAGCCTTTTCCAGACAATCCCTGTTAAAATGCAGATATGCCCCTCTGCCGTTTTCCTTGCCGGTAGGGTCTAACTTAATCTCATAGTCTTTCGTGCGGATAACCCGCAGCATATCCTTTTTTGCTATCATTTCACCACAGCCAATACATTTACGGAGCGGTGTTTTTTTTGCCATTGTCTATCACATCCTATCTAATCTATGTTCTGCCTATCCTAAAAACTTATGCAGTCATTGTTTTGCCTATGCAGAAACTGCTTCCGTTTTTCCCTGCTGTTAATTTGTCCATGCAGTTACTCCTCCGGTTCGCCGTCGTCCTCTGCGTCAGCCTCATCATTTTCCTCGTCGGCATAGTCTTCACTGTCAGCATACTCTCCATCCTCGTCAACATATTCGTCGCTGTCAGCATACTCTCCATCCTCGTCGGCATATTCGTCGCTGTCAGCATACTCTCCATCCTCGTCGGCATAGCCTTCTTCATCAGCATAGCCTTCCTCATCAGCATACTCATCGGAATAACCTTCTTCGTCGGCATACTCATCAGAGTAGCCTTCCCCGTCTGCATATTCATCAGAATATCCATCCTCGTCGGCATATTCGTCATAATACTCATCTTCATCATAATACCCGTCAGGATATGCCTCTCTGGCCTGTGACTCGCTCTTAATATCTATCTTATAGCCGGTAAGCCGGGCTGCCAGCCTTGCATTTTGTCCTTCCTTACCAATGGCAAGGGATAATTGATAATCCGGAACCACAACCCAGGCTGTCTTTTCCTCCGAATTCACCCGTACGGATACCACCTTGGAGGGGCTTAAGGCATTTTCAATAAAGATTTCCGGATCCTCGCTCCATGTGATAATATCAATCTTCTCTCCGCCCAAATCATCCACAATCGCATTAACGCGGTTTCCGTTCATTCCCACGCAGGCGCCAACCGGGTCGACATTCGGATCGTTGGACCATACTGCAATCTTGGAACGGGAACCGGCCTCTCTGGAAATGGATTTGATCTCCACCGTACCGTCGGCAACCTCCGCCACTTCCTTTTCAAATAGCCGTTTTACCAGCTCCGGGTGGGTTCTTGATACAATTACCTTTGGTCCCTTATTCGTCTCCTTCACTCCCACAATATATAATTTAATCCGGTCTGTGGGCTTATAGTGTTCTGACTTAATCTGCTCATTTTCCATCAGAAGGGCGTCCATCCTGTCATCTAAGCTGACGGAAATATTCTTGCCCACATAGCGCTGTACCACACCGGTCACCACATCTTTTTCCTTGCAGTAAAAATGCTCATACAGGGCTTTCTTCTCCTCCTCTTTAATCGTCTGCACAATTACGCTTCTTGCCTGCTGCGCTGCAATACGACCAAAATTCTGCGGGGTAATCTCAATATTAACGGTATCTCCCTCAGCATATTTGGAATTAATCATTAAAGCATCCTCTAAAGAAATCTCTCCTGCCGGGTCCTCCACCTCTTTGACAACCGTCTTTGCGGCGAACACCTCGATGTCACCTGTGTCCCGGTTCATATTCACAGAAATATTATCGCTCTTGCCAAAATCCTTTTTACAAGCATCTAACAAAGATTTCTCAATTGCTTCGATAATTACCTCTCTTGATATTCCTTTTTCCTTTTCGATTTGTGCTAATGCAAGCATTAACTCAGACATTTTCTGATTCCTCCTTCATTCTATTAAAAATCAAATGCTAATCTAACAAGCGCTAAGTTGCTGCGCTCAATGACGCTTTCTGTATCATCTTCAAATAAAACCGTAATGGTCTTATCATCAAATTCCTTAAGTTCCGCCTCAAATTCCTTATTCCCTTTATCTGTCAAAGGCCGGAACAGCTTTATCTCCAGCATCTTCCCCAGATTCCGTTGAAAATCCTTATCCTTCTTAAGGGGCCGCAAGAGTCCCGGAGAACTGACTTCCAATATATAAGGGTCCTTCATCTTCTCATCATAGGCGTCTAACTTTGGGCTGAGTTCCCGGCTTACCTCCACGCAATCATCAATGGTAATGCCGCCCTCCTTATCCGCATATACCCGCAGATAATAATTAGCGCCTTCCTTCACATACTCCACATCTACCAGTTCAAATCCCCGCCCGGATAAAATGGGCGCAACCAGTTCCTCGCATGTGGCCTCAATCTGTTTCTTAGTCATAAATGACCACCTTTCTCTATTAAGTTGTAGATAACATATAAAGAGAGTGGACCAAACTGCCCACTCTCTTACTTAAATCAATATGCTACCTTACAAGAATAACACTTCCTTCCAAAAAAAGCAAGTGTTTTTTGCCAAATTATGCCTCGATGATTTCTTTTTTGTTATAGCTTCCACACTTCTTGCAAACTCTGTGAGGAACCATTAACTCTCCGCACTTAGAACATCTTACTAAAGTCGGAGCAGTCATCTTCCAGTTAGCTCTTCTCTGATCTCTTCTTCCCTTTGAAGATTTATTCTTTGGACAGATAGACATTATTCACACCTCCTTAAACTGATTGAAGATATCACTAAAAACTGCCATTCTTGGATCTGGAACCCTCTGGTCACAATTACATGTGCTCTTATTCAGATTGGTTCCACACACCTTACAGATTCCTTTGCAGTCCTCCTTGCAGAGAACCTTCATCGGAAGCATGGTATATAACTCATCCAAAACGAGCATGTCTACATCCAGAGTACAGTCTTCAATATAACTTATCAAATCCGGCTGGGTCTCCCCGTCGGAATAAGCCTCTTTGTCAGCTACATTCAATGTCCGTTCTATGTGTAAATCATAATCCCGGACAACCGTTTCCAAACAACGGCCACAGCTTCTGACAACCTCTACAGGAACATCACACACCACAGATACTACATCCTTCTTCTCACGCCTTACAGCCAGTTCAAAAGAATCCTTACCCTTAACGGTTATCTGTTCTCCATAAAAAGTGATTGCCTGTTCTTCCACCTGCGCTTTGACAATAATCTCCCTGCCCGCAACAGGCGCCGCCTCATATAAGTTGACTTTCATATCCCTATCTCCTCAACTCACACGTCGATTATTATACATACTTTCCCTATCTTTGTCAACAAAATTTTAACAAAATATATCCCTGTAACTTAAGCCCCCTTTCTGCCAGCATCTAGCGGATAAGTTCCGGCTGTCCGCCCTTTATCTGTATTTCCGCCGAAGATAATCCCTGTCCTATTTTTCCTGCACTGGTTTCGGTTTTAAGAAATTCTGCTGCCGTCCCGTCCTGCATGTTTGATTGCACGTGCTTTCGAAGAACTCACACCGGGAAGGGGTGGCTGGGAAACATCTAAAGCCCCTTTAAGAACGCCGGTACTTGCGGAGGACATAAAAATGTATCGTATTCTATAGACTTTTATGTCCTCCGCTTAGTACCGTTGCGTTCTTAACAGAGCGCAAGCGTGGCTTAAGATGTTTGCCCAGCACCCCAAACCCGGTGCTCAGACACTTCTTCGCACGTGCTTCATGCAGGACGGGACGGCAGCGGATTTCTAAAAAACCGCGTGTCAGGAAAAATAGGACAGGGATTATCTTTCGGCGGTATACCAGTGTTGACAGGGCGGACAGCCGGAACTTATCCGCTAAAACTGCAAGTAAAGCAGGGGGCTTAAGTTACTTACATTTAGTTTTTACAAACGCAATAACATCATCGTTTTTTTCAATAGTGTTTCTGTCTGTTTCCAACTCTTTTAGCGTTTTCCACGCATACTGCTTCTCACCCAAATCAAAGGTACCGCAATCCATGGTTTGAGGAACTTCTTTCAATGCAATTTTATACAATGTATGCTTGTATTGTTTATATACATCATCACTGACCGAATACTTACAATGAACAGCATGAGCCACATATTCCGTCGTAACATCTAACTGCAACAACTCGCTAGCCTTTTCATCTATATTTGATTTATTATTATTATCAACAGTTCTATAATATGGAAACAGCCAACAATCCCATCTTTCATCATATACCTGCAAAAATTTTCCTTCAGGATTTGTAATCGCCAACAGTGAAAACTCATGAAATGTGTTTGCAACATGCTCTGCTATCAATTGAGTTATTTTCAACAAATCTGCTTTTGATAAATCTCCTATTTTCTTTTCCATTCGCCATTCACTCGTACTGACAATTCTGTCGATTCTAGCCCACGACTCCATTTTCAACCCAGCCTTTTGCCAGTCATCAATCTTAATACTATATGGATGTTTTTTTCCCTTGCTGGTTATTCCCCATCCTGTTTTCTCCTTGCTTATAAACTTCATCCCATTGATTTTCTTGCATCCACTCGTCATCCACTGAGATATCATCAGCATTTACGGCGTTTACACGAATTTTTTCTCGATTTATTTCCAAAAAACGTTTGAAATCATCTATACTTTTTACCGCTTCCATGAATGTCCCTTTCTAATCAATATCACGATTACAAGTCTTTGAGTTACAGGCTTTCATTTATAAAAGGGCCACCGTCTCCCGCGCAATGGCTAATTCTTCGTTGGTGGGAATGACATAGACGGCAGTGGCGGAGTCCGCTGTGGAAATCCGGATCTCTTCTCCTCTAACAGAATTTGCCTCCTCATCTAATGTAATGCCGAGATATCCTAAATGGTTGCAGATTGCCCTCCGCATATTAATATTATTTTCTCCGATTCCCGCTGTAAAAGCAATGGCGTCCACGCCGTTCATGGCCATCACATAGGAGCCGATATAACTGGCTGCACGATAGGCAAACATTTCCAAGGCCGTAGCCGCCCGCTTATTGCCGCCGGCGCTGGCCTCATCTAAATCCCTAAAATCACTGGACACACCTGAAATCCCCTGTACGCCGGACTTTTTATTCAGAATGTCCATTACCTCATCTACGGAGCAGGTAAGCTTCCCGGCTAAATACTGTACTACAGCCGGATCAAGGCTGCCGCTTCTTGTCCCCATAATCAGTCCGTCAAGAGGGGTAAATCCCATACTGGTGTCTACAGACTTGCCGTTCTTTACTGCGGTAATGGAAGAACCGTTTCCCAAATGGCAGACAATCACCTTTGATTCCTGATTCTCCTTGCCAATGATAGACAACAACCGTTTGGACACAAAGCTGTGGGAAGTGCCATGGAAACCATACTTGCGAATCTTATATTTCTCATAATATTCATATGGAATCCCATAGAGATATGCCTCCTTCGGCATGGTCTGGTGAAATGCCGTATCAAACACAGCCACCATCGGAACCTCCGGCATCAGCGCCCGGCAGGCCGAAATGCCAATCAGGTTAGCCGGATTATGCAAAGGCGCCAAATCACTGCATTCCTCAATAGCCGCAATCACCTCGTCCGTAATAATAACGGAACTTGCAAATTTCTCCCCGCCATGTACAATCCTGTGTCCTACTGCGTCAATCGCGGATAAATCCTTAATCACTCCGGTATCCGCATCGGTCAATGCCTCTAACACATAGGAAACCGCACGCTGATGATCCGGCATCGGAACTTCCTTTACCACATCCGCTTTTCCGGCCGGCTTATGGGTAAGCCTTCCGTCAATGCCAATCCGCTCGCAAAGCCCTTTTGCAATTACTTTCTCCGTCTCTGAATCAATCAACTGATATTTCAGAGAGGAACTGCCGCAATTCACTACAAATACATTCATTATATATAGCCTCCATATCCTAATATTACATTCTCTCCACGCTGCCGTCATCCACATTGATCTGATGCCGTCCATGCTCCTTGGCATAATACATACACCAGTCCGCCCGCTTTAACAGCTCGTCTGTGTCCTTGCACACCTCCGGATAGGCGGTAAGGCCGATGCTGACGCTCATATGAATCTCATATTCATTATAATGTACCACCTGCCGGCACAACTCCTCAAACAATTCTTCGATAATCGGCTGGGCTACTTCTAATTTTCTCCCCGGTAAAACAGCCACAAATTCCTCGCCGCCATACCGGCACACAAAACCATTGTACCTGTCAATATGCTCTTCCGTCACAGAAGCAATCCGCTTAATCACTTCATCGCCCGCTAAATGCCCATAGGTATCATTGACATTTTTGAACTTGTCAATATCAAACAGGGCCACACTGACACAGCCGTTGGAATTTTTAATTTTGTCCACAGTCTCCTTAAATAACTGGGTAAAATATATCCGGTTATTGATTCCGGTCAGGCCGTCCTTTCTTGCCATATGCTGCATTTCGTTATAAATCTTGGCATTGTTGATGGCAATATCAAACTGGGCGATAATCGCATCATAAAAGGACATATTGTCGGAAAACAGCCCCGGTCTGCCGTCGCCAATCATAAACAGTCCATAGGTATCGTTATCCATGCCTAACACCTTCACATATACGGAATTGATCCGCACTTCCTTCAGAAATGGAAATTCTTCTCCTACATTCTCATGGTAGACTGCCTCTAACTGTCCCTCAGCGGTCATTTCCATATACACATCTTCCATGCTCTCCCGGATTTTCCCCTGCAAAAGTCCGATGTCTGTCTTGATCACATAGTTGGCATATTTATTCAGATAGACGCCTTTTTTGATATACACCGCACAGAACCCCAGCTTCTTTACCTGCATAATGGCGTCGGTAATCTGGTTGGAAATCTTAGACACATCAAAGGACATGGCAATATAGTGAAGAATCTCCGCCTGGGCTAACATTTCCTTATTCGCCATCTTAATCTGCTTGTTGGCGGTCTGTAATTCAATCTTCTGCAAAGTCAGGGCGTCATTGGTACTTTTTAACTTATCCTGCATTTGCAGAATATTCTCATTCTGCTCCGCAATATCGTCCATCTCATGACGCTGGGTAAAAATCATGGTGTCCATGTTGCGCATATAGCTGACAAAAGCTAAGGCTTCAAAGAACAGGACAACCAATAGGACAATCATATCAAAGAACATGAAAATCCATTCGTTGGCTGTACTGGAGGACACCTTATACACCAAAACCACCAAAATCGGAATGCCCACATATATCATATAAGTCGCCAGGCTTTCCTTATCCGTAATTCCCATGGTAAGAAAATAATCCACCAAAAACATAGTGAGCAGCGCAACCACAGATACGGTGGATGGGTCATTGTTCTGCACAAAGCAAAGGATTAGGGCAGCTATAATACACTGGATATATCTGGTAGCCTGTGCAACCGACAGCTTCCGCATATAATCATAACGATAGAAAAATTCCTCTAAAATCACGCACACAACAACAAAGCCTACAATGATTACGGTGTTTTTCACCTGAATCTCCCGATTCAAAAATTGCAGGGCAATTCTTAAAAAACAGAACAATACATAGACGGTTCTATGCATCATGATTTGTTTCTTCTGTAGTTCAATCAATGATTTTGTGTCCATATCTTATTCCTTCCAATATATTCCTATTACAGCGCCGTCATGAAGGGGACTGAAATGCTCTGCGGGCTTTCCGTCCAACTCCTGAACCAGCGTGGTTCCCTTGATTGTCTTTAAATCAAATTCATATTTATCAAATATATCCACAAATACATAATTAGACTTTCCCGTCAGGGTAATCGGCGTTCCATTGACTATTACATCCATGGTAATTGCCTGCCCCTTTTTTTCATTCCGGGCAATCCACTGATTCACATAGTCATTCTTAGTCGGCGCATCCTTTTCCTGAGCATTGTTACCGGCCGCCTTTTGCTGCATCTTCCCCGCCTGTTTGTCCTTACCGGCTGCCGCCTCATCATTGGCCACCTGACCAGACTCCCTGACCATTCTTTCTATATTCTCAACCTTCTTTTCCCGGTCTTTAGTGTCCGGTACATCCTCCCTGTTCTTATCTGCCGTTTCCGGGTTTTCCTCGGGCGCCTTTTCCTCTGTCACAAAAGGCTCTGCTTTATATATCTCCTCCCGATCAATCCACGCCACGTTAAAATTCTCATAAATCCGCGTGTCGGCCCCGGCTCTTGCGCCATTGACAAAGACCTCATGGGGAGTTTCAATATCCATAAACTGCATAAGCTGGCTTAAGGTATAATAATTCAAAAGCTCCACTTCATCCCCGTCCTGAATCTCGTAAAACTCCGACTTCAGGCTCCCGTTTACACTGGCGTATTTAGGACAGTTGACAGTAAGGTCGTTTACCACAAAGGAAATCGTAGAAGAAAGGTCAACCACTTCATTTAAAACAGCCTTTGCGTGGGCGCCAATGGTAGACTCCACAATCTCAATCTGGTCTCCTGCCTTGACGAAATGATTCATCCCCACTTCTTCCCCATTCAATTTGATATGGGCCGGTTCCCCGGCGCTTCCCCGGACAAATTTCTTTTTGCCGTTTAACGTATAGTTTAAATCACTGCCGCGCTTTGGAAAAATAGAACTGTTGGACAGGCCATAGGCCAAGGCCGCATCAAAAACAGTTAATTTATCATTGTCATAGAGCTTTACCCGTTCATTATTTACCATTAAATAGACAAAGCGGTTCTTCTGGTCATAAAAATTCAGGCAGATTCCAATGGGCGTTACTAACAGCGGGTCCTTTTTGACGTCCTCCATCAGAATATTGACAAAGCCCATAACCTCTTCTCCCCGGAGGGCCACCCGCTCCGGCGGCAGTTCCAGATGTTTGGCCAGCTTTTCCGTAAAGCCGTAAATCTTGCCGCCCCCGCCAACGACAAATACAGCGGATACGGATTTATTGCCGTTTAACTCCTTAATCTTCTTCGCAATATCGCTGGTAATATCCTCGATTACCGGATCTAGCTTATCATAGATATCCTGCTGGACTAATTTGTGGCTGATACCCATAATATCCTTGTATACTGCATTTTTCTTATTCGGGCTTACCGTCTTCATGCGCTCTGCCATCTCAAAGTCCACAAGAAATTCCCTGACTATGGTCTCCGTAAGCTCATCGCCCGCCTTTGGCAGCATCCCATAGGCGATAATGCTCCCATCCTTGGTAATGGAAATATCGGAGGTTCCCGCCCCCACGTCCACTAAGGCGATATTTAACAGTCTGTGGCTGTCGGGAATCGCCACCTGAATAGCCGCAATCGGCTCTAACGTCATATTGGAAATCTCAAGACCGGCAATGGCTACCGCCGCATAGAGACCGTCCACTACCTCTTCCGGCAAAAAAGTAGCCAGTACATCCGCCGCAATCTTTCTCGCCTTATGTCCCTCTAAATTCTTAATCTCAAAATCATTGAGATAATATTTCATCACTGTATAACCCACGCAGAAGAACTTCACTTCCGAGTCGTTATCCTTTAGCATCAGTTCATGGGCTTTTTCCACCCCTAACATCTCCAAAGAATGTATATGCTCCTGGGTTACCACCGTATTCTCAGTGAACTCATAATCGGCTTTGGAAATCATAGTCTTTAACACACGACCGGCGGCCGCCACGCAGACTTCCTTCAACTTCCTTCCGGGAAGCTGCCGCTCTAAATCCTCTTTGACAGCAATAATCTCCTCGCCTACTTTGTTAATATCATGAATCTGGCCGTCTAACATGGCTCTGGTATCATGGAATTTCACGCTTTGCGCCACAATATTAAATTTGCTGCCTTCCCGATATCCCACTGTACCGACAATACTTCTTGTACCGATATCCAAACCAAATACAAGGGGCTCCGGATACTTTGTCATCCCTGCCATATTACTCCTGTTTCACACTATTATAGGTGTCCATATTTTTCAAACATATTAAAAATTAATATAATATATAAGTATACCACAATCTCTAGTCTAGGACAATAAATCTTTTACCATATTTATGGTTTTTTTCAAATTATTCCCATTATCAATCACCACATCGCAATTTGCCCGGTAAAATTCATCTGCCGACTGGTTTGCCATGACCTGCTCCCATTTTTCCCGGGTGCCGCCCCTGCCGGAAAGCAGCCGTTCAATCCGCACCTCTTTTTCCGCATGAATATACCATAGTTCATCGCAGACTAAGCGGTAGCCGTCCTCAATTAGCAAAGCCGCCTCAATCACATACCATCTGACCTTACCGCTTTTTTTCTTTTCTTCTATATCCCTTAAAATGAACTCCTTTACCGCCGGATGCACAATACCGTTGAGCTGTTCAAGCGCCTCGGGATTTTGAAACACAAGCTGTCCTAACCGCCCTCTGTCAATGGTTCCGTCCTCCCTTATGATATCGCTCCCAAAGAACTCCACAATCCTGATATAGGCAGGCTGTCCCGGCTCCATCAGATTATGGGCTAAGCTGTCCGCCTCTAAAACGTAAGCCCCCATTTCCTCCATTATCCTCAAAATGGTACTCTTCCCGGTTCCGATTCCTCCCGTTATCCCGATCACACGCATATCCCTATCCCCGTTATTTGGCCTCATACCATGTATCTCCCTCGCTGACTCCCACAGAAAGAGGCACTGAAAGTTCTGCCGCCTGCATCATTTCCTCGCGCAGGATCCGTTTCACCTGTTCCACCTCATCTTTGGCCGTCTCGATCAAAAGTTCATCATGAATCTGCAAAATCAATGAAGATTTTAACTGTTCCCGCTTTAACCGCTCATGGACGCGAATCATGGCAATCTTGATAATATCCGCCGCCGTTCCCTGAATCGGTGAGTTCATGGCCACCCGCTCTCCAAAGTTTCTCTGCATATAATTAGAAGAAGAAAGCTCCGGCACAGGACGGATTCTTCCAAACAGGGTACGGGTAATTCCCGTCTTTTTGGCGTCAGCCACATTTTCATCTAAAAAATGCTTAACCCCCGGATAGGTGGAAAAATAACTGTCTATATAATCTGCCGCTTCCTCCCTGGAAATATGCAAATCCTCAGACAGACCAAAGGCGCTGATTCCATAGACAATGCCAAAATTTACAGCCTTGGCGTTTCTCCGCATCAAATCGTCCACTTCATCTATGGGAACATGAAATACCTGGGAGGCCGTTAAGGCATGAATATCCGCTTCCTCCCTGTAGGCGGCAATCAGCTTTTCATCCCCGGAAAAATGCGCCAGCACCCTTAACTCAATCTGGGAATAATCCGCATCCACAAACACATATCCGTCCTTGGGAATAAATACTTTGCGGATACTTCTTCCAAGTTTCGTCCGCATGGGGATATTTTGAAGATTCGGCTCTGTGGAACTGATTCTGCCTGTGGCCGTAATGGTCTGGTTAAATGTCCCATGAATCCTTCCGTCTGCGCTGATAAAGGCGGAAAGCCCGTCTGCATAGGTGGATTTAAGCTTAGTCACCTGCCTGTACTCCAACACATCCGCCACAATCTGATAATCCGCTTTTAATTTATCCAGCACATCCACATTGGTGGAATATCCGGTCTTTGTCTTCTTTGCCCCCGGCAGTCCCAATCGGTCGAACAAAATCTCCCCGAGCTGTTTCGGAGAATTGATATTAAACTCCGTCCCCGCCTCCTCATAGATTGCCTTTTCCAAAACTGCGATTTTCTCCCCCAGCATATTTCCATATGCCTTAAGCGCCTCGCCATCTACGCGGATTCCCTCATGCTCCATATGGGCCAGTACATACACCGTCGGAATTTCCACTTCCGTATACAAGGCGTACATATCGCTTGCTTTTAATCTCTCCTCCAATACTTCCAGTCCGCGGAAGGGAACACAGGTTTCATAAGCCAGATAGCCCAGCACCTGTTCTTCCTGCAAATTAAATACGTTTAACTTTTGCTTGTCCAACAACTCCTTTTTTGAGGGCAGCGTAAGGTCTAAATAATCTCTTGCTATATCATCATAATGATAAGTATCCTTTAAAGGATTCAATAAGTATGCCGCAATAGAAGTATCCTTTACCCTGCCTTCCGAAGTCAGTGGGAAAATTTTCAATAGCGTCTTCAAATCATTTGTAACCGCATGAATCTCCGGATTTTCCACAAGAAAAGTTAAGAAAACTTCTTTTATCTGCTCCTCCGTAACTTCCGTTGAACAAACAATAAAATGTGCCTTTTGCCCATCCGTTGTTATGCCGAGACCTAAAAATTCTCCATCTTCAAAAAGCCCGAACACGCCAATCAGCCCGGTACCAGGAAGAGCGGAAAAACACTGCTTCATGGATTCTCTGTCCGTAATCAAAGCCGCTTCAAAGCGCTGCCCTGTCTCATCCTGCTTTATATCAAAGTGTTTAAGCAGACTCTTTAATTCCAGCCTTTTTATGCAGGCATAAGATTCATCTGTAAAAAGATTATGCATTGCCATCTGTTCCTGCTTCTGTTCCAGCGGTACATCCAGCTTAATTGTTGCCAGTTTGCGGCTTAATAATGCCTGCTCATAAAATTGAGATAAGTTTTCCATGGCTTTTTTGGGCTTTATCTCCTCAATATGAGCATATGCCTCCTCGATGGTATGGTAAGTGGAAATAATCTTAGCGGCTGTCTTTTCCCCAATTCCCGGCACACCCGGAATATTATCGGAAGTATCTCCCATAAGCCCCTTCATATCAATAAACTCCATAGGCGTAACGCCATAGGCCGCCTTCACATCATCTGCATGGTAATTTTCCACCGTAGTCTGGCCACCCTTGGTCTTAGGCAGCCTAACCAGCACATTTTCCGTCGCTAGCTGTAGCAAATCCCGGTCTCCGGAAAGGATAGTGACTTCCATGCCCTGTCCCTCTCCCCACCTTGACAGGGTGCCGATGATATCGTCTGCCTCGTAACCCGGACTCTCCACCACGCAGACGCCCATGGCCTTTAACAATTCTTTCATCAAAGGAACCTGGGTTTTCAGTTCTTCCGGCATACCCTTTCTGGTCCCCTTGTATTCGGCAAACATCTCATGCCGGAAGGTCTTTTTGTGCACATCAAAGGCTACAGCCATATGGGTTGGCTTTTCCTCTTCTAAAACCTTCAGCAAAATATTTACAAACCCCAATAAGGCGTTGGTGTGCTCTCCCTTAGAATTGGTCATATCCGGAAGGCCGTAAAATGCCCGGTTCAAAATGCTATGCCCATCCACTAATAATATTTTATTCATGTCTCCACCCTTCCGCAGCTTTTGTCAACTGCAAAATATTTGCGTTATTTTAATGCGTTGTACCTTCTGATTCTCTCATAAAAACTTATCTCCGGTTCTTCCGATTCAATGTTAATATCTAATATTTGATTTTCATTCTCCGGGAAAAAGATAATATCATTAAAGGTATCACTGTAGTAACACTTTCCCTGTTTTTCCTTGAGGGCCGCCTGTTCCTGATCATGTAACAGGTGCAGAAAATTCACATATCCAAAAATCATAAGCGCCAGCGCAGCCACAACGCCTGTGACCACAGACGAACGTAACAATCCTCTCTTTTTACGATTAGATTTAAGTTCCCGCTCCATGCGTGCATTTAATTCCCCTGTAAAATCCCGGGAAAGGGGAAGATTATCGTCTAACTGTCTCATTCCTTCAATCATTGTATAGTATATAATCAATTCTTCCCTGCATTCTTCACAATTCATTATATGTTGTAAGAAATCCTGTTTTTCATCTTTTCCCAGTTTATCATCAATATATGCAATTATCTTGGATTGTACCTCTAAACAGGTCATTTTATTGCTCCTTATCTATAAATATCTTAAAGGCGGACGGCAGCGGATACCGTTCTTCCAAATCCTTTCTCTTTACCCAGAGCAGTTCGTCTTTTCTGTTGTGACAGGAAATGTAATAGGCTTTCATTCTCCATTCCACATGGGTAAATATATGCGTATAGGGCACTTCCTTTTCAACCTGAACCGGTTCAAATCCTTTTTTTGCCACAACCTCAACAGCTTCTTCCAGCGGCAGGATTCCCTCTGTGTGAAAAAATTCCCACATTTCAGAAAGCAGTCCTCCCGCCTTCCGTTTCCGCACGCCGTAATAACTGCCGTCGTGTAGAATGAAAACCGTTTTTTCTTCTATTCTGCGTTTCTTTTTCCGGCTCCGCACCGGCAGATTTCTCCATGTGTCTTCCCGATAAGCCAGACAATGCGTTCTGAGCGGACAAGATTTACATTTGGGCGCGCCTTTGGGAATGCATACGGTCGCCCCTAACTCCATAAGCGCCTGCGTCAGCTCTCCGCATTGTCCCTCGCTATACAGAGGCAGAAGGCTGTCTTTTACCCGTTGTTTCGTTCCCGTCTGGTCTATATTTTCATCACTGTTCATCAACCGCATGAATACCCTTAACACATTGCCGTCTACTGCCGGCGTTGGCAAATCATAACAGATAGAACAAATTGCCCCGGCAGTATATTCGCCAATTCCAGGAAGGCTCAACACTTCATCATAATGAACAGGAAACTGCCCGGCATAATCTTCCATAATCTGAATTGCAGCTTTTTTCAAATTTCTTGCCCGGTTATAGTAGCCAAGCCCCTCCCAAAGTTTTAACAGCCTTTCTTCCGAAAGTTGTGAGAGCGTTTCTATGTCCGGCACTTCTGCTAAAAAGCGGTTAAAATAGTCCTTTACCGCTTCCACTCTGGTCTGTTGCAGCATAATCTCCGATAACCAGATATAATAAGGATTCCGGGTATTTCTCCATGCCAGTTCCCTGTGATGTTCTCTATACCAGATAAGCAAATCTGCTTTGATTGTCCGCCAGTTATATTCCATATTTTTCTCCTGTCCCTTATCTTTATCTACTATACCATTTCTTGTCCCTAAATACAAATGTTTCCCCAATTTATTCCGGCTGTATCAAAATGGAAATCATGTTTACAAACTATAATTTTAGTTTTATAATGTGATAATAACGATTAGAGGTCGTCAAAATGAATCTACAGGTATTACGCGATAATTTAAAAAAACTGTTAAAAAAACAAAAAATGACATTAAACACACTCTCAATAAAGGCTGATTTATCCGAAGACACCTTGCGTTCACTAATTTACAGCCGGGCAAAAGATGTCAAGGTATCTACCATAGTCAAAATTTCAGATGTGTTTCAATGTTCTATCGATACCCTGCTTGGCCGTTCTGTGTATTCATTTCAGGAAGAATATATCATTGAACAGCTCCGAACACTTTCCAATCGTTCTCAAAGGGCAATTTTAGCGCTGATTGACTTAGAAGCACAAAGTACCCTGCACTCTTCTTATGAGGGAAAGGATTTTATTACTGTATTCCTGCCCACAGGAAACCTGATCGACGGACAATTCTATGACACCAGTTCCTTTGAGACGCTTGATATATCCGCTTACCCCAACAGCTTAAAAAACACTGTAGACTTCGGTTTTAAAATACTATCGGAAAACTTTTTACCGCTTTACGACAAAAACGATATATTATTGCTATCCAGAAGACAACTGCCTGAACATAACGACATAGCCCTGTTTTTAGACAGAGAGGGCAGAATATTTCTCCGCCGATATACATCTGTAGGGCTTGAGCCAATCAGCAGATCGGGAAATCTGATACCGCCGGGCAAGATTTTTCAATATTCCTGTATCGGCATTGTAATAAAAGTTGTCAAGGAATTTAATATTGAACTGTACCGTTAATTCTGCAATAAAAAATCGCCTTTACACTAACAGTCCATGGTAAAGGCGATATATAATGCCGGCGATGGGACTTGAACCCATACGGTGTTGCCACCAACAGATTTTGAGTCTGCCTCGTCTGCCAATTCCGACACGCCGGCATGTGGAAACCAACGAAAATGATTATATCTTGTTGTCCTGGTTTTGTCAACCCAAAATTTATATACAGGTGTACTAAGAAATACAATATCTAAAACCGCATATATAATCTGCCTGTAAGTTGATAAAATCATTTCACCTTCCTTGCAATCACCGCAAAACGGCCGTCCTTTACATGATAAGCGCAGGTAGACAGGGTTAACAGTTTATCCCCATATTTCACCTCCACTCCGGTATCAATCACCGACATTCTTTTTATATTATCCACATAATCTAAAAATTCCTCTTCCGTTCCCGCATTAACAAATTCATAATATTTAAAATCTGTGGATTCTTCCGGCAGAATCTGTCCATATAATGCCGCTACTACCTCATATTCGCCATCTTCGTATATTGTATCAAAAGTAAAGGTCTTATGCGCCTGATAAAATTCTTCCTCTTCGTATTTTAAAATATCATGAAACATTTTTCCGGAATTCATATTATGTCCATAAAGAATGATATTGTCGGTGGGCGGATTAATTATACAGTTGCTGTCTGCAAAAGGCAGACCGGCGGCAGAATACTGTCCCTCATAATCCCGATGAATATAATATTCCCCGTTTTCACTGTCTCCGGGCGTATACATAACAGGATAATCAACATGCGTATCTTTGATGTTAATCCATCCGATAAAATCATGATTTTCCCGATAAAGCTGCTCAAATTTCTTCTGCACCATTACACCGTCTACGGAAACCATCTCCGGCTTATCTCCGTTAGTCTCCTGCTCTGTCCAATCGTCAACCTTCGCTTTTAAATCTGCGACAGCCTCTTCACTTTGATGACTGCCATAATAGTAACAGGCAAGATAGGCGCCGCAACCCACAGCCACCAGTATACATATTATCATTAATATATTAATTATCCGCTTTTTCATATTTTTGTCCTTTCTATGATAATGATAAATATTCCACAAATATACCGATAATAAAAGAAACCGGAATCCCTTCCGGCTTCTTTTCCTTAGAAATATTTCTTAGAACCCCATAAATTGCTCTGCCTTAAATCCTGATATTCCCCATATGCCTGTTCTAAAATCTGCTTCTCGTTCGGAAACTTCAGCAAATGGTAAGCCTCATGATATTTGTAATAACCGGAATCCATAAAATATTCCTCTCTTTGAGGTTTGCTGTAATAGCTGTCAGCCATCATCAGATACCAATGTACATCCTTATTCACGACATCATATGCGGTATTAAAGGTATAATTACTTTTGTTGATATACTTGATAATCTGGGCGCTTACCCCCGTCTCTTCCCGTACTTCACGAAGGGCGGTTTCTTTATACTCCTCGCCTTCCTCTACCGTACCCTTCGGCAATACCCAGCCTTCGTACTTATTCTTATAATTCTTATAAAGTAACAACACCTTACCTCTGAAGATTACCACACCACCACAGCTTACTGCTTCTATCATCGCTGTTCCTCCTATATTGTAAGGCAAAGCCCTACTCGGTGTGTTGCCTGATTGCTATTATTATATCAACTAACACCCAAAAACACAAGGTAAAATTTACCACCTCAAAGATTCCCGTCCGACCTTTTCTCCCCTTTTCAATCCATGAATTTGGCGGGTATCCTTCTTTTACCCGCACCAGTATCAATAAATTACCGCCGCAAGGTAATCCTTTTCCCGATTTTCCCGACACGCGGTTTTTTAGAAATCCGCTGCCGGGGCCTCCTGCATATTGCACGTGCGAAGAAGTGTCTGAGCGCCGGGTTTGGGGTGCTGGGCAAACATTATGCAGCCACGCTTGCGCTCTGTCGAAAACGCAGCGGTACATAAGCGAAGGCCCTGTTCATTATCTGCTGAATAGCAAATATATTACAGGGCCTTCGCAAGTACCGGCGTTTTCAAAGGGGCTGCAAATGTTTCCCAGCCACCCCTTCCCGGTGCGAGTTCTTCGTAAGCACGTGCAATCTAATATGCAGGAGGCCCCGGCAGCAGGATTTCTTAAAACCGATGGCAGTGCGGGAAAATGGGAAAGGATTATCCGGCGGCGGTTTTATAAATAAAATTAGCGGGTAAAAGAAGGATACCCGCCAAAATATAATTATGCTGCATGGGGAAGAGGCGGTCAGTCTTTGAGGTGGTCATATTGGTCGAAAAGGCTTCGGGCAACGGCGGCAGCTTTGACTCCGTTGACGTCGGATTCTTCCACGAGGACGCTCACTACGACTTCGGGATTATCCACATCATTAAAGCCTACAAACCAGGAGTAGTCATGGTCTCCGTTGGCGTATTCCGCAGTTCCGGTCTTGCCGGCCGCCTCGTAGGAAGCTCCTGCAAAATAGTCGGCGGCAGTTCCTTCTGTTACGACCTTGCGCAGATAGGGAATTATTGTGTCCACTTCTTCGGCAGTCATTAAGGTATCGTAAGAGTCCGGAGAAAATTTCTTAATCCGGGTGCCCTTGTAATTTTCAATGCTGTCAATAAAATAGGGTTTCATCATCAGTCCCCCGTTGGCAATGGTGGACATAATCATAGCGTTATGCAGCGGGGTAATTAAGGTGTCTCCCTGGCCGAAGGCGGTCTGGGGAATATACCCTTTATCGGATTTACCGTCCAAATAGAACTTGCTTTCCGCGCTGGCGTCCATATAGGGCAGGGATTTATTGAACAAAAAGCTCTCTAACGTATCCCGCCATTTATCCACATTAAGCTGTACGCCGATATCCGCAAACGCCTGGTTACAGGAATTGGATAAAGCCTCCGACAAATCCTCCTCGCCATGGACATGCCTGCCGTAACAGTGGACGGAAACCCCGTTAAAAATCTCTTCTTCCGACGCGCAGTCATAGTGATATTTTTTATATTTTAGCGGTTTCTGCCGCATAAAAGACAATGTAGTCAGCACCTTAAAGGTAGAGCCCGGAGGATATAAACCCTGGGTAGCCCGGTTGAGCAGAACCGAGCTGTCGTTCTCCTCATCGTTGGCCTCCTTCCACACCTCGTCAATGTCATTGGGATTAAAATCCGGTTTGGAAACCATGGCAAGAATCTTGCCGGTATCCGGTTCCATAACCACCACTGCGCCGTCGGCTCCGCCAAGAGCGTCGTAGGCCGTCCTCTGCATCTTATAATTTAGGGTGGATACCACCGTATCCCCCTCGTTCTTTTCCTCCCGCAGGGTATTGATAAACCGCTCAATGATATTGGCATGGCTTTCGGAAAGATAGTAATTGCCCACCAGTTCAATTCCCGCTTTGGTATATTCGGAATACCCCACCACATGGGCGAAAAGATTGTCATACGGATAATATCTCTTTTCCCCGTCATTTTCCGCCACAGTCTTTCCGTCGCTGGTGACAATTTCCCCGCGGATTACCTCCGCCGCATACTTGTCCAGCCGGGAATTGGCGGCGTTGGCAATGACCTGATCCTTTTCCGTCACCATGAAATGCACAATATACGCCATCAGGCCGATTATCAGAAAAGCACACAGATACGTAATGCCCAAAATAGGCTGATTCAGTTTTTCATTGATTTTGTCAATCTTGTCTTCCCGCTCCAAAAACGCCTGCTGGTCCGGGGTAAGTCCGGCATAATCCGGCTCCTTACCTTTTCTTTTCTTTGACGGCGCTTTCTTCAATGTTTTGTCGTTCTTCTTCAATTTTCCTCGCCTCTTTATTTTCTATGGTACTAATGCCCTGCATAATCGAAAACATCACCAGGGAACTTAACACCGAGCTTCCTCCATAACTAACCAAAGGAATCGTCACTCCCGTTGACGGGATAAATTTAGTCACGCCGCCAATGGATAAAAATGTCTGAAACAGATAGCAGATGGCAAAGCCAAAAGCCATGGTCTTATAAAAACGGTTCCGCACCTTCATCGCAATGCTGATAAAGCAGATAAAACAGCTAAAGCATACCAGAATCAGCGCCAGCGCAAAAAGCACGCCAAATTCCTCCGATATGGCGGAAAATATGAAATCGCTTTCACTGACGGGAATCACCTGGGGAGAACCCTTCGTCAGTCCTGAACCAAAATAACCGCCGCTGCCGATGGCAAACAAAGACTGGGTAATCTGGTAGCCGTCCCCGCTGATATCCGCCCAAGGGTCCTTCCAGACATTGACCCTTACCATGACATGGTCAAAAAGCCGGTCTTTAAACAGTACAAAAGCCAGCCCCGCCATGGCAAAGCCGCCGGCAATATATACAATCAGGTACCGGATTTTTCCGGTTCCCACATAGATCATAAAAATGAAAATGACGAAAAAAATCAGGGCTCCGCCTAAATCCTTTTCCAGCACCAGTACTGCCATATGGACTCCGGCAAACAGCGTAGTTACCGCCACCTGCCGCAGGTTTCTCCCCTTAGAGAGCATACTGGCAATGAAAAATACAAACAATATCTTCACCAGTTCCGAAGGCTGTATGGTAATGCCGAAAAAACGAATCCAGTTCCGGGAGCCGTACTGTTCCACCCCGATGACGAAGACAGAACTTAAGGCCGCAATCCCCAGTATGCCGTAGGCAATGCCGTAATTGCGCATATTTTTGTATCTGTCCATAATCCAGGGAATCACAGAAACCAGAACCAGGGAAGCCGTAGCAATAACGAACTGTTTCTTTGCCAGGTCAAAATCCAGCCTGGTCAGCATAGTATAGCCAATCAACAGAAGAAAGCTCATGTTATTGGTAATGAGCCTTGAAGAATCCGGATAGATAAAATGATACAAATACATGTAAATGGTTGCCACGAAAATCTGTACCCCGTAAAAAAGCACAATCTCCTTCATGCTATCCGGATTGCTCAACGCCAGCGTCAGATAGCACAAAAAATGCATGAGGAATACATACACGATCTGCTTATTTAACCGTCCGTCCCGCGCTCTCTCGTCTTCCTCCCGGAAAACGGCCAGACAGGAAACCGTATACAGCACCATCAGTATTAAGATAATATACTTCGATACATTGATAATAATATTAGCCATTTATTCCACTCCGCGGCGATAATGCCCTCTTGTCCTCTCCCCGTCGTATTTCTCTCCTGTAAAAAATGTATGCAGCACCCGGCGCATCTCCTGCCCGCTCTCCCCGGTAAAATGCAGGCGGCGGTTTACCTTCCCCCATACCGCATCCTGCATACAGTCAAACAACACCGTTGGCAGACTGTTATAATACAAGGTATAGCAGTATTTGCAGATTCCCCGCACAGGGAACTCCTTCTGATACCGGTCCTTGAGCACAAATGCCGGATTTTTGCCGTTACAGCCCTTGACTGTCTCCTGCGGACACTGTGCCGATACCATTAACTGCTGACGGCCGTACACCGTCATCTCCCAATCCCCGCCCTTGCAAAGCAGGGATTTAAGCTGCGCCTCGTTTAATTCCACAGGCAGGGTAATCCTTGCCTCCTTAAAATACCGCCGCATAAAATACCCGGCCCGGTCATTCATCGCATAAAGGCTGTAGTCCGTCACGACATTACCGGAATATCCCCTTTCGTAAAGCCATGCCAGCTCGTCAAGATTCCGCGCCACAACGCCGCCAAGCCTGTCCGCCGTCCGGTCAAGAATTTCCTGTATTTCCGCAATATAAGCCTGCCGGAGTACGGGCGGCAGGACAAGATACAGCCTTTTATCCTGTCTGCGGGATTTCATAATCTCCCTTATTATATCCTCTTTTTCAAAATACTGCAAATCCAGATAGATTTCCGCTATCCTGCTTTCACTCACTGCAATGGCAAGCTGGTCTAAGTCCGATACCATAACGGATATCCTGCAAGCTACTTCTGGCGGAACTCTGCCTTCTTCAAAATTCTGCCTGGTCTTCTGTTCAGACTTCTGTCTTGGCATTTCTTGCACTTCTTCCAATTCTTCTTCTGACAGCCTCTCCACCTTTTCCCGCCGGAACTGTCCAAGTACGCTTTCTTCCAACTGCTTAATGGCTCTTCTCCGCAATTCCTTTAATTCCTTCATGGGATAAAAGGCATTCTCCGAAAGGGAAATCTGCATTTCTTCAAAATGAAAGCCGGTTCCGCCGGTCTGGCACAGCTTTGCATAAATGGTTTCCTCGGTTACCGGATTCTTAGCGGCCTCCTGCACAACCACGCCCTTGGCGGCTATTTTGTATTCCCGCCCACCGCAGTTTCCAAAAAACGTCAGCACTGCCGGTTTTCCCACAATAAATTCCGCTTTTCCCCTAAGGGTAATCTCTCCGGACGAAGCCGCATACTGCTTAAGCTCCTGTTCCAACTGCGCATTCCTCACCCGGAATACCTTTTTGTTTCCACAGTCCTTTTGCCTGCCGGAAGTATTCAGCGCAAGAATCTGGCCGCGCTTCATTCCTTCTGCGGCTGTTAAGACTTCTTCCTCATTGCCCTCCACAACGAAAAGGTCGCCCTTTTCCACATCCCCGGACAGCCGGATTTCCAACCGGTTCCTGCCGGAACGCTCCACTTTTCCAATACAAACGCCCGCATTTTTGGGAGACTTTACAGACATCATGGACTCGCCGTTTTTCTGGTGATAATAGCCCTTCGTAAATCCGCCCCGGTTAAAAACCTCTGCCATTTCCCGTTGCCCGTCCTCCACCAGTTTCCGGTTAAATTCCCCTTTCCGGCAGGCGTCCACAGCCCTGCGGTAAGCCCGGACGCAGACTGCCACATACTCCGGCCGTTTCATCCGCCCTTCAATCTTAAACGAATCCACGCCCGCCGCAATCAGTTCCGGCACAGCCTCCAGCCCGCACAGGTCTTTTGTGCTTAACAGATACTCGCCCCCGTTATAGTCAATCCGGTCTCCCTCCCTGTCCCAGAGGGTATAGGGCAGACGGCAGGTCTGGGCGCAGCGCCCCCGGTTGCCGCTTCTTCCGCCAAGCAGGGAACTGAACAGACAGTGTCCCGAATAGCAATAACACAATGCGCCCTGGACGAACACCTCCACCTCCGGCGCATTTTCCCCTGCCTTTAAGCGCTTAATTTCCTCTAAGGAAAGCTCCCTTGCCGGTACAATGCGGGTTACGCCATAATCCTTTAACAGCCTGTAGGCATACCCGGTAGTAATGCTTATCTGGGTGGAGGCATGGAGGGGAAGGCCCGGAAACTGTTGATTAAGATAAGACATTACTCCTAAATCCTGCACAATCACTGCATCAAGCCCCGCCTCATATAACGGCGCTAAATAGTCATACAACTCCTTCATTTCCCCATTACGAAATAAGGTGTTAACGGTCAAATAAACCTTAACACCATATCTATGACAATATGCAATGGCTTCAAGCAGTTCCGCTTCGCCAAAATTATCTGCATAGGCTCTGGCGCCAAACCGGCTGCCTCCAAGATAGACCGCATCCGCTCCCGCGCTCACCGCCGCCCGCAGGGCTTCCATGGAGCCCGCCGGCGCAAGAATCTCAGGTATCATTTTCTCTTACTCCTGTCTTGTCTTTTCTGCCTCTAACTGGATAATCTTTCTCTGGAGGGCGTTGACCTGTTCCTTATACTCCTCCACCAAACGCATGGACGATTCGTATTTAATCTGTGTCTCAATCACCTCATGGCGCAAATCATAAATCTGTTTTTCCTTTTCGTCATCCTGGGCGGAAAGTTTTCCCTTCTCCCCTTTTATCTTAAAATAATCATCCGCAATATTAATGGCGAGAAGAATATTCTGGTATTCCGGATTCAGCCTGCGGAATCCCTCTGCCGCCTTGCACTCCGCAATCTTGCTGTTCATATAATTGGCCACGTCCTGCAAATACTCCCGGTTCTCATAACCGCTTAAGTTATAAATTCTTCCATTAATCACCACTGGAATATCATTCTTATCTGCCATGTTCATTCTCCTTTATCTAATAAATGTTCGAGGCCAAAATGCCGGTACGCTGTCTCTGTTGCCACTCTTCCCCTTGGCGTCCTTGCCAGCAGACCATTCTGGATTAAATAGGGTTCATAGACATCCTCAATGGTGCCTGCGTCTTCTCCGATGGCCGCCGCCAATGTGTCAAGTCCCACAGGCTTTCCGCTGAATTTCTCTATAAGGGTAAGCAGGAGGCTGCGGTCCACCTGGTCTAACCCGAAGGAATCCACCTCTAAGCGGTCTAAGGCCGACTTTGCCACCTCTTCGCTGATGGCCCCGTCATAGGAGACCTCCGCAAAATCCCGAACCCGCTTTAACAACCGATTGGCAAGCCTTGGGGTTCCCCGGGAGCGTCTTGCAATCTCTAAGGCTCCCCGATCCTCAATCTCCACCTCTAGTACTGCCGCCGAGCGGAGAACGATTTGGGAAAGTTCTTCCTTCGTGTAAAACTCCAAGCGGTTCACCACACCGAACCGGTCCCTTAAAGGAGCTGTCAGCATACCTGCCCTGGTGGTCGCGCCTACCAGAGTAAAATGGGGAAGCTCTAACCGGATGCTTCTTGCGGCCTGACCCTTGCCAATCATCACATCAATGGCAAAATCCTCCATAGCCGGATAAAGCACCTCCTCCACCTGACGGTTAAGCCGATGGATTTCATCGATAAACAAAATATCCTGCTCATTCAGGCTGTTAAGGATTGCCGCTAATTCCCCGGGCTTTTCAATAGCCGGTCCCGAGGTAATCCGCAGATGGCTTCCCATCTCGTTGGCAATAATAGCCGCCATGGTAGTCTTTCCAAGTCCCGGCGGTCCGTAAAGCAGCACATGGTCTAATGCCTCTCCCCGGTTCTTCGCCGCTTCAATAAATACCTTTAAATTATTCTTTGCCTTTTCCTGCCCAATATACTCCGAAAGCCGCTCCGGTCTGAGGTTATTCTCCAGCTTCACATCCTCCGGCAATATCTCGGTACTGATCATCCTGTCTGTCATAAATCCCTGTTACACTCTCATTTTATTCCGTTAAAACAGCTTCTTTAGGGCTGCTTTTAACAATTCTTCCGACGCATAGGTGTCCGCAGCCGGAATCTGCTTAATCGCCTTTACTGCCTCGGGCTCTGAATATCCCAAGCTGACCAGCGCCAATATGGTATCCTGGACACTGTCCCCCGGACTGCCGGAGACAGACGCTGAAACGTCATAGCTGCCCTCGTCGCCGCCATATAATTCCTCAAATGCCAGCTTGTCCTTTAATTCCATAATAATCCGTCCGGCGCCCTTAGCTCCCACTCCGTTGGCTCTGGTAATCGCCTTGGTATCGTTCGTCATCACTGCAAAAGCCAAATCCTTTACGGAAAGTACCGTCAGAATGGAAAGCGCCGCCTTGGGGCCGATGCCGTTCACGCCTAACAACAACTGGAAGGTATTCAGTTCCTCTTCTGTCGGAAAACCAAAAAGGGACAGTTCATCCTCCCTGACATACAGATAGGTAAACAGTTTCATTTCTCCATGAAGACCGGGTATGCCGCCTAATACCATTCCCGATGTATAAATCCGGTATCCTATTCCATTATTCTCCAAAATCAGGCTGTCGCTGGAAATCTCCTCTACCCTGCCCTTTATATATCCAATCATATTTTTCGTCCTGCCCTAATTTCCCGGATAATCTTTCACTTGCTTTTCTGATTATAGCACATTCTTCCACCTTATACTAGCAAGTATCTTGTAAAAAAGTATTTGGATTTAACCTAAAAAAGATACCGAACAGGCTCTTACTCATGAAGTGTGCTGTTTTTGCGTCCTTCAGATATAGCTGTATTTAATTTTTCCTGTAAATTACTTGCGCATTGTTCAGGCGTAACCGCAAAATTACCGTTTGCATCTTTGGTCATAAGCAACGCTATTTCTTTGTAAAATACACTTCTGACAGAATTTTCACTTCCCTGCCAGTTCGGGAGATTATGTGTATAATCAACTGAATTTACGGTATTATGTGAGAACGCCTCCAAAAGCAATATATCATCTTTGTATTTTTCCATGACTTTTTTGCTTACGGGGATACTTCCGGCGGAACATTCAAGCCATTTATCGGTTTCATAGAAATATCTTATGAAATCTTTAGCTATTTCTATTTTTTCGTTGTCGCCGTTATCAAAAATCTCAAATCCTTCGTTGAAGATCGTACAGTGATTACCGGGGTAATTAACAAAGCCATATTTTTTAAAAGTTTTTGTTTCCGCATTGTAATCTTCCTTAACTCTGCTGTACGTTGAACTTCCCAGATTAAAGTTATAAAAAGTAAGCTCGTCCATTTTGAATTTACTGCTGTTATCGGACATTGTTTTATCATATGGAACAGGCAGATACCAACCTGAATCCACACCGTTCTGAAGCCACCTGAGCGCAGAAATAACATCGGGATCATCAGCAAGATCAAAATTATTGCTGCTGTCAAACAGTTCGCTGCCGAAAGCACGCAGCATTGTCATTATATGAGTATCGCCCTGATTATCCTTTGCGTACATCATCATAGGGACTTTCCCTCTGCCCTCTTTTGCAAATTCGTCCGCAAGTGTATTCAGTATCTTTGTCCAGTCCTCCATGCTCCAGTTTGAAATTACTTCGCCCTCGTCAATATATTCACCCAAGCCATACTTTTCAAGCATTTCCCTGTTATATATAAGAATGTTCTCGGAACTCATATAGGGCATCATATAGAGCTTATTATCAAATCGACCGTGTTCCAAGTAAGCAGGAGATATATCCTCTTTCATCTCTTGTGTAAGGATATCGTCTATAGGAACAACTTTTCCTGTATGGATAAACGAGCTCATATTAAAAAATCCGTCATATAATATATCTGCCGCATCGCTTTTTCCAAAAGAATTTGTGATTGCTTTCGTTTCCTCGCCGCCTTCAAATTCTACAACTTTTATTTTAACTTTTTTGTCATATTGCGCTATAAAATCCTCGCTTGCGAGTTCAAGAAGAGTACGGACATTTTTTATATTTTCATTAGAAATACAATTCATAGTACTGGTATGAGGTACTTTTATAATAATTTCTTTTTCTGGTTCTTTTTGTTCAGAACAACCGGAAAGGCAGAATACAAATGACACTGCTATGATGATCTGCAATAAAAATGCAGTAATTCTTTTTTTCATTTTTCTGGTCTCCTTATTGAACATTATGTTTTTCACGATCTATTTTCTCCATTTTACTGAGCAGGGTATTGATATCTATCGGCTTTGTTAAAAAGTCGTTCATTCCACTGCCTAAAGCCTTGTCCCTGTCCTCCTGAAAACTGTTTGCGGTACAGGCAAATATGGTAACAGTTTTGGCATCTTCACGGTCAAGGTTCCTGATCCTTGACGATGCCTCACAACCGTCTAAGACAGGCATACGCATATCCATTAGGATAATTCCGAACTCGTTTATCTTTGATCTCTCAAAGATCTCCACAGCCTCCTGGCCGTTCTGCGCATGTACAGGAACAAATCCGAACTGGCTTAGTATCTCCATCAGTATTTCTGCATTCAGTCCGTTATCTTCGGCAACAAGAATTTTCATTGACTTGACACCGTTATCGGATTTATCAGTTGTTTTTTCAGCATCATCCGAATTTATCTTCAGATAGTCGGGAATTTCACAAATTTCAGCAGGAATTTCAACCGTAAACGTACTGCCTTTGTTTAATTCGCTCTCTACAATTATATCTCCTCCCATTGCATTTACAAGCAACTTGCTTATAGCCATTCCTAAGCCTGTACCTTTGGTGGAGTTGGAGGTGCTGCTGCGATCCTGGGTAAATTTATTAAATATTTCATCCAGAAATTCCCTACTCATTCCGCAGCCTGTATCCTCACAGACAAATGTAGTCATAACGTGATTTTCGTCGATCATGCTTTGATTTACCGAAAATTTTATAGATCCTCCTGCCGGAGTAAATTTTGCCGCATTGCCGACAATGTTCATAAGTACTTGTTTTATATGTACCTCATCACACTGTATGCATGGGACAGTGATATGGATATCTTTTATAAATTCAACTCCACGTCCTGTAATATTATCGTACTGCATTGAACAAACAGACTCTGACATTGTTTCGACAAGCATCGGAGTACGGGTAACTTCCACTTTCCCCGCCTGAAGTTTGGATATATCCAGCACATCGTTTATGAGTGCAAGCAGATATTCTGCTGTATTCTGCGATTTTTTCAGCCACTCTTTTATTTGAAGATGTTTCTCCGGAGTATCAATTGCATTCATCATCAGGTAATTTAATCCGACAATACCATTCAATGGTGTGCGGATCTCATGGCTCATATTGGACAAAAATTCGCTTTGTGCTTTTTCCTGAGCGTGGGCTAACTGAGTTTTTCTTTGCATGATAAGGGTCAATACGAATGCAATGATGATGACAATAATCGCAGCGCTCATTGCTGCAATGATAAGCAAAACAAATAATTCTGTCTGGTCTTTCACTACCCTATTGTTTACCGACATGATAAAATACCAATTAACACTGCTGCTGTTTAACGGAGTACAGTAGTTCAATTCACGAACGCCGTTTTTTTCCATATAAAACCAAAATTCTTCACCTGCAAGCATTTTTTCCTGTACATCGGAGGACGTGAGGTCAGAACTGTCACAGTGTTTAATGATATCAAATAAATTCTCAGGAACAGAACTTGCCGCATCTTTTCTGTCCACAACATATTCGCCGTTTTTGTTGACTACTGAACTGTAGCCTTGTGTATTGCCTGAATCATCAACATAATTTTCAATTACAAGACCGTCCACAATAGAAGACCTCTTGCAAATTCCTATCACGGCATAAACCTCTTTTTGGTCTTCGCCTATTTTTATACCGGATAATACTTCATCTTGTGGATTGTCCGGCAATCTATAACCGTAAATTACAACTTTATCGGAGCCCATTACAGGAAGCGAATCATAACCGATGACTTTGTAACTGTCAGTATTTGCGAACAAATCCATATACGGATAATAATCCGGATCTTCGCTGCCTTTTCTGTAAGTAATATCGGTATAATAAGAGCCGTCTTCCATAAGCAGATAGACTTTATCGAATGTTGATTCATACGATTCAAGTCCCAGATATTCGTTGATTTGACTTACCGTTTTAAGATTCTGGCTGTTACGTTTCAGCCTTTCGCCTATGCGTTGTTGGTTTTTCCAATTATATTCAATAAACATAGTAATTGTATTACGATCATGCACAGCAACTTCCCTGATGTTGTCGACTGCCGCATCTTCGAGAATATTTCCTGTCACAATTGAATATACATATATCGCTAAAAAAATTACTATTATTATAAAAAATATAAATAATGCATAGAAACGTTTGCTTTTTGATCGTTTCATAAATTCACAACTTTCTAATAATATACTGCACATATGCGTATGTTTTCAGATCATATTGGTAACTGCTTCTATTAGAACATATAATACTTTATTTGTCAACAGCCTGTAACCCTCCTTCTCCTAAAGTTACTTTGCCTGGAGAAACTCACTGTCCGTGGCTATTCTCATAGCACATTCTTCCACATTATGCTATAATATAAGCTATAAATTTAGCAGAAGGCCGTATATCAAAAAGAAAGGATATCCGCATGAAGACAGTAAATTACGATGAGGAATTTGCAAAGGAATATGCCCTGCCGGACTATTACCGGCATTACTACAAAGACGCCCGGCTTTTATTCTTTGACATTGAAACTACAGGCTTTGCTGCTAAAAATACCACGCTTTACCTAATCGGAGTACTCTGGTACGAAGACGGGAAACCTTGTATACGCCAGTGGTTTAACGAAGACGGATACGGCGAACGGGATTTGATTCATGCCTTTCAGGAATTTGGCAGCCATTTTACGCATCTGGTACATTTTAACGGTTCCGGCTTCGACCTTCCCTATCTCCGGCAGAAAGCGGATATGCTGGATATTCCCTTTACCTTAGATGCAGGGCTTGCCCAGATAGATATTCTGAAAGAAATCCGTCCTTACAAAAAATTATTCAGTTTGGACAATATGAAGCAGGTTACTCTTGAGCAGTTTCTTGGCATAAAGCGGCAGGACGCCTATAACGGCGGCGAACTCATTAACATTTATCAGCGGTATGTGGCAAAGCCGGATGATATACGAAAACATCTGCTTTTGCTGCACAACCATGATGATTTGCTTGGTATGCCGCAGATTAGCCAGATTCTTCATTACAAGGCGTTTATGGAGCAGGCCCGGCCAGAGGACATATTGTGCAAAGAAGAAAATGGATTTCTTACTCTTCATTTCCGCATGGCAGATTACGCCGCCCTTCCCAGACGGCTGATTACAACAAAAGAGGGAGTATACTTAAACGCCTTCCAGAAAGAAGGCCTTTTGCAGATACCCATAACGAACGGCACCCTCCGGCATTTTTACCCTGATTACCGAAACTATTATTATCTCCCAATGGAAGATATGGCCATCCATAAAAGCGTGGCCACCTATGTGGAGCCGGAAAACCGGGAAAAGGCAACAAAAAGCACCTGTTATGTGAAAAAAACAGATGCTTTCCTTCCCTGTCCCATCTCCGGCTATCCGGAACTTTTTCAAATGTCGCCAAAAGACAAAACCGGCTACATGACGCTTGACCGTCTGACAGCGGGAACCTATGAATTACAGGTGGAATACATCCGAGCCACCCTCCGATGGCTTCTGTAACCTCTGCCGACAAATCCGCCAGCACCAAAACTTTACAGCAACTTCGACACAGGAATCATTTTTTGCATATTGGCTTCCATACTTTCAACACCGGGACGTCTTCTGATAAAAAAAGGAATCTGCGGATTCAAAACCCAATTCTCTGGCATGAATAATCTGCTCTGTGCTTCCAATGAACAAAAACCCTCTGGGTTGCAGGCTTTTGTAAAAATTCCGATATACCCCTTCTTTGGCCTCATCCGTAAAATAGATTACCACATTGCGGCAGACAATCATATGCATACCCATAGGGTACAAATCCTCTAACAGGTTGTGTTTCTTAAATTCCACGCATGCTTTGATATCGTCCTTAATCTGATAGCCATTATCCTTCTTGATAAAATGCTTATCTAAAAGCTCTTTGGGAAGCCCCTCTAAACTCCGGTTTAAGTAGAAGCCTTCCTTTGCAAAATGCAGCACATCATCATCAATATCCGTAGCCAAAATCTTAATCTGGTTCATGGGATAATGCTTTGCTAAAAGCATGGCAATCGTGTACGGCTCATCCCCTGTGGAGCAGGCAGCGCTCCATATGCTGATCGAACTGCCAAACTGCTTTTTCAAAAGGGGAATCATGGTATTTTCAAAAACCTCCCACTGTCTGGGATTGCGGTAAAATTCCGAAACGTTAATAGTCAAATAGCTGACAAAACCACGAAGCAGCTCCTGATTTTGTTTCATGGCATGATAATAATCCTGAAAATTCTGGTATCCTTTCCGCTTCATTAAGGACTCAATCCGCCGTTTCATCTGCCGCTCTTTATATAAAGACAAATTAATATTCGTCAGTCCATATATATCTTTTTTGAAATTTTCGTAATCGTATTCCACGCTGTCACCCCTTCTACGCATAATCTCATAAAAACCCCGCTCTAGCTGATCTAAAGCGGGGTACTAAGAATCTTATTCTTCTGTCGTCTCCTCAGCCGGTTCTTCTGCTGTCTCCGGTTTCTCTGTCGCCTCTTCAACCGGTTCTTCTACTGTCTCCGGTTCCTCTGTTACCGCTTCAACCGGTTCTTCTGCTGTCTCCGCAACAGACGCTTCCGCCGGCTCCTCCTGCACATCCTCTACCGCCTCAGGTTCCTCAGGAAGCAATACCTTCATGCTTAAGCTGATCTTCTTCTCCTCTAACCGGCAGTCAACCACCTTAGCCTCAATCTCCTGTCCAATGGATAATACACTCGACGGTTTATCAATATGCTCTCTGGCAATCTGTGATACATGGAGCAATGCATCCACGCCCGGCTCTAACTCGACAAAAGCGCCGAAATCTGTCATTCTGGCAACCCTGCCTTTCACGACATTGCCAATGGCATATTTCTCATCTGCTGTAAGCCATGGATTCGTATCTTCAAACTTAAGGCTTAAGGCAATCTTTTCACCCTGAATGTCCTTAATTAACGCCTTAACTTCCTGTCCCACAGAGAAAATCTTCTTGGGATTATCTACCCTTCCCCATGACATTTCAGAAATATGAAGAAGTCCGTCTGCTCCTCCTAAATCTATAAATGCACCGAAGTCCGTTACATTCTTTACCTTGCCCTCTACTACATCGCCAACATGAATCCTTGCAAATAATGCTTCCTTGGCCGCCTTCTTCTCAGCCTCAATCAGCATCTTGCGGTTACCGATGATTCTCCGTTTGCGTGGGTTGAACTCGGTAATCTTAAACTCAATCTCCTGTCCCTTATATTTGGTCAAATCCTTCTCATAGGTATCGGATACTAAGCTTGCGGGAATAAATACCCTTGCCTCTTCCACAGTAACGCTCAAACCGCCGTCTAATACCTGGGTGACAACACCCTTTAATATCTCATCATTGTTATAGGCTTCCTCTAACTTCTCATTGGCTTTCTCTGCCGCAACGCGCTTCACAGATAAAAGCACCTGACCGTCGCCGTCATTCGTCTTAATTACCTTGGCCTCAATGGTCTCTCCAACCTGTACCTTATCCTTCAGGGAAATATTCATGTCGTTGGAGTACTCATTCTTCGTGATGATACCATCCGCCTTATAATTGATGTTCAGAATAATCTCGTTATCCTTCACATCAAGGACTGTTCCCTTTACAATTTTCCCTACGCTAATCCTGCTCTCCTCTGCCAGACTAGCTTCAAACATTGTTCCAAAATCTTCCGCCATGCTACCATGAACCTCCTTAATAATTTGATTAGGGGTAGATGCCCCTGCAGTAATACCTACCCTACCAACGGATTCAAAAGCAGCTAAATCCAAATCAACGAGTGTCTGTATATAGTAAGTATTTGCACATTCTTTTTTGCTAATGTCATATAGCTTTTGTGTATTAGAACTGTTTCTCCCACCAATTACAATCATTGCATCTACCTGCCTTGCAATGGAAGCGGCTTCCTTCTGCCTCTCCTCTGTCGCATTGCATATGGTGTTATAAACGGTTATATTATAACCTTTTTTTTGAAAGATTTCAACTATTGAATTGAATTTCTTATGATTAAATGTGGTCTGGGAAACCAGACTCAGCTCCTTATCGCCTGAAATGGATAAATTCTCTGCTTCCTCCTCTGATTCTAACACAATGGGCTCCGTATTGCACCAGCCAACAATTCCCATAACTTCCGGATGCTGCCGGTTACCCACGATAATCATCTGTTTCCCCTCACTACTATCTTTATCGACAATTTTATGGATTTTCTTAACAAAAGGACAGGTGGCGTCCACCAATTCTAAGGACTGCTCCTTAATCATATCGTATATCTTACGCTCCACGCCATGAGAACGGATTACCACAGTCCCTGCGGTAATCTGCCGGAGGGCTTCCTCACCCTCTACAATCCGGACGCCCTTTTCCTCTAAATCCCGGACCACTTCCTCGTTGTGGATAATTGGACCGTATGTATAGACATTTCCTTTTCCCACCTGTTCATATACCGTATCTACAGCTCTTTTTACGCCAAAACAAAAGCCTGCTGTTTTTGCCAACAATACTTCCATAATACATTACCTCATTCATCAACTCTTCTTCCGTTTTTATGTACCGGAAATTATATTTTCCCGGCACATTGCCTATTCTTAAAGTACTGTCTGTGCAACGGATAAAATCTTATCCACCACCTCGGCAATACTCATGTCAGAGCTGTCAATTAAAACGGCATCCTCCGCCTGCTTTAAGGGGGCAATCGCCCGGCTCATATCCCGCTTGTCCCGCTCGATGATATCCGCCTCGATTTTGTCAAAATCCGGCTGTTCGCCCTTTTCCATAAGCTCCTTATAGCGGCGGTTCGCCCGCTCCTTAGAAGACGCGGTAAGATAAATCTTGACCTCTGCCTCCGGCAGTACATTGGTTCCGATATCCCTGCCATCCATCACCACATTGTACTGCTTTGCCATGTTCCGCTGCAAATCAAGAAGGGCCGCCCGCACCGGCGCTTTGGCAGAGGATTTAGAAGCCATGTTGCCGGTCTCCTCGGTACGCAGATACGGGGTTACATTTTCCCCGTTCAGATATACCTGCTGCTGTCCCTCCTCATACTGTATTTCTACAGTAACCTGATTACAGGCCTCCGCTAAAGCCTGTTCATCCTCGATATCAATATGATTCGTCACCAGATAATGGGCAATCGCCCGGTACATCGCGCCGGTGTCCACATAAATATAATCTAACTTCTTTGCCACTGCTTTTGCAATGGTACTTTTTCCGGCTCCCGCCGGACCGTCAATCGCAATACTTGCCATATTGGTTCTCCTTTCTATCATGCAATGGATGTGCTCAGCAGGAAATTCCCGCCAGATATCCTGTTGACCATGCAATCTGCAAATTAAAACCCCCGGTTAAGGCATCCAAATCTAAGACTTCACCGGCAAAATACAGGCCGCCGGTAAGTTTGGACTCCATGGTGGAGGGGTCAACCTCCTTTACGGAAATGCCGCCCTTGGTGATAATTGCCTCGTCAAAACCCCGAAGCCCCGTAATCTGAAAGGGAAGGCGCTTTACTGTAGCAACCAGCCTATGCCGTTCCTCTTTTGTCAGTTCATTGATTTTTTTCTCCCCGTCAAGGTCTGCATGCCCAAGAACAACCGGAACCAGCGCCTTTAACAGGAGCTTATCGAGACTGTTATTTAACTGCCTGTTCTGGAAAAGTTTAAAGTCTCGGAGCACCCGGTCGTCCAACTGTTTTTCCGTCAAAGCCGGTTTTAAATCCAGATAAAGCATAAGGTTTTTATCCAGATACCTGTGGATATAGGCGCTGCCCTTTAATATTATCGGACCGCTGACGCCAAAATGGGTAAAGAGCATTTCCCCAAAATCCGAATAAATTTTCTTTCCATCTGCATATATGGAAACGGATACATTTTTAAGGGCGACTCCCATTAACTCCTGACAGGAAGAATCCGCCAATTCAAAGGGCACCAATGAAGGTTGGGGCTTGATAATGTTATGCCCCGCCTCCTTAGCAAAGACATAGCCGTCCCCGCAGGCGCCGGTTCTCGGATAAGAAATGCCGCCTGTGGCGACAATCACACTGTCTGCCAACAGCTTACTGTTATCCGGCAGGATAACGCCCTTACATATGTTATTTTCAAGGAACAGGCTTTTTACCTTTGTATTCAGGCGTATTATAACCTTTAATCTGCGCAGTTCCCGCTCTAACGCTTTGATCACATCCGAGGAATGGTCAGATACCGGAAACACCCGGTTTCCCCGCTCAACCTTCCAGGAAAGTCCCAGCTCCTCAAAAAAATCCATGACCATCTGATTGGAAAAGGAATAGAAGGCGCTGTATAGAAATTTGGGGTTGGAAACAACGCTTGAAAAAAGCTCTTCCACATCACAGGCATTGGTAAAATTACACCTTCCCTTGCCCGTAATAAACAGCTTTTTCCCCAGCTTTTCATTTTGTTCAATTATCGTTACCTGTTTTCCGTTCCTGGCGGCAAATATGGCCGCTATCATACCGGCGGCGCCTCCGCCTGCCACAATTATTTCAGACATTTCTTATCCCGGTTCCCCTATGTTTTATATCATCTATATTACACTACAATTTGCTTTTTTTCAAAAACTATAAAAAAGATTGACATTCTTTCCGTCTGGTGATATTCTTTTAATCAAAGAGAAGCGGTTTTGTACCACTTGACTACCCGTTAGTCCTGAGTGGGTTACTCGCTTCTTTTTTTATATCCACCAGACAACCTATAATTCCCCACCTCATTCCAGTCAATATTCTGTTTGTTGGAAAAGATTATATCAGGCAAAACAACAATCTTATTACCGTTTTCATCCAATAAAATTTCCAGTGTTCCCATAACATTTTCTCCCGGTAGTATTGAAAATATTGTAACACGTACATAGGACAGGTACAAGCATCAATACAAACTTTCGACATTCAATGAAGTTGGAGTTGACATTTGACCAATTCCTGCTTATATTATAGACATAAAGAAGCGCTGCGACAAGCGGTTGGCTTCTGTGCAAGAAGTTAAATAATTACTTAGGCTTCTATATATAATAACATACATCTTGCAGCAAATGATTAAAACAAATAATTTTTAAGCTTCTTTTTTTATCCACCAGATCATCAAAAAAAACGGCACTCAAAACATAAGTGCCGTTCATTATATAATTGATATTATGATGGTTCTATTCTTTGTAATCTGTTTGGTAAATTCTAACTGCCATTGTTTGACTCTATAGAACATCTGATTGAAGGATATCAGATTGCTATATTTGCTCATTTCTCTTAAAATTTGAAATTATTTATAATTATTTGTGTTGCAAAAGATTCGTTATTCTTTTTATATCCTTTGATAATTATGTGCTTATCCATTTGCAAATCATCTTTTGTCGCAGAACTTGTTTTAACCTTATTACCGTTCATATCATATATGTCCTTCATTGAATATTTTGTATCAGAAAGAAGATTGATTGTTATTAGATTCGGTTCTACTTGATCCGTAACTGCTACACTTTTACCATCTTCAAATTCCGTTACCATTGCCATATTTATCGTGACACTTTCATTATCAATAGAAGTGATAACTCCTTCAATATCAAATCTATCATTAGGATCAATCTTTATTTGACTTGCATCATCAAATTCATCATTGGGATTAACCTGTATCTGACTTTCGTCAACACTCACAAGGGTATCATTAGGTAAATCATGCTTATTTTGAATGCCAAACATAATACCAAAATAGTCTATGGCTAAATAGCCTGCAACAACAAAACCTATTATTGAAAAAATAATGGTTACTGTATATTTTATAGTTTCTTTTTCTTTTACAAGTCTTATGATAATCTGATAAAAAGCGAAGCCAATAACTGTTCCAATTAAATTTAATATAATATCATCAATATCGGCACTTCCAAGATAAAGCAGATATTGACAAGTTTCAAACAAGAAACTGATGATAAAGCCAACTAGAATTAACGTGTTTATTCTTTTGCATTTGTTGAATAGCAATGGCAAAAAATATCCCAAAGGAGCAAAAACAAATATATTACCAATAATGTTATTAAATCCCCTGATAAAATTGCCCTCCAAAATAATTTTAGCAAATTCAATAATAGATGCTAGTGGTATTAAATTTATCGATCTAAATCCATTTAGATTTCTTGTGGCGATTCCCTTCGCGACATCAACCAAACCAGTGTATTTGAATAATTCAATTTTCATCAAAAACAGAAGATATATAATAAAAATTGCATAACAAATTACATGCAAATAACTTTTATTTTTCTTAATCATATCAGGTTCCTTTCTTTAATTGCTAGTAATAAGCAAATAACACTCTTGCTTTGATACAATAATTATATCAAAAACAAAAGTGCTATTTATCTATAAATTCACAAGATTTTCAAACAATTTACTATGGAAATACTCACGATTTACTTACGAAACAGGTAGAATGACCTCAAACTCGTATAGAAGCATTTCAAACAGACGTGTCAAATTTGAATTTTTTTCATAATCTGTCTGCTTGAACAGCAACAGCCCACCGGTTTCACCCGGCAGGCTGCTTTCTTTTATCTCACTTTTCTTAAATTATACCGGATATACGCCGTTTTCCTTGTCTGCCACAGAAGCGTCTACCTTTGTCTGCTGAGCCTCTCTGTACTTGAAAAACTCGGTTGCTACCTGTGGGAACAGCGCATAGGAAAGAACATCTTCATCCTGCTGCTTGTACTGCTCCACCTCTTTTTCCAAAGTCTCTAACTGCGGCTTAATATCATCAGCGGGGCGGTAGGTAATCGGCTTATCCATACCCAGCGCATCCAACGCCTTCTTCTGTACTTCCGGATTCATCGGCTTAACGGTCTGACCGTATTTGCCAACCAAGAGGTCTCTGGATTCCTTGGTCATCTGCTTATAGCGCTCGCCCATAACCACATTCAGCACTGCCTGGGTACCCACAATCTGGGAAGAAGGAGTAACAAGGGGCGGCTCGCCAAAATCCTTGCGGACGCGGGGCACTTCCTCTAACACCTCGTCAAATTTATCCTCCTGCTTCATCTCCTTTAACTGGGACACCAAATTACTTAACATTCCACCCGGAACCTGATAAAGCAAAGTCTTAATATTTACGCCCATTACCTTGGGGCTTAACAGGCCGGACTCTAACCATTCCTCACGCATCGGACGGAAGTAGTCGGCAATCTCCGCCAACAGATTCTGGTCAAATCCCGGATCATAATCCGTACCCTCAAACGCCTTAGCCATAACCTCTGTTGCCGGCTGGGAAGTTCCCATGGAAAGAGGCGACATTGCCGTATCTATAATATCACAGCCTGCCTCAACTGCCTTCATATAAGTCATCGCCGCCACACCGGAAGTATAGTGGGTGTGAAGCTGAATCGGCAGATTGGTTCCTTCCTTTAACGCCTGCACTAACTCGGTTGCGGCCGTCGGCACTAAAAGTCCTGCCATATCCTTGATACAGATAGAATCTGCGCCCATATCCTCAATCTTCTTTGCCATATCCTTCCAGTAATCCATAGTATAAGCGTCGCCAAGCGTATAGGACAGCGCCACCTGCGCGTGGCCCTTCTCCTTATTGGCCGCCTTAACGGCTGTCTGTAAATTCCTTATATCATTGAGACAGTCAAAAATACGGATAATATCAATTCCGTTTGCAATGGATTTCTGCACAAAATATTCTACCACATCATCCGCATACGGGCTGTAACCAAGAATATTCTGTCCTCTGAACAACATCTGTAATTTTGTATTCTTAAAACCGTCTTTTAACTTTCTGAGTCTCTCCCAGGGATCTTCCTTTAAAAATCGAAGACACGCATCAAAGGTTGCGCCGCCCCAGCACTCTACAGAATGATAACCAACCTTATCCATCTTATCCACGATGGGAAGCATCTGCTCTGTTGTCATACGGGTAGCAATCAATGACTGATGCGCATCCCGCAAAACGGTCTCGGTAATCTTTACCGGCTTTGCTGCTTGTTTTGCCATGTTCTAATCCTCCATTTTAGTATATATTCCTAATCATATTGCTCTTACATTACGCCAAAAATCGCCATAAAGGTTCCGGCTGCTACTGCGGTACCAATTACGCCCGCCACATTCGGTCCCATAGCATGCATCAAAAGGAAGTTCGTCGGATCAGCCTCCGCACCAACCTTCTGGGAAACCCTGGCCGCCATAGGAACGGCGGATACGCCGGCAGAACCGATTAACGGATTGACCTTGCCCTTGGTTGCCCAGCACATAATCTTGCCGAAAATTACGCCTGCCGCAGTACCGACAATAAATGCCACCAGACCTAATACCACAATCTGCAAGGTGGATACCTTCAGGAAGGACTGGGCCGTTGTGGTTGCTCCGACTGAGGTTCCCAGCAGAATAACTACGATATACATCAAAGCGTTAGAAGCGGTCTCTGTCAACTGCTTTACCACACCGGATTCCCGGAACAGGTTGCCTAACATCAGCATACCAACCAATGGCGCGGTCGTCGGCAGAATCAGTACAACCACAATCGTAACCACGACAGGGAACAGGATTCTCTCTAACTTGGACACCGGTCTTAACTGCTCCATCTTAATCTTCCGCTCTTTTTCTGTCGTCAGTAACTTCATGACCGGCGGCTGAATAACCGGCACTAACGCCATATAGGAATAAGCTGCCACAGCAATCGGTCCCATCAAAGTACCGCCCATCCCCAGCTTACCTGCTAAGAAAATGGAAGTAGGACCGTCAGCGCCACCGATAATAGAAATAGCCGCTGCCGCCTTGTCGCTGAAACCAAATAAAATTGCCAAAAAGTACGCGGAATATATACCAAACTGTGCCGCCGCCCCTAACAGGAAGCTCTTAGGATTGGCAATTAACGGACCAAAATCCGTCATTGCGCCCACGCCTAAGAAAATCAGGGAAGGTAAGATACTCCACTCATCCAACATATAAAAGAAATGTAACAGCCCGCCCTCTGCTATGATACCGGGAAACATATTCGCCAGCAGCATACCAAAGGAAATGGGAACTAACAAAAGGGGTTCAAAACCAAACTTAATTGCCAGAACCAGGAACACACAGGCAACCAAAATCATTACAAAGTTGCCCCAGTACAGGTTTGCAAATGCCGTCTGTGCACCTAAATTCTGGATTGTATTCCATATATAATCCATCTACGCTTGCCTCCTGTATAATATGATATCTTGCCAAACCATTAGTTCAATGAAGCAAGTGTATCGCCGGACTCTACGCTGTCGCCTACTGCAACATTGATTCCTGCCACTGTACCATCCTGGGGAGCCGTAATCTCATTTTCCATCTTCATGGCCTCTAAGATCATTACCACATCTCCCTTCTTAACCGCCTGGCCGATGTTAGCCTTGATTGCTAAAATCTTGCCCGGCATAGGAGCGGCAATCTTAACTGCGCCTTCTGCGCCGCTTGCTGCGGGAGCCGGAGCTGCTGCCGCCGGGGCCGGAGCTGCCGGTGCTGCTGCCACCGGAGCCGGTGTAGCCGACGCTGCGCCTGCACCTAACTCTTCTACTGCTACATCATAAGCTGTACCATTCACTGTAATTCTATAATTCTTCATTCTGAAATTCCTCCTATCTATTATCTCTTTGCTTTTCTGATTGAACGAACAACTAATTTGTCACTGCCGCCATCCGCCGCATTGGCTGCCATAACCGCCGCTGTGATTACCGCCACTAACTGCTTATCATCCATTGGATTGGCGGTAGGAACTGCCGCCGGTACGGCTCCGGAATTGGAAACGGCTGCCACTGCGGCTGTCTCTCCCTCTTCCTGATTTTCTTTCTTCCTGCTGATTGCATTGGCAACACCGGTAATGGCCTTTGCCACCTTCTCTAACTGAGCGATAATCAGGGAAATAAAAATTAACACGACAAATACGGTTCCCATGCCGACTAAAGTGTTAGACCCGGCCTTTTTCATCTTCTCAGAAAAGGTGTATTCCGGCGTAACATTAATCTCCTTGATCTTATAAGGCGACGCATTCTGTCCGGTCAGCTCATAGGAATAAGCTGCCGCCGGATTTTCTTCATAGACAAAACCGTAATCTACTTTACGGTCAGAATATACAGCACCAATGGTAACAACTACTGTATCTTCCTCTTCTTCCACCACTGCATCCACGCGGCTTAAAAATTCATTATATGCGGTCATCGCCTCCACATATTCATCTTCCGTCTCTGCATTCAGGGTAGAAAAATCAAATTGAATTGCGCTTCCGTCCTCTCTGGAACAGTAACCTAAAAAGTCACCACATTCCTCCTGTACCGTAATAAAATTATTAAGGCCGGTCAGAAGTATCTCCGCTTCCTCGGATTCCTCTGCATAATCTTCAAGATACGCTTGCAGGGCGCTATTGGCGCTTTGAAGCTGATACGCCTGCGTCAGAGCCGAGCTTACAATATCCGACTGGGTATAATCAAAGGTTACTTCCTTCTGTCCGCTGCTACAGGCTGTCAGAGAGAAAAAAACAGCAATCATAGAAAATAATAAAATCGTCTTTTTCATTTTCATATGGTTATCCCCTCTCTATACTGCGCCATGCTTTTTAACTGGTCTGTCTTCCCGCTTGGTGTATAACATCTCATAAGCGGCAATCAACCGCTTTCTGGTTGCTGCGCCGTCGATAATGTCATCCACATAGCCCCGCTTGGCGGCCGCCATGGCGCTGGACATCTTCTCGCTGTATTCCGCCTTGACTTTCGCTAACTTATCCTTGTCAAAGCCGCCCTTTTCCAATTCATCCGCATACATAATCTTGACTGCCTGCTCCGGTTCCATGGTTCCGATCTTAGCCGTCTTCCATGCATACTCAATATCTGCGCCCACAGACTTGGCATTCATTGCCAGATAAGCGCTGCCAAAGGCGTCTCCCATTACCAGATTAATCTTCGGCGTCGTTGCGTTAGCGAAAGCATAGGTAAGCTTGGCAACCGCCTTGGCCATGCCCGCCTCTTCTGCCACTGTCGCCTTAAATCCCTTCACATTGGTAAGCGTCAATATCGGAATATTAAACGCATCTAAGAAATTCACAAATTCCGCTGCGATATAAGCGCCATTAACAGACAGCACATCGCCGCCGTCCTTTACCTGATTGGCTACGCAGCCGACGGTTGTCCCGCCTAATTTAATCAGGCCGATAACCATATCTTTGGCATATTCCTTCTTAAGCTCCACAAACACATTGCTGTCTGAAATGTGAGTCAGTACGGCTCTTGCATCATCTGCAAGACCCTCTAAATTCGGAATCTCCCGGTTCAAATCGTCAACGCAGTCAACAAAATTGGAATCGTCCTCATTATTAGAAGGAAGCATACCGATTACCTGGCGGATTCTGCCAAGTACAGCGGCGTCGTCCTCTAACACCTCGTCCACTAAAGCGGAACTGCTCTCCTGATAAGAAGCGCTGGCCGTATCTAACTTCTCTGCATAATTGTTATCCAATGCATTGGGACTGTTCACAAATAACCTTCCCTGATCCTTTACCATAAATGTCAGATCGGATAATCCCGGAATCACTGCGCTTCCGCCGCCGCACACGCCGAAAATTCCCGTAATCTGCGGAATCACTCCGGAAGCTACTGACTGCTTTAAATATATGCTGCCAAAAGCATTTAAAGAATCGGTTGCCTCCTGTAATCTCAATCCTGCACAATCTACCAGTCCGATTACCGGGGCACCCATCTTCAGTGCCATATCATAGATTTTTGCAATCTTAGCTGCATGCATCTCGCCAACAGAACCGCCTAATACTTTGGCGTCCTGGCTATATACATACACCAGCCTTCCCTCAATGGTACCGTAACCTGTCACGACGCCATCTTTGGGAGTCTCATGATCCTGTGTGTTAAAATCGGTAGTTCTGGCTGTCACATAAGAACCGATTTCAACAAAACTTGAGTCATCAAGCAACGCTGTTATTCTGTCGCTTGCTGACAACGTAAGTTTATTGCTCATTTTTAGCCCTCCGTTTGAATTTATTATAAGGCTTACTTCGTAAACCAAATTTTAGCCAATTATATTTTATAACTTTTACCCTGCGATTTCAAGCAAATTTTTCCACAAAAATAAGGGAAACTGTTAAACATTTTAACCGTCCCCCTTAATATTATTCACCCCTCCTTCATAATATCTTTCCGCTTCCGGCGCCTGCCTTTTTCTTACCCGCCGTAATATTAGTAAATGCCGCCCCAAGGTAATCCTTTTCCCAGTTTTCCCGACACGCGGTTTTTTAGAAATCCCCTGCCGGTTTCTCCTGCATATTGCACGTGCGAAGAAGTGTCTGAGCACCGGGTCTGGGGTGCTGGGCAAACATTTTGCAGCCACGCTTGCGCTCTGTTGAAAACGCAACGGTACATAAGCGAAGGCCCCGCTAATCATGCACTTAATGGCTGATATTGCAGGGCCTTCGCAAGTACCGGCGTTTTCAAAGGGGCTGCAAATGTTTCCCAGACACCCCTTCCCGGCGCGAGTTCTTCGTAAGCACGTGCAATCTAATATGCAGGAGAAACCGGCAGAAGGATTTCTTAAAATCGATGGCAGTGCGGGAAAACGGGAAAGGATTATCCTGGGGCGGCTTCACAAATGAAAGTCGGCGGGTAAGAAAAAGGCAGCCGCCGGAAGCGCGGCACTTTTTATTTGGTGGTTTCTGAGAGTACGCCCTTGTTGTGGAGAAGGTAATCTAACAGGGAAACTATGGTGAGGATTAGGGCCGCATAGATTAGAATGTTTTCAAAAATGGAAATGGTCTGGGCGGCAGATGGGAAAATGCTCCCGAAATCTGCTATGAGAATACAGATCATGACCATTTGTTCCGCAGTCTTAATCTTTCCCCAGATGCCGGCGGCAATGACAATTCCGTTATCCGCTGCCACCAGCCGGAACCCGCTTATAATAAATTCTCTGGCAATAATCACGATTACGATCCAGCAGGGAATCCGTCCAAGCTCTACAAAAGCGATCATGGCGGAGGATACCAGAAGTTTATCCGCCAAAGGGTCCATAAATTTTCCAAAATTCGTTACCAGATTATATTTTCTGGCAATCTTGCCGTCCAGCATGTCGGTGATGGAGGCCGCCGCAAAGATAAACAGGGCAATCCAGTTGCCATAGGGAACCTGATCCCACAGCAGGGCCACCAGAAAAAAAGGAATCAATATGGTACGCAGTATTGTTAATTTATTGGGTAAGTTCATCGCATCTCTCTCCTATTAAATCATATTCATTATAATCCGTAATCTTCACCTCAATGAAATCACCGGAAAGCAGTTCTTCCTCCGAGGCCGCAAACACATATCCGTCGATGTCCGGCGCATCCATATAGGAGCGGCACATATACATCTCATCCTGATACAGATAGCCTTCCGCCATAACCTTAAAGGTCTTGCCGACCAGAGAAGCGTTTTTCTCTGCGGAAATCTTCTGCTGAAGCGCCATAATCTCATTTTTCCGCTTCTCCTTCACATGGGTTGATATCTGGTGGTGAAATTCCGCCGCCGGGGTATCTTCCTCTCTGGAATAGGGAAACACGCCTAACCGGTCAAAATGCATTTCCTCCACAAAGTCAAGCAGGGCATGGTGCTCCTCTCTGCTCTCTCCCGGAAATCCTGTGATTAACGTCGTCCGAATCACAATATCCGGTATCTCTTCCCGGAGATAACCGATTATCCGCTTTATCTCTTCTTTGGTAGTCTTTCGCCCCATCCGCTTTAATATGGAATCCTCGCAGTGCTGGATTGGCATATCAATGTAATGGCACACCTTGGGATTATTTTTTATCTCCGCCACCAGCTCCTCTGTAATTTCCTCCGGATAGCAGTATAACAGGCGAATCCATTCCAAATCATCAAATTCCGCCAGTCTGTGAAGCAGTTCCGGCAGCCTTTTTTCCCCATACAAATCTTTGCCGTAAAGGGTGGTCTCCTGGGCGACAAGGATTAACTCCCGCACACCGTTACTTACCAGATAGGCCGCCTGCTTTAATAAATCCTCCATGGGTACACTGCGGTAATTGCCCCGGACCTTGGGAATAACGCAGTAAGTACAGTGTTTGTCGCAGCCTTCCGCAATCTTTAGATAGCCTGTGCCGGAACCGGAGGACAATACCCTGGTTTCCCGGCTTTCGGGCAGGTGGTTAATATCCTCAAAATGTTCATAGGAATTTCCGGCCAAAGTCTGTTCCACCGCCTCCACAATGGAATGAATGCTCATGGTGCCGAGAATCGCATCCACCTCCGGCAGTTCCCGCCGAATCTCCTCGCGATACCGCTGGGCAAGACAGCCGGTGATAATCAGGGCCTTTAACTTACCGGTCTTTTTCAGCTTGCCAAGCTCTACTATATTTTCAATGCTTTCCTCTTTGGCGTCATGGATAAAACAGCAGGTATTGACAACCGCCGCATCCGCTTCAGCTTCCTCATTGGTAATGGTGTAGCCATGCTCCTGCAAAATGCCCAGCATAACCTCGCTGTCCACTAAATTCTTATCACAGCCAAGAGATACAAACAGAATTTTACTCATCAAACATCACCGCCGACTCTACACAGTTGTGCATCAACATAGCAATGGTCATGGGACCAACCCCGCCGGGTACCGGCGTAATGGCAGACGCAATGGGCTCCACACTGTCAAAATCCACATCCCCGCAAAGTTTGTTATTCTCATTGCGATGGATGCCTACATCAATGACTACCGCTCCCTCCTTCACATAGGAAGCATCAATCATCTTCGGCCGTCCGACCGCTGCGATTAATATATCCGCCCGCTTGCAGACTTCTTTTAAATTCTTTGTCTTAGAATGGGTTACGGTAACGGTGCCGTTTTCCCGCAAAAGCAGCATAGCCATAGGCTTTCCGACAATGTTGCTTCTGCCGATTACGACACATTCCTTCCCCTCGATTTCTACGCCGCTTCTCTTTAGTAACTGGATAATTCCCGCCGGAGTACAGGAGACAAACCCCTTTTGCCCAATGCTTAAAGCGCCTACGCTTTGGGGATGGAACCCGTCCACATCCTTTTTCGGAGAAATGGCCTCAATCACTTTTTTCTCATGGATATGCGCCGGAACAGGAAGCTGTACTAAAATTCCATGAATGCGCTCGTCTTTATTCAGCCTTTCAATTAAAGCGAGCAGTTCCTCTTCTGTCGTCTCCTCCGGAAGCTCATAGCTTTCCGAGCGGATTCCGATGTAGGCACACGCCTTTTTCTTATTCCCCACATAGACCGATGACGCCGGATCGCTGCCCACCTGAATTACCGCCATGCCGATTTCTTTTCCTTTAGCCTTCAATTCAGCTACCTGTTCTTTTAATTCGTCTTTAATCTGCTGGCTGATTTTCTTTCCATCAATAATCTGTGCCATAACCATCCTCCTTATCATATAAAATATATTCCGCTAACAAGAACATGCTGTATTCCTGCAAAACCGCTCTGTCAGACAAGCCGGCAATCTGTCAGAACAAGCCGACAATCCGTCAGGACAAGCCGACAATCTTTCAGACAAACCAACAATCCGTCAGAACAAGCCGACAATCTGTCCGTCCACTACGTCAATATTTTCAGCGGCCGGCACTTTCGGAAGCCCCGGCATCGTCATAATAGAGCCGGTAATGGCAACCACAAATCCCGCCCCCGCATTGACATACATCTCCCTTACGGTTATGTCAAACCCGGAAGGCCTGCCAAGCTTAGTCTGGTCGTCCGACAAAGAATACTGCGTCTTTGCCATACATACCGGCAGGTTTCCAAAACCAAGAGAGGTAATGGTATTTATCTGCCGTTTCGCCTCGGCTGTAAAGGTTACTCCGTCTGCCCCGTAGATTTTTGTGGCAATGGTCTTAATCTTATCCTCCAACGGCATGTCGTCCTCATAAAGGAGCTTAAACCGGGGCGTCCCTTTATTAAGCGCCTCCAGCACTTTTTCCGCCAGCTCCATACCGCCTTCTCCGCCAGCCTCCCAGACTCTTGCGGGAGCAAAATCACAGCCCTTAGCCTTTACGAAATCCCGTACAAAGGAAAGCTCCGCCTCTGTGTCCGTAACAAACTGATTCAGGGTAACGACAACCGGCACCCCGTACTGCTGTAAATTCTCTATATGTTTTTCCAGATTGACAATACCTGACTTAAGGGCTTCTAAATTCTCTTTTCCCAAATCGCTCTTTGCCACGCCGCCGTTATATTTCAACGCGCGGATGGTGGCCACCAGCACAATGGCGTCCGGTGCGATTCCCGCCTTGCGGCATTTAATGTCTAAGAATTTCTCTGCGCCTAAGTCGGCTCCGAACCCGGCCTCCGTCACCACAATGTCTGAAAGTTTCATGGCAAGCTTCGTCGCGCGGACGGAATTGCAGCCATGGGCAATATTGGCAAAAGGTCCGCCATGGACAAAGGCCGGAGTATGCTCTAATGTCTGGATTAAGTTCGGTTTCAAAGCGTCTTTAAGCAGGGCAGACATCGCGCCCACAGCCTTTAAATCTGCGGCAGTTACCGGCTTTCCCTCCATGGAATAGGCGACAATAATCTTTCCCAGCCTGTCCTTTAAATCCTCCATATCTGTGGCGAGGCAGAGGATTGCCATAATCTCGGAGGCCACCGAAATGACAAAATGATCTTCCCGCACAAAGCCGTCCATCTTACTGCCAAGGCCCACTACCACATTCCGCAGTACCCGGTCATTCATATCCAGACACCGTTTCCACACAATCTGCCGGGTATCAATATGCAGGTCGTTTCCCTGCTGGATATGGTTATCCAGCATAGCCGCTAACAGATTGTTAGCAGAGGTAATGGCATGAAAATCCCCGGTAAAATGAAGGTTTAAATCCTCCATGGGCACCACCTGGGAATAGCCTCCTCCGGCAGCCCCTCCCTTAATGCCAAAGCAGGGGCCAAGAGACGGCTCCCGAAGGGCAATGGAAGCCTTCTTTCCCATTCTGCCAAAGGCCTGACCCAGACCGACCGTCACCGTAGTCTTTCCCTCTCCGGCCGGGGTAGGGTTAATGGCCGTCACCAACACCAGTTTTCCGTCCGGATTCTTCTCAATCCGCTCGATCAGTTCATCGGACAATTTTGCCTTATATTTTCCATAAAGCTCCAGTTCGTCCTCGGAAATATCCAGCTTTCCGGCAATCTCCCTGATATGTACAAGCTCTGCTTCCTGTGCGATTTCAATGTCTGTCTTCATATGATCCTCCATATACTAAAAATATTCGTCAATATATTCTTCAAACTGTTCCTCACTCATCAATACCTGCCGCGGTTTGGTTCCCTCCTCCGGGCCAACCACCCCGGCTTCAAAAAGCTGGTCCATAATTCTGGCCGCCCGGTTAAAGCCAACCTTGAACATTCTCTGCAACATGCCGATAGAAGCTTTATTCTTTTCTATGATAAATCTTCCGGCCTGGACAAAGTATTCGTCCCGGTCCTCCTGTTCTCCGCCCCCTGATGTGGCGGCGCCGCTGCCGGAGGCAGAGGCGGCAATCTGATCCGTCACCTCGTCGCTGTATGTACTTTCGCCATTCTGCGCCTTTAAAAATTCCACCACGTTGACCACTTCGTCATCAGAGATATAAGCGCCCTGCACCCGGACCGGTTTCGGATACATGGTGGGATAGAACAGCATATCGCCGTTCCCTAAAAGTTTTTCCGCGCCGACACTGTCGATAATGGTTCTGGAATCCACTCCGGAGGATACGGACAGGGCAATCCGGGAAGGCACATTTGCCTTAATCAGGCCCGTTACCACATCTACGGAAGGCCGCTGGGTGGCAATGACTAAATGGATGCCTGCCGCTCTGGCAAGCTGGGCCAGCCGGACAATGGCCTCCTCCACTTCGGCCTTGGCGACCATCATCAGGTCCGCTAACTCATCCACAATAATTACAATCTGAGGCATCCGCTCTAACTTCTCTTCGTCCACCTTTCCGGTCTCTTCCACCTCTTTTACCCTGTCGTTATAGCCCTGTATATTCCGGACATTGCACTCGGAAAACATCTGGTAACGCTTTGTCATCTCCGCTACCGCCCAGTTCAGGGCGCCCGCCGCTTTTTTCGGATCTGTCACCACAGGGGTCAGCAGATGGGGGATTCCGTTATAGACCTTTAACTCCACCTGTTTGGGATCCACTAAAATAAGTTTGACCTCATCCGGGCGGGCCTTATATAAAATACTCATAATCAATGTGTTGGTACACACTGATTTACCGGAACCGGTAGCCCCGGCAATCAGTAGATGGGGCATCTTGGCAATATCCTCTACCACTACATTACCCTCAATATCCTTTCCCACTGCAAAAGCCAGCTTGGAGGGATGCTTAATGAATTTCTCCGTATCAATCAGCTCCCTGAAGCCCACTCCGCTCCGCTTGCCGTTGGGAATCTCTATTCCCACAGCGGATTTGCCGGGGATAGGCGCTTCAATCCGGATGCTCTGGGCCGCTAAATTCATCATAATATCATCAGCAAGACCGGTAATCTTGCTTACCTTAACCCCCTGCTCCGGCACCATCTCATACCGGGTTACGGAAGGGCCGCAGCTATAATTGGTCATCGTCACATTTACGCCAAAACTTTTTAATACCTCCTGCAATTTCAGGGCGTTCTGCCGGATTGTATCTTCCTTCGCCGCCGCCTGGGACTTACTCCTTTGCAGCAGTTCTAACGGTGGGAACCGATAATCCCCGGTACTGCTGCCCACCTCCCTGGCGTCCACATTCTTCACCGCCGGAGAAGTCTTATTTTCCAACTGTCCCTTCAAAGCGGCCTGTCCGACGATTCCTGTCTTCCCTGTTTCCTTGTCAGCCGTCAAATCCTGCGGTTTGGAATCGGCTGCCGCCGTTTTTTTCGTTCTGGCGGCCCGCTTCTTCTTCGCTTTTGTCTCCTCTCCGGATAGTCCGCCGTCTGCGTTTTCCTTGGAATCTTCCCCTGACAGGCTGCTGTCATACTGCATCGTAATCTCGTGGACTTCCTCTTTTTTTCTGGCTTTATCCGATGCGGACAGGCCGGTATCCGCCTCCTCTGCCGGAATGGCAATCCGCTCCAAAACCGACGTTTTTTTCCTTCTCTCCGTAAATATCTCGTCCCGGTCCCCCGGCGTATCCTCTGTCACAATCTCCCGGCTTGCCGAAGGCTTTCTTTTCCTGCGCTGCCGCTCCCGTTGAGGCTCCTCCTCCCATTCTTCCTCCTCGTCATCCTCTTCCTCCGGTTCTCTCGCCGCCATTTCCCGGATAAAATCAATGACAGAAAATTCTGCAAACAATACCACGCATACGATAATCGCTAAAATAATGATAATATAAGTGCCAATCGTGCCCACGCCTGTATGCAGAAGGTACGCAAGGGAGCCGCAGAGAACGCCTCCGCCAAGCTGATCCTTAAATCCCTCAGAAAACAATTCCGGAAAATTGTATTCTTTGATCCCTATCGTCATCTGGGCAATCATGCCGAAACAAAGCAGCAGCCCGGAGCCAAACACCACTTTCTGAACCGCCCGTCTACCATAATCGTTGACATGCAGAAAAAACGCCGCGAACATAACGGCCACAGGCAGCACATACTGAATCACGCCGAAAACGCCGAAGAAAAACTTGCTTACATAATTGATAACGCCGCAAAGTCCGAAATTCCCCAGTTCCACAATCAGCATAATCCCGCATATCAGCCACACCCGGATTTCCGCCGCATAGGAATTTTCCTGCAATTCTTCCTCCTTTTTAGTATTTCTCCCTTTGCCCTTTGAATTGGAACCCTTATTATTTGAAGTTTGTTTTTTACTCTGATTCTTACTACCAGCCAAGCTGATACCCTCCTATTCCGCCTGCCGCCAACAAATCCCACACAACGACAGATTGTATATTTGTGCACAATACACCACAATATGTATATACTACTATTTTTTTCCCAATTAATCAAGTGATAAAGACAAGAAAACGCTTCTGCTGAATCAGGATTGCGCAATAATCAGGGCAATGCTATAATCTGTCCTATGGAGATTACAAAAGACTGGATAACAACAACACAAATGAAAAAAGGCCATCTTCCCGCCCGGTCAACCGATTCATAGAATCGGGACAAATGGGGGCAGGAAATGGCCTTTGCTTACTTATTATATACCACAATTTCACAAACAATGCAACAAATTTCCCAACATCTATTTTCGATTTCCCTTCTTCTTTTTCTGGCGTATCAGGTCGTAAAGACAGGAAAACGCATCCTGGATTCCGCCCACCTCGTCAATCAGTCCTTCCTCCACCGCTTCCGGCCCCACTAAGACGCTGCCCACATCCTTGGCCAGTTCCTTGGTATTAAACATTATCCGCTTAAAATCCCTTTCGGAAATCCCGGAGTGCCTGCATGTAAAAGAGATAATCCGGTCCTGCATTTTATCAATGTATTCATAGTTGTGCTTTACGCCCAGCACCGTTCCATTCATGCGGATGGGATGCACGACCATAGTTGCGGTCGGCACAATAAAGGAATGATCCCCGCACACGCTTAGCGGCACGCCGATAGAGTGTCCCCCTCCCAACAGCAGCGTCACGACCGGAACGGAAAGGGAGGCAATCATCTCCGCAATGGCAAGCCCTGCCTCCACATCACCGCCTACGGTATTTAACAGCACCAACAGACCGTCAATATTCCTATTTTCCTCCACCCTTGCCAATTCCGGCAGAATGTGTTCATATTTTGTGGCCTTTGCTCCCGGCGCTAAGCACTGGTGCCCCTCTATCTCTCCGATAATATTCAATAAATGAATCTTATAGCCATAGGCATTTCCCTGTAAATCCAACTGTCCGGTCTCTTCCATCTCTTCCCGCTGTTCCTGCTCCATATACGGCTCACCTCCTACTGTTGTCCCGCCCTTTTATCTCCGGCTTTTTGCGGCCACAGAAAAAAGAGGAAGACGCATCTTCCTCTTTAGTATTGCATAAATATTAATTTTTATCCTAAAGGAAATGACATACCAGATACCCGACTAAAACGCCCACTAAAATTCCGCCTAACACCTGGGTTGGCGTGTGTCCCACATATTCCTTCAGGATAATCTTGGCCCATTCTCCCTTGTCGCTGTGCTGCAAAAGCTTGACAATCTCTTCATTTTTCAAAAACAGATTCAGGATAATGGACTGCTTTCCCGTCTCCATACGCACATTCATTGCGTCATACATCACGATAATTGCCATCGCTGTGGCCATGGGAAATTCAAAACCGGTAATTCCCTTGCAGTAAGCTGTAGCATACATCAGCGCTACCACTGTGGAGGAATGGGAACTCGGCATTCCGCCGCTGCCGATTAACCGCTCCGTCACAAATTCCTTTGTCATGGCAAAATGGATTATCGTTTTTAGAATCTGCGCAGTCAGCCAGCCCATAATCGGCGCCATAAACATCTTGTTGTGCAACAAAACCTGTAAGGTTTCCATATTATTCTCCTTTACTTTCCCAATCCCTCAAAACGCTCTGCCTCCCTTACGGAAAGCATTACCGGCCTCTCTCGACCCCGTCTTACCTTGCCGGAACACACTCCCGGCCTCTCATTACATCTCAACTATTACCTCATTAGTCTGCGCCAACTCGTCTGCCTTAATATAATTGTCAGGAAGTTCCTTTCCATTCAGCGTAACCTTTTTCACGCCGGATTCCCTGCCGTTATCGTTCTTCACAATAATATGGAGTTTCTTTCCCCGGAAATCCTTATCCATGGTAAACTCTTTCCAGTCAGAGGAAATGGACGGGCTGATGCGGAGTCCTTCAAAATCAGGACGAAGCCCTAAGATTCCCTCCACGCAGCCAACCATAACTGTGGATGCGGTTCCGGTCAGCCAGTGCACATGCGCCCGGCCTTCAAAAGGAGAATCGGAACTTTCCGTAAACTGTCCATGGCAGTAAGGCTCTAATTTCCTTATCTCCGCTTTATCGTTCATTGACGCCGGAGAACTCTCATTAAAATACTCAAACGCCCGGTTGCCATGTCCCATCAAACTTTCGGCCAGGATAATCCAGCCCTGTGGCTGGGAAAAGATTCCGCCGTTCTCTTTGGTTGATTTATTGAATAACAACATCAACGCCCCGTCAAAAGCATGATTGACATAGGAAGGCGCCATTAAGCGGACGCCGTAAGGCGTATTCAGTTCCCTGTGGACAGACTCCAACGCAAGCTCCGCCTGCTCTTTGGTTGCCAGACCGGAAATCACAGACCATGACTGTGGATTTAACCACATATTGGCCTCGGGATGATGCTTAGATCCAATCAGCTCGCCGTCCTCCTTGTATCCCCGGACAAAACGGTCTTCCTCCCAGCAGTATTTCTGTATGGTATCGCCTAATTCCTTCTGTACCTTATCCAGATAAGCGATGTATTCGATATCATTCTTCCGCTTAGCAAAATCCCGGAGAACGGTCATCGCATAGTAAAGCTGCATAGCCACAAAAGTAGACTCTCCCTGCTTGCCGAGACGGAGGCAGTCATTCCAGTCTGCGTGCAGTCCGGCAGGCATTCCATGCTGTCCCAGACGGTTCATGGAAAAATCAATGGCCCGTTTTAAATGCTCATACACCGTACCCTCGCCGCCATTGGCAAAGACAATCACCTCATCCATAAAATCCACATTGCCTGACTCTGCGATATATTTATAGACAGTCGGGAACAGCCAGAGTGCGTCGTCCGCCCGGTATGCCGGATGGCCGGTAGCCTTTACATAGGAAGGATCGTCCGGCGTGTCCTCATGGCCCGCATTGTGGTCAAATTTAACCAGTGGCAGACCGCCGCCGTTATCCACCTGCGCAGAAAGCATAAAACGGATTTTGTCCAGCGCCATCTCCGGATTCAGATGGATGATTCCCTGAATGTCCTGTACGGTATCCCGGTAGCCGTAACCGTTCCGCAGTCCGCAGTAGGTAAAGGAAGCGGCTCTTGACCAGATAAAGGTCATAAAGCACTGGTAGGCGTTCCATGTATTAATCATATTGTTGAAGCTCTCGGAAGGCGTGTGTACCTGTAAATGAGATAACTGTCCATGCCAGTAATCAATGAGTTCCTTAAGCTCCGCCTCTGTTGCGGCTTCCACATTCTCATAGCCTGCAAGGATTTCATTGGCCTCATTGTTGGATTTCATTCCCAACACAAAGGTAAACACCCTGCTTTCGCCCGGCGCTAATTCCAGCTTGGTATGCAGGGCGCCGCAGCCGTTGGAATTATAATTCAACGTGTCGTCGCACTGTCCGTTTTCCACTGCCGCCGGATTGCCGTATCCATGATAACTGCCAAGAAAACTTTCCTTATCCCCGTTATAGGATTCCACCTTCGCCCCGGCAAGGCCGAAGAAACGGGAAGTGTTCTGGTTGCCGTCCACCTCGCTGTGGATATTCTCGTTAATCGTCTGGTAAATCTTATTGTTATCCTTAAAATAAGTGCGGGTGATAAACAGGGTATACTGGAGATTTACCTGATCCTGCTCATAGTTACAATCATTGGTAAACTCACAGTAGCCAAAAGCAGAGAGGTTTCTCTTTTTATCTGAATGATTGGTCAGTTTTACCCGCCACACCTCATATGTCTTGTTAAGCGGCACATAATATAACACCTCTGATTTGATTCCCGCATACTCTGCCTGAATATTAGTGTAGCCGGTTCCATGATGACATTCGCTCTTATACACATCTAACGGCTTTCCTACCGGCTGCCATGAAGCGGACCAGTAATCCCCATTGTCATCATCCCTTAAATATACATATCTTCCCGGCTGGTCGAACTGGTTAAAAATATAACGGATAATTCTTCCATTAGCGCCGCTTTTCTCAAAACTGTATCCCCCGGCATTGTTTGAGATAATCGCACCGTATGCCGGTGATCCTAAATAGTTTGCCCAGGGTGCAGGCGTATCCGGCCGGGTAATCACATATTCTTTTGCTGCCTCATCAAAATAACCAAATTGCATACGCTTCTCCTTTCATAACCCTTTTCATCAATAGCAATTATTCCTCAACTGCGTCCTTCAGGCTCAGGCTGATCTTGCCCATGCGGTCAATCTCAAGCACTTTTACCCTTACGGTATCGCCGATGTTCACCACGTCTTCTACCTTTGCGACCCGCTCTTTGGAGAGTTTGGAAATGTGAATCAGGCCGTCCTTATTGGGCGCTAACTCTACAAATGCGCCAAAGTTCATTATGCGGACCACCTTGCCCTCATAGATGCGGCCTACCTCAATCGGGTCTACAATGGCATGAATCAGCTTGAGCGCCTTGTCGATGCCCTCCTGATCAATGCCGCATACGTCAACCGTTCCGTCGTCATCAATATCAATCTTAACGCCGGTCTCCTCGATAATGCCGTTAATTGTCTTACCGCGCTGGCCGATAATCTCGCCAATCTTTTCCGGGTCTACCTTTAACTGGCATATCTTCGGCGCAAGAGCGCTGACGTTAGGCCTTGGCGCTGAAATCGCCTTGGACATAACCTCTTCCATAATGTACATTCTGGCCTCTCTGGTGCGGCGGATTGCCTCCTCCACAATCGGTCTGGTCAGACCATGAATCTTAATATCCATCTGGATTGCAGTGATACCGTCCTTCGTTCCGGTTACCTTGAAGTCCATATCGCCAAAGAAGTCCTCTAATCCCTGAATATCCGTAAGGACAATGTAATCATCATCTGTCTCACCCGTTACCAGGCCGCAGGAAATACCGGCTACCATCTTCTTGATGGGAACGCCTGCCGCCATTAAGGACATACAGGAAGCGCAGGTGGAAGCCATGGAAGTGGAACCGTTGGACTCAAAGGTCTCAGATACGGTACGGATTGCATAAGGAAATTCCTCTTCTGAAGGAAGTACCGGCAAAAGCGCCCGCTCTGCCAAAGCGCCATGTCCAATCTCCCGGCGTCCCGGTCCTCTGGAAGGCTTGGTCTCGCCGACAGAGTAAGACGGGAAATTGTACTGATGCATGTAACGCTTGCTGGTCTCTAACAGGTTAAGCCCGTCAATCCTCTGCGCCTCGGAAAGAGGAGCCAAAGTCGTCACATTACAAATCTGTGTCTGTCCTCTGGTAAACATGGCTGAACCATGCACTCTCGGAATAATATCCACCTCTGCCGCTAACGGACGGATCTGGGAAATTGCCCGGCCGTCCGGTCTCTTGTGGTCTACTAAAATCATCTTGCGGACGGTCTTTTTCTGATACTGGTATACCGCCTCGTCTAATACATTCAGCCATTCTTCATTGTCAGCGAAAGCCTCTTCTAAACGCTCGGTAATCTGACGGATATTCTCTTCCCTTACCTGCTTTTCATCTGTAAATACCGCCTTTTCCATCTCCTCCGGCGGAACTAATCTCTTCATCTCGGCAAAAAGCGCCTCCGGTACGGCGCAGCTTGTATAAGTATGCTTAGGCTTGCCGCACTCTGCCACAATCTGGTTGATGAAAGCGATTACTTTCTGGTTCAGTTCATGGGCCGCATAGATGGCCTCGATCATCTTATCCTCCGGAACCTCATTCGCGCCGGCCTCAATCATAATTACCTTCTGGGCAGTAGAAGCTACCGTCAGTTTCAAGTCGGATACCGCATTCTGGGCCTCATTGGGATTAAATACAAACTGGCCGTCAATCAGTCCCACCTGGGTCGTCGCGCATGGTCCATCAAAAGGAATGTCTGAAATTGCCGTTGCAATGGCGGAACCAAGCATGGCCGTAAGTTCCGGCGAACACTCCGGGTCCACAGACATAACCAGATTGTTAAGCGTTACATCATTGCGGTAATCCTTCGGGAACAAAGGACGCATTGGGCGGTCGATTACACGCGAGGTCAAAATCGCATTCTCGCTGGCCTTTCCCTCTCTCTTGTTGAATCCTCCCGGAATCTTGCCAACAGAGTAAAGTTTCTCCTCATATTCCACACTTAACGGGAAAAAGTCAATTCCCTCCCTCGGCTTGTCTGACGCTGTCGCCGTAGACAGCACAACCGTATCTCCATAGTGCATAAATGCCGCGCCGTTGGCCTGGGCTGCCACCCGTCCAATCTCCACGCGGAGCGGTCTGCCCGCAAGTTCCATTTCATAAGTCTTGTACATAGTCTGTTCTCCTTTAATTATATTTTGGGTAAGGCACCGAAACAACTGACCTGACGGCAGCGCCGGTCTGCCGCCACGTCAGAAGTCCCGGTTTCACCTTATCACAATCTCTATAAGTATACCATAGACCAGCCTGTTTGAAAAGAAAAAAATAACAGACAGACCATGTTCTTCCAAACACAATCTGTCTGTTCATCTTGTTTTTTCTCCTGTCAGCCCGCTATCCCGGCATTACTTCTTTCTGGCTTTTCTGCGCCGCAAGCCGTAAGCTGTTCCCGCGCCCGCAAGGGATAAGGAGAACATTATACCTGCTAAAGCGACTGGCGCAGTATCTCCGGTCTTCTTGCTGGTCGTCTTGGTTGAAGTCTTGGCGTCGGTCTTTTTGTCATACATGGTAATAACATGGTCTGATACCAACGTCGCCTTTCCTTTCTTATTCAGGGTATAGACATTTCCCTGCTTATCAATGTAGAACCGGATATCCTTTGCCTTTTCATAGCCTTCCGGCGCTTTTGTCTCCCTTAAAATATAGACGTATCTGGTCGTGTCGCTGCTGGCCTTCAGCTTTTTGTGCGGTATCTCCTTCACCTCGTCCGTACTCTTCCATGAATATACTGTAGTTTCCGTCTCTTCATCCAGAATCTCCAGTTTGGCGCCCGCCAACAGCTTCTTCCTGCCGTCAATCCGTTTGGCAATGGAAAGTTTCAGTACATCATCCACCATGGTCACCGTCTTATTGGTTACCGGCGCGCCATTAACATAAATTACCCCGTTATCATCAATCCGGAATACAATGCTCTCCGTATAGGCATATCCGTCCGGCGCTGCCGTCTCTGTAAGGATATAGTCTACATTCCGCTTAAACATATCCATGTTCCAGTTCATCGGCGTATCTGTAGTCACCCATGACTTTGGCACAAAATCCGGATCTTGTTCAGAGGTAATCATCAGGGTTGCCCCCGGAACCTCTTTGCCGCCCATATCCTGTTTGCTGATGCTCATACCTCTGTATTCATCATAGACAACCAGATGATTATCCGTTACTGCTCCGCCGTCAACCCGGCTTACCACACCGTTTTTGTCAATGGTAAAGCTGATTGGCTGTGCAAGCGCATACAAATCGGGCGCTTTCACTTCCTTTAATGTATATACATGCTGCGCATCCGCTGTTGACACCTGTAGTTTCGATACATCCAGCGCATGGGCGCCGTTTCCGGTCTCCCACTGCTCTAACACATTGCCGTCGGCGTCTGTAACCTGCATGGTTGCGCCAGCCAGGTAATCGGTAGTTCCCAATACATATTTATCTACGGAAAGAGCCAACGGCTGGTTCTCCATAACGATATTCAATGTCTGCTGCAACTGGTCATTGACATACAAATTATAGCTATTGTCAAACTTGAAAGAAATGGAATTGGCCATGCTGTATCCATTCACTGTGGCAGTCTCCGACAAGGTATAAGCCGTATTAACCTTAAACTCCTTACAAAGAATGAATTTTTGGGATCCTACAGTAGTACCCTCCGGATCAGGCGCACCCACAATCCAGCTCTTTTCCGTAAAATCTGAATCCTCCACAGACGAAATCGTTAATTGCACGCCTGTCACTGGCGTTTTCGTCACTGCATCCAGTTTCTGGAAAGATACCATCTTGTCACCATTAATACAGACTATATAATTATCCGGCATCGGCGCACCATCCGCATCTATTACATTTCCCTCACCATTAATACTGAACCGGATTGGAGTAGCAAGCGTGTAAGTAGCCGGTGCCTCTGTTTCCTCCAGAATATAGTAACTATTTAAACTAAAATAAGTATTCGGCAAAGAAAGCAGATTTCCTTCCGTTGTAAACTCCGTCAGTAAATTACCCTTATTCCAGTTTGCGTCAGATGCATAAAGATTAAATTTACAGCCTGCCAATGGTTCAAAACTGTTATTATACTTTGCAAAGGAAACTTTAATACTTTCATCCTTACTATAGATTGTCAAACCATTACTACTTAAGTTATAATCGTTTCCTTTGATTATCTCAATATAATCTTTGCCGCCAGCTCCATCATTCGTAACCCTAAACTCAATTTCATCTTCCAGCTTATACCCTGCCGGAGCTGTCTCCTCTTTAAAAATATACGTACCCGTATCCAGAGCCTCGTTGTGGGGAGCGGAAGCTGAACTTACCCAACTTCGGGTTGCAAAGTTAGGGTCATCCGGTTTGCTAATGCTAAAGGTTGCACCCGCTAAATACGCATTCGTAACGGCGTCCCGCTTTGCGAAGTAAAAATTCGTATATTGCTGGTCGGTCATGGTAACTGTGTTATCCGATAAAGGTGTCAGCGTGCCATCTGCTTTTACCTCAAAAATCTGACCATCATAATCAATCGCAATTCTAATATCGTGCGCGATAGCGTATCCGCCCGGAGCACTATTTTCACGAATCGTATAGTAGTGATATTCACCCTCCTTCTCTGGCAGTGCCAGCACGCCTACAGGTATTTCCGCTATCTTACCGGTTGTTGTAAAAGAATAAACCTCTTTGCTGGTAGCCTCATCAATCAGAGAAATCTTCGCCCCTGACAAAAATTCCGCTGTTTCCTTATTGTTTCCATCAATTCCCCGTTTATGGAATTTAAGAGAAATAGGCTGGTCACGAACAATTACTGCCTTGTTGGCAATATCCACCGAACCATCTGTTCCGCTGACATACGTCAGGGAACCGTCACTGTTAACTTTGAAATATACGTCTTCGGAACGCTTATATCCCTGAGGTGCCTTTGATTCATGGATAAAATAGGTATTCCCTGCCTCCAGCTTTGTATAGTCCAACTTCTGGGCGTTATTGGTCGTTTCCCATCTAAACAGGCAATTCTCCATCTCCTTATCGTTTTCGGCATACAGTTCCAAAACGGCGCCGGAAAGCTGTTCCGCCCCGCCTACGGCAAACTTATTCACAGACACGCTGATTGTATTATCGCGGAAGTCCTTATGAAAGTTAAGTACAGGTTCTCCGCCGTCAGTACCCGGAATCGTGAATACTGCTTCATTTAGCGCATTTAATACATATCCCTTCGGCGCTTTTGTCTCCTTCACCTTATACTGGCCATAAGGAAGTCCATCAAATATAGCAGAACCGTCTTTATCAGTTGTCACAACATATGGGGTTCCCGCCTTCTGCTCATAAGGTTCATATGCATTACGTTCAACATTATAGCGATACAGGGTAAACTCAGCGCCCGCTAACTTATTCGTGGTATTCATACCTGTTTTCAATACAGATATGGAACCTAAGACCTGTCGATTCGTACGGTTCTCAATTACTGGTACATTCTCAAAACCTTCTGTTTTATAGTTTTCATAACCGATAGACTGTCCGTTCATCTCCGCTCCGGGCAATTCAGCATATTTATATTCTTTTTCGTCGTCACCTATAATCTCATATCCATAAGGTGGGTTTATTTCCTTTATTTTGTATTTTGTCTTTTCAAGGTCATCCTCTTGAATGTCTATATTATAAAACTCTACATATCCATCCTTGTCAGAATACGCCGTACTTATCAGTTCCCACTCACCGAAAGTATCGGATTTCTTGTACAATCCAAATTCTGCCCCTGCAAGCGGTTGATTATTTGAATCCTGCTTCAATATTTTAAAGGACATATATTTTATCTTACTTTTATCAATCGGCGTATTGTGAACAATCGTTTCTCCTGTAGTACTATCTATTATCTGACTTTCCAAATTGTAAGTTTTATTTTCATTAACTTCAACCGTCCATGCATCTATACTCAGTTTGTAACCCTCAGGCGGTTTTGTCTCTCTTACCGTATAGGTACCGTAAGCCAGTTCGGTAATGGTTACTTTACCTTCGTTATCCGAAGGAACTGTTTTCACCGGCTCACCATTAGAATCATATACCGTAAATTCCGCTCCTTTTAACGTAAGTGTTTCTCCAGTGTCTTTTTTCACAAACTGAATACTTGCACTCTGTTTTACATTTGTAAATGTTTTTGTAACCACCCCTCCGACGGCGTCCTTAATGTTTTCCTTTGTCACCTCTTGCGAATCTGGAGTTAGCGTATACCCCGGAAGCCCCTCTGTCTCTTTTACTTCATATTCGCCATATGGAAGGTCTTCAAAGGTAACCGTACCATCCTCACCTGTTCTCTTACTGCTCATCAGTGTGTTAGTTGCCTTATCACGCACTTGGAACAGAACGCCCGCTAAAGGATTTCCACTATCATCTTTCTTCTCAACCTTAAGGTTAAAACGTATCACCTCATTGACAATCGTAATATCGCTGCCCTTTACAGAATCTACCGTTACTTTAACACTATCTGTACTGACACGATACCCGTCTAAAGCCCCTTTTTCTTTTACAATATAGGTACCAAAAGGAAGACCCTCAAAGACCGCCACGCCATTGGCATCAGTAACCACCTTCATCTGTTCAGCAGGTGCAGCCGGATAAGGCTGGTCGCTTTCATCATACAATTCAAAGGTTACGCCCTTTAATTTATTGGCTTTCGCCGTATTATCCGTTTTGGTAATCCGGATTGCTCCCTTTGCCGGTTCATTTTCTACTGTAATCTCTGACTCTTGGTTTGTATGCTCCTTACCTGTTCCAACCGTAACCGAATAAACTGTATCATCTAACAAATAGCCATCTGGTGCCTTGGTTTCACGATAATAATATGTCTGGCCCAGTACAAGATTGTCAAACACAACTTTACCATCTGACTCTGTTTTCTTTGTAGCCACCTCATCACTGCACTGCTCATCTGCATAAAGCGTAAACTCTGCGTCCGAAAGCATTTTTTCAGGGGCACTATCTTTTTCTTTCTTTAACAGTGTTAATGTACCTTTAGCCCGCGTGTTAGATACCGTAAGCGTATTCGTTTTCTCATCATACTTGGCTGTAGATGAAGCAGGAATACCAGAAGAAGTAACCTTGCCGTCTGCATCCACTGTAAATGTGTATACTGTTCCCTCATCGCCAATATACCCATCCGGCACAGTTGTCTCTTTGACATAATAATTCTTTGTGCCTGATTCGGGAATTTCCAGAGTAAACGAGAGTTTACCATCGTTATCCGTTGTCTTCTCCGCTACTGCCGTTTTGCAGTCTGAATCACTATATACTGTAAAACCTGCGCCCTTCAGGCTCTTGCCCTTTTCATCCACCTTCTGAAGGGAAACTGTTGTCGTATGACTAATTTTCTTATTCGTTACCTTTTCCTCGTAATAGCGGACGCCGTTACTTGAATCAGATTTTAATGCATTGTCTTCTATCTTAACTTGAATATCTTTCTCAAGTTTTTCATATCCGTCCGGTGCAGCAGTCTCTTTTATTACATACTCATACCCTTCCGCACTGGAAGAAATTCCCTTAAATACAGCATATCCCGTACTATCCGAAGTTACGGTTGTTATATAATTACCCTGATAATATAACTCAAAGGTCGCACCCGCTAACGGATGTCCCTCCTCATCCACTTTACAAATTCTCAATTCCTTTTCAATATAAGCGCCGGCGGAAGAGGAAGAAAAGTGAACGTTTTTCACCTCGTTCGAGGTTACGGAATCGACAAAATCATCCCCCACAAAATCCACACTGTTCTTAATCGTTTCACTTGTCAGTTTGGATGCGGATACGTTAAATCTTGTCTGGAACGTAAACTCATACGCTTCATTATTAATCTCCGGGAGCTCTACCACCATTTCATTATTAATTACCGTAACCGTAAAATCTGTTACGGGCGTAGTGGTCCCATCTTCCTTAATAAGCGCTAATTTAGCGGAACCTTCAACATAGGTAAAATAATCTGCCAAATGGTCGCGGATAATCGGTTTCTTCACTTTTAATGTATATCTGCCTTTATTGACAGTAACTTTCCAGTCCACATAATTCTCGCCATACTTATATACGGCCTCTTTGCCTAAAGTACCGCCGACCTTTCCGGTTACTTCTTTGGACGCTTCATCCGTTACCTTAATGCCGCCCTCATATTCCACCTCGGCTTCTGCTTTATTTGTATACGTTACATCTTTTTGAGCATTCTCAGAGTTCGTTGCTCTGGTTTTATAATGAATCTCAAAACTCTTTGTAAGAAATTGCTTTAAATCAGCCGATGAAGTGCTGTCAATTTTAAAGACAACTGTTTCTGAAGTAATTTCAGGCGTTATGGATACCTTTGGTTCCGTCCATGAGTGTTCCATAATGACGCAGGAACCCTCTACCAGTTCCATCCCTTCTGGAAGCGTATCCGTAATGGTAACTGATTCCTGTGTTAAGTTCTGATATGTGAAATGCAGCACCCAGTCAATCGTTCCATCATTGTTCATCTTTCCGTCTTTAGTAATCAGCTCTGGTGTCTTATACTGAAACCCCCTTGAAGCCTGTTTCTGCACTTCATTATCAGTACCCCATGTCAGTTTTGCGGTATTATATGCGGTTACCCAGTCTCCATCCTTCCAAGGCGTACCTGTAGTAGTCCCTGCTTCCGGAAGAATTTTAGTCGTCACAACCACCTTATAGGTTTTTCCGTTAATCTGATCATCACTAAACGTTACCGTTCCGTCAGTCTCGTTCACAGTAACGTCTGTTACTTCTTGATTATCGCCATCAAATACCTGTATATCAACAAGTTCCATCTTGTTCTGATAAACCCCGCTAGGATTAAAAACATCTGTAAGTGTCACGTTGCCATTGAATTTATCATATTTTTGCGCATTGACAGTAATCTCCCAGGTTAATTGCTTTGTCACCTCATTATAACTGGTATTTACCTTGTCAAGCAGATTATACCCCTTTACGCCCGCTTTAGTTGTTGCATCAAATTCTCCTTCTTTTTTCAATGTACCTTCATTGTCATAGCTTGAACGAGTATAATCTTCTATCTGTGTCTGATAAGTAAGTGTCACCTGACTGGTGCAAGATGAGCTTGCGGTAAAAGTAAAACCCTCATTAGTACATGTAACACTACCTGCTTCAGTAGGTTGAACCGTAACAGATTGGACATTATTATACCATTTGTATCCATCTTTAAATGTATCTGTATATGTCGTTCCGCCGATATTCAACTGGTCTCTATTGAGCGTTACCGTCCAAGTAATCACTCCGCCACTCTCAGTTCCTGATTTTGATAATATATCCGGCGTGACATAAGCGGAACCCGTTGCCGGAATACCGGTGTCAGCGCCGTCTTCTTCAACATTAACTGTATTATTAACTGTCACACCGTTTGTATTGCTGATGATAGTGTCAGCAAAAATATCATTATCATAATAGGTGCAAAATGTAACATTAGTTCTCCAATAGGTGTTCGCACCTTCCACATGAATAGAGACTTTGTCAGCTTTATCTTCAGAAGTACAGGTAACCTCACCTGTACTGCCGCCGGAAAGTTTCGGATAACCTTCAACCCTCGCATATTTCAAACCCTTGGGCAGCACATCTTCAATATCTCCGGTAAAAGTCTCCCGTCCATTGAGATCCAATTCGACAGTCCACTCAATTACGGGAACTTCTTTCCCGTCAACCGTTACATACTTCTTTGTACCGCTTTTTTTCACGCCCAGTTCGCCCGGTTCGGCATTTGGATCCTTTTCTTCCGGTTCCTGAAGATTTACTTTGAAATCGAACTCGCTTCCCGGCGCTTGAAATTTTAATTCTGTCTTTTCCCCCCCTGAACTTCCTGAACTGGAAAATCCGCCCTCAAATTCAACATAAAACGGTCCGTTTTTCTGACCGGTTACGTTATCATTAAACACAAAGGTCAACGTGCCATCCGGAGAGATATGAACCTCACCGATTGACTCTCCTTCACCGTTGGTAAGCTGATGGGTAGCATTTACATCAACCCGGATCTCCTTCGGAATATTATACACATACTCTTTCCCCACCTCGATTGCATCACCGTCAGAAAATAAAAACTTTAAAAGAAGATACAGTTCTGCATCTGCTGGCAAATCCGTATTCTCCGTTGTGGATAACGCCACACTATGCTTAACATTGTTCTTGTCTGTATAAGTTGCATCCAGAGTTACTTCCGTAAGGTGAAAATTCGGATTTGTGCTCATATCATTATTGCTGGCAGGTTCAGCCTTATTGAGGTCAACAGACTTTTTTCCCTTGTTGCTGATACTGCTGTTTCCACTATTCCCCGTATTCTTCTGATTGGTCAAATTCTGCTCTGCCGTTACATTCTCCGTTGCCGCCTCCGTCGTACTGTCCACAGTTTCCCCATTATCCGTCATCTCCTGAACAGTCGCCGTCTCCGTTGTTGTCTCCGCTTCCGTAACGGTCTCGGAAGCCGCCTCCGACGTTGTAACCGCTTCAGCGGTCGTTGCCTCGGTCCCGTCAGCCGTCTCCTCCGCCGTCGTTACCTCCTCGCTCTTGTCCTGCTCTGTCGGGCGCGTCTCTGACGAAGCCCGCTCCGGCTCGTCAATGGCAATATCCGCCCAGTTCAGATTGGTTGGCAGTAAGGTAAACAGCATAACCGTTACCAGGCCTATGGCCAGCCATCGATTCTTCTTCATCCATCTCCACATAGTTCATTCCTCCCTAACACACTTATTGTTCGTCCACTCTCTGCTTCTCAATTTATCAATCCGCACATCACTTTCATGTTGTTAACAATTATTTAAATTACTGTATGCTTACACTGCCCATAGTTAACTTTACATAATATAAATAATTGTACTATACTTTTCATAATATTTCAACTAAAACCTTTACCGTTCTTTAGTTTATTGGGTGCGGGTCCGTTTAATTATCAAAATCATGCTATATTTTTACTTAAATTATAACATTTTTTTCTCTTCTGCGGCCTGTCAATATTTAACTGCTTTATCTGCATAAAAAAAACTTTGCACAGACCAATACAATCTGTGCAAAGTTCTCTCATCTTCAGCCTCAACTTTATTTTCTTAAGCCCAAGCTCTCAATCAACGCTCTGTAACGCTCAATATCCACCTTTTTCAGATATGCCAGCATGTTTCTTCTCTGGCCTACCAGCTTCAGAAGTCCCCGTCTGGAATGATGATCCTTGGGGTGGTTCTCAAAATGATTCTGCAAATCCAGAATCCTTGCGGTCAACAGTGCGATCTGCACCTCCGGCGAACCGGTGTCGTTGGCGCCGCGGCCATACTTTTCAATAATTTCTTTCTTCTGCTGTGCTGTTACCATAACAACATCCTCCTTAATCTCTAAAATGCCGGTTACCCAGACAAAGGCCGGAGTGTCCGTAAGCTGAGTAACAGGTTAATGTACGGTGGTATGATAGCACAAAACCGCCGCTTTGTAAACAAAAAAATAATTTATCTTCTGTCAGCCCGCCTTTCTAATCACCGCGCCCCCGGCAACCACATCCCCGTCGTAGAAGACCACAGCCTGTCCCGGCGTAATGGCGCGTACCGGCTCTTTAAAATGGCAGACGACATTTCCTCCGTCTGCAAGCCGGACTTTGCAGGGCGTACCCGGATGGGAATACCGGATTTTGGCAAGAAACTCCTGTCCGTCGCACAACTTTGGAACCGCCATCAGATTAAGCTGGTCTGCCACTAAGGTATCGTGATAGGTGTCCGCATCGGTTCCGATCACAACCTCGTTCGTGGACGGACGGATTTCCAGCACAAAAGCCGGCGCGCCGAGGGACAGGCCGAGGCCCTTCCGCTGGCCGACGGTGTAATGGATAATCCCTTTGTGCGTTCCTAACACATTTCCCTTACGGTCCACAAAGTTTCCCTGCGGAAATTTGCGGCCGGTCTCCCGCTCAATATAGGCGGCATAGTCGTGATCCGGTATAAAACAGATTTCCTGGCTGTCCGGCTTGCCGGCAACCGGCAGGTTAAGCTGCTTTGCCAGTTCCCGGATCTGCTCCTTTTCATATTCCCCGACCGGCATCAGCGTCCGCTTTAGCTGTTCCTGCGTCAGATTATACAGGGCGTAGGTCTGGTCCTTTTTATCTGTGGCGGATTTGCCTATGGCATACCTGCCGTTTGGCAGCCGCAGTACCCTTGCGTAATGGCCGGTGGCAATGTAGTCGCAGTTAAGGGAAAGCGCCCGGTCAAGCAGCGCCTCCCACTTGACATAGCGGTTACAGGCGATACAGGGGTTGGGCGTTCTTCCCCGGATATAATCATCCACAAAATAGTCAATCACCGACTCCTTAAATTCCCGCTTGAAATTCAGCACATAATAGGGGATATCCAGCATAGCCGCCACCCGTCTGGCGTCCTCGACCGCAGATAATCCGCAGCATCCCCCGTTTTCCGCAGTGGCCAGCGGATCTTCATCCTGCCACACCTGCATGGTCACGCCGATAACCTCGTATCCCGCTTCTTTTAACAGATAGGCCGCCACCGAGGAATCCACCCCGCCGGACATGCCGACTGCAACCCTTTCTTTCATCTTCTTTCTCCTGCATACCGGAACCGCCGCTGCATATTAAAGGCCGCAGACGCTCCGGTTATTCTCCCATGGCGGAACCGGTGTGGCCGCTTCTAATATTCCTCCTCCGGTTCCTCCTCGCTGATATCGCTCTTTGGCTTATTCAAGCCCTCTATGGTGATGTTGTTCTTCTGGCAGTAATCCCACAGGGCCGCATGAATCGCCTCCTCTGCCAAAAGGGAACAGTGGACCTTGACCGGCGGCAGTCCGTCTAAGGCTTCCATTACCGCCTTGTTGGTAACCTCCAACGCCTCATATATGGTCTTTCCCTTTACCAGCTCCGTAGCCATGGAACTGGTGGCAACAGCCGCGCCGCAGCCAAAAGTCTTGAACTTCACATCGCGGATAACCTGATTGTCGTCAATGTCAAAATAGATTCGCATAATGTCTCCGCATTTTGCATTGCCCACAGTGCCTACGCCGCTGGCATTCTCAATCTCCCCTACATTTCTGGGATTAGTAAAATGATCCATTACTTTTTCGCTGTACATATGCTTCCTCCTTGTATCTTTACTGGTTCTTTTTTACAAAATCTTCATACAAAGGCGACATGGCGCGCAGACGCTCCACAATCTCCTTAATGTTATCCACTACATAATCCATCTCCTCCATGGTGTTCTCTTCGCCTAATGTCATCCGCAAAGAGCCATGGGCAATCTCATGAGGCAGACCGATTGCCAACAGCACATGGGAGGGGTCTAACGAACCGGAGGTGCAGGCGGAACCGGAAGACGCGCAGATTCCCGCCATATCCAGCATAATCAGCAGGGACTCTCCCTCGATAAACTGAAAGCTGATATTCACATTGTTGGGAAGACGGCTGGTCCGGTGCCCGTTAAGGCGGCAGTACGGAACCTCCGTTAAAATCCGGTCAATTAAATGATCCCGCATGGCGCATTCCTTCCGGCTGCGTTCCTCCATGGTTGCCATTGCCATCTCTACCGCTTTGGCAAGCCCCACAATACCGGTTACATTTTCCGTCCCCGCCCGTCTGGAGCGTTCCTGCCCGCCGCCATGGACAAAGCTGCGCAGTTTCAAGCCTGTACGGATATACAAAAATCCGATTCCTTTAGGGCCGTTTAACTTATGCCCGCTGGCGCTCAACATATCGATATGACATTCCTCCACATCAATGGGAAGCTGTCCAAATGCCTGGACTGCATCCGTATGAAAGATAATTCCCTTTTCCTTTGCAATCCCGCCAATCTCTTTAATGGGCTCTACGGTTCCAATCTCATTGTTGGCGAACATAACCGAAATCAGTATGGTGTCCGGACGGATTGCCTGTTTTAACTGGTCTAACTTGACGATTCCATTCTCGTCCACATCCAGATAAGTGACCTCATACCCCTTGCTCTCTAAATACTGGGCTGTGTGTAAAATGGCGTGGTGTTCAATCTTCGTTGTAATGATGTGCTTTCCCTTGGTCGCGTACGCCTCCGCCGCCGCCTTTAAGGCCCAGTTGTCGGATTCCGTCCCGCCCGCCGTAAAATAGATCTCATTGCCCTTTGCGTTCAGGCTTTTTGCAATGCTCTCCCGGCACTCGGTAATGACCGCCTTGTTGTTCTGCGAAAATTTATACACACTGGAGGGATTGCCGAACTTCTCCGTAAAATACGGCAGCATAGCCTCCACTACCTCCGGTCTCGCCGCAGTTGTCGCCGCGTGGTCCAAATAGATAAAACGATTGTCCTCCATGGTTTCATTCCTCTTTTCTATATTTTTCTTTTCTATATCTTTCTTTTCAATCTCTATCTTACAGGTCGCATGCGCTTTCCCGGCATGTCAGTTCCATCCGTAATTTTCTGTTGTCCTCCACCAGTTCGTCTAAATAAATGGAATCCACCGCCGCCTGTATGCTGTCGTCAATCCGTTTCCAGACATTTCTGGTAACGCAGGATTTGCTGCCCAGACACCCGTTCTCGTCCTTGATTCCCGAACAGTTCACCGGGGACAAATCCCCCTCTAAAGCCCGCAATATATCCCCCACGCTGATTTCCCTGCTGTCCTTTGCCAGTACGTAGCCGCCCTGGGCTCCCCGTATGCTGGTGATAAGCCCCGCTTTTTTCAGCTTGGCCATAAGCTGTTCCAAATAGCTGTCGGAGATAGACTGTCTGGCCGCAATGCTGGCAATGGACTGTGGCGCCTCCTCCGCATAATCCGCCAAGTCAATCATCGCCCGCAGACCGTACCTTCCCTTCGTGGATAACTTCAATGTCCTCACCTCAATTCCCACTAAAATAGTCGGATATCATACTATAATCATACCAGCCTTTTTCCCGCCTGTCAAGCCTATACCGAAAATCTGCACAGCGCTGCCTCGTATTCTGCATCTTGGAAAACCTGCCGCAAGGCTTCCCATATCCCGCATTTTGGAAAATCCACACCGGACTGCCCCATACCCTATATTCGGAAAACCTGCTGCCTCCCCATGTGGAATAAATGCGGATTCCCCCACATATATATACCTAGCATGAAAAAAGAATCCGGAGTATTCCATGAAAATATCCCATGTCCTTGCAAAAATCAAAAATATGGCCGCCAACAATCTGGTAATCAAGGGAACCCTGATTCTGACCATAGCAGGATTTTCCACCAGAATCTTAGGTTTCTACAATAGAATATTCCTCTCCGGATTAATCGGTGCAAAGGAGATGGGCGTCTACCAGCTGATCTTTCCCCTTTACATGGTGGCCTTTGCCCTGACTACCTGTGGAAATGAACTGGCCGTCACCAAGCTGGTATCCGAATACAAAAGCCGGGGGGATATGGCGTCTGCAAGAGCCTTCTTCCGGGTATGCTTTGTGGTAAGCGCCCTGCTTTCCTTAACCGTCTGCTTTATTATGCGTCAAAACGCCCTCTGGCTATGCACCCATATCCTGAATGCGCCGGAATGTGTGAACTGCCTGAAAATCATCTGTCTGGGGATTCCCTTTATGTCCATGAAGGGTTCAATTCATGGGTATTTTATCGGCCTGGAAAAGTCCAGCGTCCATGGCATATCCGACCTGTTAGAACAGACCGCCAAGATTTTCGGCCTTTATCTGTTAGCTGCCTATATCTGCGTCCGCAGCAGCTACGATGCCCAATTTGCCGTATGGGGCATTGTCATTGGGGAAGTGACCGCCTTTTTCTACTCTGTCGGCGCCTTACTTATCCACCACCGCAAATATAAGAACTGTTTTCAGGGGCGGCCAATCTGCAGGGCCCAGATTTTCCGGCTTTTTGCCAAAAATTCCATTCCCTTAACCGCCAACCGGCTGGCCTTAACCGTACTGCAAAGTATCGAGGCCATCATGATTCCCACTGTGCTTTTACTGTATTACCATAATTCGGAGTTAAGCCTTGCCACCTACGGCGTCTTTTCCGGCATGGCCTTTCCTTTTATCATGTTTCCCTCCACCATCACCAATTCCCTGTCCACCATGCTTCTTCCGGCGGTGTCCTCGGCCAATTCCTCCCTGCAAAAGCCCTATCTGGTGCGCCTATGCGAAAAAAGCCTGCATTTCTGCCTGTTGATTGGCATTTTTTCCACCATCACCTTTTACATATTCGGCAGGGACATCGGCGTGTTATTTTTCCAAAATAAAGAAGCCGGTATGTACCTATACCAGCTTTCCTTCCTGTGTCCTTTGATTTATCTGGCAACCACGCTTGCCAGCATTTTAAACGGGCTGGGCTTTGCCGCCCATAACCTGCTGCTGACCATGATTGCCACAGTCATCCGCATTGGATTTATCCAACTGCTGATTCCCAAAATCGGCATTACCGGCTATACCGCCGGCATGTTTGCCAGCTATCTCTTCCTAAGCCTCGCCTGTATGGGTAAACTGCAAAAACAGGTTCCCATTGAACTGCATTTTCAGGAAAGCATCTTCCTTCCCTGCTGCGTGTTTACCCTGTTGGGAAGCATGGCCTACTACCTGTTCTTAAAAGGGCAGAGCCTCTGCCCGGACATTCCGGCCATCCTTCTTCTTTTAGGCGTTATCGGCCTGTACGGTCTTGTGGGATTTCTCCCCTTTCTGGCCGTCCTGTACCGGAAAAAACCCCGGCCGGAAAGCTGACCGCATCTATCACACCTTAAATTTCTTTACCTGCTCTTTATGACTGTTGGCAATCTCATTCTGATAGTCGGAAGTAATGCCAATCTGCTCTAAATACATGGCTACGCTGCTCAATTCCGCCCTGGCCTCCGACAAAATTCCTCTGGCCTCCTCGGATTTCTTCAAAATATTGTTGAGACGCTCCACTGTATCCTGGTCTAACGAGCGGTCCTCTAAAATTGTCCGGACCGTATTATCCATCTGCCCTGCCATCTCGCCGGACTGTAACACCTTCACATTGATATTCTCAATCCGCTGTCCGGATTTGCGCACAGCTAACGATACCTCCTCGCCGGTATCGCTGATTGTGGAGGACTCCTCGATAATCCGCTCCATCAGTTCCCGCATCATGAACTGGGAATCGTTAAGGGCCTCCATGGTCTGCCCGAACTCATCATTGGACATTCCCCGGATATCGTCTGAAATGTTATATTCGGAAATACGCTTTGCCAGCCGCTGGATTGCGCCTAACTTGCTGGTAAAATAGTTGCTCATCTTAACGGTAATGATAACCGCAATCAAGATAGCCAGCAGCATGGTAATTACGATTACTAAAATCAGGCGGTCATATATTTTCTGGTTGTTATCATTTTTACTCTGGGCGTTGGCGGCAGACAACTCCACTATGGCCTCAATCAGCTCATAAGTCGTCGCCCGCACAGGCGTAAGCTCCTGCGTATAGGCGTTAATGGCGGCCTCCCGGTCTCCAGCCTTTAATTTCTCCGTAATTACCTCAATCTGCTTGTCAAAGGTAAGCAGGCTTAACCGGAACTGGTTGTAACGGCGTTTCTCCAGTCTGGTCACATTCAGCTTACTGTAAGCCTCAAGCAATCCCTCATTTTCCTTTTGCAGCCTGTTGATATCGGAAAGATACTCTTCCTGATAACTGCTTCCCACCCTGCTCATCAGCACCATAAGGCTCTGGTCAATCTCTTTGACATTCAGGTCAATGGACTTTAGGTAATCCACTGATTTTAAATTGCTAAGATATATCTCATTGCCGTTTCGGTACACCTCTCTTATATTGGATATGCCGATAATTCCAATAATCACGATTAACAATACAAGGGAGAAATAACTAAGCAGAAGTTTTTTTCGTATGGTCATTCCTTTTCTCTTCTCTGTCATATCTGCTCCTCCATCAATCCCCGGCATTTCCCAGAGGATAAAGCAGCCACTGGGTATACTCGTCATACAGGTTATCCCGGTTCACATAGGCGGCGCCGGTGTTAAATTTATCTTCTATATCCCTGCCGTCTAATACCTTGTTCACATTGCGCACGCCCAGATAACCCATGTTATAGGGGTTCTGCACCATCATGCCGTCAATGGCTCCCGACTCCAGATAGGAAATCTCGGCGTCGGAGGAATCAAAGCCGATTACGGAAACTTTGTCCTCTAACTTTCTCTCCGCAACGGCCTCGGCGGCGCCTACGGCGCTTCCCTCATTGGCTCCGTATATGCACTTAAGGTCCGGGTATTTGTCCAGGAAATCCAACGCCTGCTCCTTGGCCGTCTCCACATCGCCATTGCAGTAGGTAAGTCCCACAATCTCAATCTTTCCCCGGTATGTACTTTCTATCTCATCACAAAAGCCTTCATTTCGCTCAATCGCCGTCTGGGCGCCCTCCACATAGGAGATAATCGCCGCCTTTCCGCTGCCGCCCATCAGCTCGGCCGCATTTCTGGCCGCAATGGCCCCGGCGCTTCGGTTGTCTGTACCGATTGTCGCCACTCTGGCTTCCGTCGTCACATCCGAGTCAAAGGTCAGCACCGGAATCCCCTGCCGCACCGCCTTGTCAATGGACGCATTTAACTTATCCGTATCCAACGGCGCCAACACAATGGCGTCCGCCTTATTGCGTATGGCTTTTTCCACCATATCAATCTGCTTGTCAATCTGGGACTCGTCTTCCGGCGCTTCAAAGGAAATCTTAATATTCAACTCCTCGCCGGCGTCCCTTGCCCCCTGCTCTACGGTCTTCCAAAATTCATGCTGGGAGCCCTTGCAGATTACGGCAATATACCGCCTGTCCTCCGTATTCTCTGCTTCCGTCTGGCCGCATCCCGCCATTCCGATAAGGCCCATGGACAAAACGCCCGCTAACAGCAGCCTTTTTATCTTATTTCGCTTTGTTCTGCAATTTTTCAAGATATCCCTCCTCCAGACATTCGATTAATTTCTCCTTGGGAACCGGCTTGGAAAAATAATAGCCCTGCAAATAATCTGCACCCATGGCCGTAATCATCTCCGCCATCTCCAAATCTTCTATTCCTTCCGCCACAACCTTTAGGTTAATATCCTTAAACATGGCGATTGTGTTCTCTAATACCATACGTGACGTCACTTTTTTCATTGCCGCCCATACCACATATTTATCAATCTTAACAATGGAAAACGGCAAATCCACCAGATAATTGATATTGGAATATCCCGAACCGTAATCATCTAAGGAAAAGGTAATGTCAATCAGGGAAAGCCTTGCCATATTGCGGATTAACCGCTCCTCGGAATAGGCCGCCGCACTCTCCGTTATCTCTAAATTAATCATGGACGGCGGCATGTTATATTTGTCAAGCACAGACTGGATATCGTTATAAATCTGCTCCTGCATACACTGTACGACAGAGAGATTGACCTCCACAAAATCAATTCCCTTTTTCTTCAGGTTATACTGACGGATAAAGCGGCACACCTCGTCTAACACCAGCATACCAATCTGCAAAATCGTCCCGTTCTGCTCCGCAATCCGGATAAACTCCTCCGGGGAAACATAGCCGTATTCCGGCACATTTAATCTGGCAAGCGCCTCTAAAGAGTGGAATCTCTTCGCCTTCGTATCGTAGATTGGCTGATAATGCACCTCAAAAGTACCGGCCTCAATGGAGGCAACCATGGCCTGCTCAATGGCTTTCCGCCTTGCGGCCTCCTCTACCTCCGTCACATCTACCTCTAAAAACTGCCCTTTGCCAATCCCCTTGACTTTGGTGACAGCATATTCCATCGTCTGCACCAGATCCTCTTCCGTATGGTGAATCGTATGGACAAGGCAGATACAGGCGGACAGCTCCACCTCGGTATCCCGCAAAATCCACGACCTGGTCACGATTCTGCGGATACTGTCTAACTCCTTGACGCTCTCTGTCGTCTCCTCTAAGGCAATGGCGAACGTATCCCCGCCAAAACGGAAAATCCTGTTTTCCCCATACTCATATTGCAGGGCCTCCACCAGCAAACGCAGCATCTCGTTGCCGCCCTCCATGCCAAAAATCTCGTTGACCAGCTTAAAATTATCCAAGGCCACCACGAAAATCTGCTCCGGCATTCCCCGTTTGGCAATCTCCTTCACATGAAAGGCAAACGCCTCCCGGTTCAGCGCCCCGGTAGTCATGTCCACATAGGAAGACTGGCTTTCGCTGCTAAGATACAGAATATAGATAGAAATGGTAGTCCCTAAACCGCTCAACATATAGCTTGGCAGAAAATACTGTACTACTGTGGGAAGCATGGCGGCAAGAATTATCATTACGGTTATCATTACCTGCCTTCCCCCGATTATCTTCCGGGAGGCAAAGGCATAGATAATGGTTCCCACCGCATATAAACCGGCGTTGATATACAGATAACTATGTAAGCTGCCATGCTGATACCCAAACCGGTTAAAGTAAAAAATCGCCCTGGTCCATGGGCTTAACAGCACCATCACCACACCGACCACTGCCGGCAGATAAGCCAGCCACAAGAGCTGACGGACGGTCTTTCGAGACTGTTGAATTCTGGTGTAGACATACAGCATAAACATCGTAGGCAGTATACACTGCACTGCAAGAAATATACCGTTCACGCTATAATTCACCCAGAGGGGAATCATTTTATGATATTGCAGCATATAACAGGTGATAACATCCAGACAGATATTTAAAAAACAGGCTGTTAAATATATATGAAATATTCTTGACTGAGAATCCTCCAGCGGTTTCCTTCTCACTGACAGCACCACCAGCAGAATCAGGAAGACAATGGAGCAAATCTCATAATCCACATTGTAAACCATAAGTAAATTCCTTTCCCTTATCAGGTTACGCATCATAACCGTCGGATAAAGTCCTTTTTATCCATACTAGGATTATAAATTTTTGTAATTTTTTTGTCAATAAATTATTACGCTCCATGCAGTTCATTGCCAATCTGATAACTCACTAATGCCTTTTTTATTTCAAAAATATCGGCTTTTCGATATGTTAATGAATATTTTTTTATTTCCTTTATTTCTGCCTTTACAATTACATAACTGTCTTTATGTACGCAAAAATAAAAATAGCCACACGATTGAATAACTCCATGATTAAATGTACTTACAAATATAAATGCTATTATGGCTCCCATTATTGCGGTTTTTATATCACTTATCTCAATTTTTCTGCCATACTCCATACTTCTACCCCTAATGTAAAATTAAGCATTGCATAATCCATTTTTTCCGCATAAGCATACCGATTTAAGCTGCTTATCTTCTCCGGTGTACCCAGCAGAATTACACATTTTCATGCCAGCCTGCTTGTTCTTTTAATCCTCTAATATTATCTCTCCACGTATATGGCAACATAACTGTTTTACAAATCTCCCATAAAATCCATACTATTATCAAATATACCTTTATATATTTCAAAAAGACAAAAAACAAAATACCTGAAACTACACAGAACGAGATCATCTGTTTTACGTTATTAAAAACATCTCTCCGATTCGGTTTGGCAAGGGAGGCAAATTCCCCATCCGTTATAACCTCTATTTTCTCTCCCGGTTCTCCTACCGTCCCATCTATCAATACATCTATACTTCTTCCATTCATTACATAATTTATTACTGTAACCCTTGTCGTCCATCTGCTACCCTGCATTTCGTCGTGATATAGAACTTCCGCCGTAACATATGTACCCTTAAACCTTTTGTCATTCCATAACATTTTACTATATTGAAGCGGTATTCTAATAAAAGTAAAAAGAGAATCAAAAAAAGAGTAAACTATCATAACCGTAAAAGGATTCATAGTTATATAAAAGAAAAGCACCATTATAACCGCATCAATACAAACTTCAATTATTTGCATATCCATATTTTCCTACCCTCCCATTCTGTCGTAAATCAAACTTAACACAATTCCATCGTATTCTTTATTTTTTTGCCGTCAAATAAAATGCAAAGACTATCACGCCAAATATACATACCAATAATAAAACGTTTTTAAAATTATAATCTACAAAATTAATAATTACAAGTAACATATTTATTAACAGCAGTATCAGCAAAATTACTAAAATCGGATTCACTTTTGTGGATTGTCCTTTTAAGAGGTCTGTTACATAATTCCGTCGTTCTACTCCTGCAATATCTCTCATTACACTAGGGACATCAATAAAATATCTTTCATTGTTTTTGTTATGCCAAACCGAAATATCAACATCTAATTTCTGTCTTTACCTTTTTCTCGATATAATTCCCTTATAACACCACAAAAAATTAGCCATATATAAAATACACAAAAAGCAAATTGTATGGGTTGCAACATTCTAAATTCTGTAAAAAACCAATGTTTTCTATCATTTTTTTAAATCCCTTCCCCATATCGCATCTGTTATATTGAAAATCAATACCTGTTCCGTAGAAATAATAGGTATATACATTTACAACTACGCAAATACCTTAATCAAATAAACATACTCTTTTTCCTGTCCAATTACACATTTTCATGCCAGCCTGAATCTTTTTTAAATTGTTTTATATTATCTCTCCATGCATACGGCAAGATAACTATTTTACAAATCTCCCATACAATCCATAGCATTATCAAATATACATTTATATATTTCAAAAAGACAAAAAACAAAATACCTGAAACTATACAGGGCGTAATCATCTGTTTAACATTATTAAAAACATCTCTCCGATTCGGTTTGGCAAGGGAGGCAAATTCCCCATCCGTTATAATCCCTATTTTCTCTCCCGGTTCTCCTACCGTCCCATTTATCAATACATCTATACTCCGTCCATTCATTACATAATTTATTACTGTAGCCTTTACCACCGCTCTTCCACCCCGCAATTCGTCGTGATATAGAACCTCTGCCGTAACATATGTACCCTTAAACCTTTTGTCATTCCATAACATTTTACTATATTGAAGCGGTACTTCAATAAAAGTAAAAAGGCATTCAAAAAAAAGTAAACTATCAAAACCGTAAAAGGATTCATAGTTATAAAAAAGAAAAGCATCATTATAACCACATCTATACACATTTCAAGTCCATCCAAACCTATACTTTTAAGCATATTTTCCTACTCTCCTATATATATTTATCACTGAACTTTTTAGCAATGGTTATTAAATCCGACAACACTCCATATACAGGGGTGTCGGTGATTTGGTCAAGAACAATGGTAGATAGCCTAATAGTTATTACACATTTTCATGCCAGCCTGCTTGTTCTTTTAATCCTCTAATATTATCTCTCCACGTATATGGCAACATAACTGTTTTACAAATCTCCCATAAAATCCATACTATTATCAAATATACCTTTATATATTTCAAAAAGACAAAAAACAAAATACCTGAAACTACACAGAACGAGATCATCTGTTTTACGTTATTAAAAACATCTCTCCGATTCGGTTTGGCAAGGGAGGCAAATTCCCCATCCGTTATAACCTCTATTTTCTCTCCCGGTTCTCCTACCGTCCCATCTATCAATACATCTATACTTCTTCCATTCATTACATAATTTATTACTGTAACCCTTGCCGGCCATCCTCTACCCTGCATTTCGTCGTGATATAGAACCTCCGCCGTAACATATGTACCCTTAAACCTTTTGTCATTCCATAACATTTTACTATATTGAAGCAGTATTCTAATATAAGTAAAAAGAAAGCCAAAAAAATAGTAAACTATCAAAACCGTAAAAGGATTCATAGTTATATAAAAGAAAAGCATCATTATAACCGCATCAATACAAACTTCTATTATTTGCATATCCATATTTTCCTACCCTCCTATATATATTTATCACTGAAATTTTTAGCAATGGTTATTAAATCCGACAACAGCCCATATACAGGAGTGTCGGTGATACTGTCAAGGGCAATGGTAGATAGCCTAATAGTTATTACACATTTTCATGCCAGCCTGCTTGTTCTTTTAATCCTCTAATCTTACCTCTCCACGTATATGGCAACATAACTGTTTTGCAAATCTCCCATAAAATCCATACTATTATAGAATATACATTGATATATTTCAAAAAGACAAAAAACAAAATACCTGAAACTACCCAGAACGAGATCATCTGTTTTACGTTATTAAAAACATCTCTCCGATTCGGTTTGGCAAGGGAGGCAAATTCCCCATCCGTTATAACCTCTATTTTCTCTCCCGGTTCTCCTACCGTCCCATCTATCAATACATCTATACTTCTTCCATTCATTACATAATTTATTACTGTAACCCTTGTCGTCCATCTGCTACCCTGCATTTCGTCGTGATATAGAACTTCCGCCGTAACATATGTACCCTTAAACCTTTTGTCATTCCATAACATTTTACTATATTGAAGCGGTATTCTAATAAAAGTAAAAAGAAAGTCAAAAAAATAGTAAACTAGCATAACCGGCAAAGGATTCAAAGTTTTAAAAGAGAAAAGCATCAATATAACCACATCAATACAAACTTCTATTATATGTATATTCATATTTTCCTACCCTCTCATTCTGTCGTAAATTAAACTTAACACAATCCCACCGTATTAATATAGCATGGAAATCACTATCCAAAATATGCCCATGCATGCATCTTACTGTCCATTTTTATTGAACATTTCTTTATTTTTTTGCCGTCAAATAAAATGCAAAGACTATCACGCCAAATATACATACCAATAATAAAACGTTTTTAAAATTATAATCTACAAAATTAATAATTACAAGTAACATATTTATTAACAGCAGTATCAGCAAAATTACTAAAATCGGATTCACTTTTGTGGATTGTCCTTTTAAGAGGTCTGTTACATAATTCCGTCGTTCTACTCCTGCAATATCTCTCATTACACTAGGGACATCAATAAAATATCTTTCATTGTTTTTGTTATGCCAAACCGAAATATCAACATCTAATTTCCGGCATAACTGGGATTTTAAATAAGTATTAAAGTATAATGGGTCACATATATATTTTCCATAATATACTTCCTCATCTGTGGTTTCAAATTTTAATTTTATTAATGTTTTATGGTATATTTGGTTTCTAATTCTAAGTAAATCTTCGATAACAATGTCTGTCTTTACCTTTTTCTCAATATAATTCGGAAATTTATTAAGTGAATTAGCTATATATGCCCTGATACAGAAAAATAAAAACCAGCAGACGTATATCAACAACCCAACAAACATAATTGGCTGTTCTCGATATAATTCCCTTATAACACCACAAAAAATTAGCCATATATAAAATACACAAAAAGCAAATTGTATGGGTTGCAACATTCTAAATTCTGTAAAAAACCAATGTTTTCTATCATTTTTTTAAATCCCTTCCCCATATCGCATCTGTTATATTGAAAATCAATACCTGTTCCGTAGAAATAATAGGTATATACATTTACAACTACGCAAATACCTTAATCAAATAAACATACTCTTTTTCCTGTCCAATTACACATTTTCATGCCAGCCTGCTTGTTCTTTTAATCCTCTAATATTATCTCTCCACGTATATGGCAATATAACTGTTTTACAAATCTCCCATAAAATCCATACTATTATCAAATATACCTTTATATATTTCAAAAAGACAAAAAACAAAATACCTGAAACTACACAGAACGAGATCATCTGTTTTACGTTATTAAAAACATCTCTCCGATTCGGTTTGGCAAGGGAGGCAAATTCCCCATCCGTTATAACCTCTATTTTCTCTCCCGGTTCTCCTACCGTCCCATCTATCAATACATCTATACTTCTTCCATTCATTACATAATTTATTACTGTAACCCTTGTCGTCCATCTGCTACCCTGCATTTCGTCGTGATATAGAACTTCCGCCGTAACATATGTACCCTTAAACCTTTTGTCATTCCATAACATTTTACTATATTGAAGCGGTATTCTAATAAAAGTAAAAAGAGAATCAAAAAAAGAGTAAACTATCATAACCGTAAAAGGATTCATAGTTATATAAAAGAAAAGCACCATTATAACCGCATCAATACAAACTTCAATTATTTGCATATCCATATTTTCCTACCCTCCCATTCTGTCGTAAATCAAACTTAACACAATTCCATCGTATTCTTTATTTTTTTGCCGTCAAATAAAATGCAAAGACTATCACGCCAAATATACATACCAATAATAAAACGTTTTTAAAATTATAATCTACAAAATTAATAATTACAAGTAACATATTTATTAACAGCAGTATCAGCAAAATTACTAAAATCGGATTCACTTTTGTGGATTGTCCTTTTAAGAGGTCTGTTACATAATTCCGTCGTTCTACTCCTGCAATATCTCTCATTACACTAGGGACATCAATAAAATATCTTTCATTGTTTTTGTTATGCCAAACCGAAATATCAACATCTAATTTCTGTCTTTACCTTTTTCTCGATATAATTCCCTTATAACACCACAAAAAATTAGCCATATATAAAATACACAAAAAGCAAATTGTATGGGTT